>CALVKF010000027.1 GCA_944332555.1 uncultured Bacilli bacterium
AAAGCACTAATGTGCTTTTAGTTGTTATTTTTAAAATTTTGATACCAATTATCCAATTTATCTTTAGCGCTATTCCATAAACTAGATGATACATCTCCAATAAAATTAATGGCATTTTTAGTATAATACACAAGTTCATCTTTAGCATCAATGATACTTTGATAATTATCTTCCCCTAGTTTTTCTCTGGCAAAATCATTTAAATCATTAGCACCACTCTTAATTATTTCACTAGCTTTATTAAAAGCATTACTTGCTTTATCACTTATAGTTTCTTTATAACCCGGAAATTTATTTTCAATAGTACTATCTATATTACTAGCTATTTCTAATACTTTCCTCTTACCACTATCAGTTAGTTCATCAAAAGTCACACCACTAATACTACCATCATAAAATAGAAAATCTACAACACTTATAAATACCCCTTTAGCGGAATCTAAAAAACCACTATCACTAACATTACTTTTAACTTTAGTTAATGTTTCATTTAAACTATTAATTACTTCAGTATCTTTATCACTATATGTAATAGCATTACTATTATTTGTATTATTAGTATTAGCATTATTTTTATTTGTACTATTATTATCTATTACTTCTTCTTTTTTATCAATTACATTATCATTTACTTTATCTTTATTTATAGTTGTATTATCCTTTACAGTATCTTTAAACTCTTCTACATTATCTTCATTAACTACATCTTCTTCATTACTTTCATTAGCCACTTTATTATTACTTGTACTATTACTAATATTTGCACTTATATCACTACTTTTATATTCCCTATTTTCTATTATATTAAAAGTAATAACTAAACCAATAGCTAAAAATATAACACCACCAAGAATTACGATAAGATTTTCTTTTTTCATAACTAACACCTATATATATTATATAGCAAATATTATATTTTTGCAAAAGAAAAGAATGTGTGGATAACTTGAGGTCGAGTTGTGAAACTTCGAGGACTTAAATCTGTGTCAATGGTTTTATTTAAAAAAGTATAACTTTCCTATTATATAATTATGTAGAATTCTACATAAATATAAAAAAGCAGATTTTTCAATCTGTTTTCTTAGCTTTTTTAGGTTTTCTAAATTTATAAAACCAAACTATAAAGACAATAAATAGAATTACTAAAAGCATTAAAACAATGTGAGAATATCTATCAAATATTGCAAGTATTTCATCCCAATTTTCACCAACTCTATTACCTATTACTAAAAGTACTGTATTCCATATAGCAGAACCAACAATAGTATAAATTAAAAACTTAAACATCGGCATTTCACTCATACCTGCAGGTATCGAAATTAAACTCCGAACTATGGGAATAAATCTACAGAAAAATACAGTAATATTTCCCTTTTTATCAAACCATTCATCAGCCATATCAATATCTTTTTCTTTTAAACGAAGTATTTTACCAACTTTACCTGAAACAATTTTTTTAAGTCTTTCTTTATTTAATATTTTACCAATATAATATAAAACTATTGCTCCAAGTAAAGAGCCTAGAGTTGAAAATAAAATCATTAAAGGAATATTTAAACTAGTTTTAGTAGTCATAAATCCACCGAATAAAAGTATTACTTCTGATGGAATCGGTGGAAAGATATTTTCAATTGCTATAAGAAAGAAAACTCCAAAATAACTAAAACTCTCCATTATTGATACCACAAATTCTTGCACTATTATCACTCCTACTAAATTTTATCAAAAATGCTTTAGTTTAGCAAGGCTTTTTAACTTATTATCATCTATTATATAAGTGGCATCTTCTGCATTATTAATAACTCCATAAATTAATACTTCAATATTTCTTTTTTTAAAACTATTTATAACAAAATTATTACTAATAATATCAAGTAAACAAATAAAGTCAAAATCATAGTTAATATCACTATTTATAATATAATTTAATACTCCTAATTTATATTTAGTATTTAATGCTTTTATTTTCTTTATTATATTAGTATCAAAAGACATAAGCATAATATTTCTTTTATATTTATTTAATAATTTAATTAATCTTTTTACATCCATATTAAAATCTTTTATTTCTAGTAATATTATTTTATCAGTATTTATTTTTAAAATACTATCTAAAGTACATACACCATTCATTTCTTTATAATAAGTATTTTTAACTAACTTACCATTATACAATGGATCATGATAAATTATAAAAACATTATCTTTAGTTACTCTTATATCTGCCTCAACACCAATATATTTTGAACTAAATAATCCATCATACAATGCCTTATATGAATTATCTTTAACATATTCATTCCAAATACCCCTATGAGCAATATATTTCTTCATATAAAAATATATGAAGAAAAAAACACTCATATGAGTGTCTAATTATTTATCTTCCTCTTCTAGTTCTCTCTAAACCAGCTACATCATATAATTTTTCTTTAGTATCTAGTGATGAAACCATTAAAACCGTACAATCTTCACTATTAAAAGGAAAAACTTGTTTACCTATTGTAAGAGATGAATTATCTTCAGCAACATCCACTAAATTACCAATTTGCGATGCAGGTATATTTCCTTTAAGTATTAACTCTGCTACAACTTCTTCATTAATATGTCCTCTTAAATTATTAATCATTTCATTCTTCATTTCATCAATCATTCTTAAAATCTCCTCTTTTCTTTCTTCATAGTAATAGGGGTTAGTTAATTTAGCACTACGATATACTATTTCTTGTTTATCGCCATTATTAACAACATCAATATAATTTATTCTTTTTTTCACTTTAATTTTTTTATCCATTTTTCTTGCCCCTTTACTAAACAAATTCTATCACATTTACACTTTTTTGTCAAATATAGCTATTTATATTTATTTAGTAAAAATTTTATTAAATAAACAAACGATCCAACTGCTAAAATAAACATATATAAATATTCTTCACGAATATATAAAAATACACCAAAAGAAATAATTATATAAACAAACATTACATAAGTAGATATATCAATAATTCTATTTAATTTAGAAAGATATTCTTGTTTTTTTATAATAATCATTATATCTCTAAATAAATTAAGTAATATAACTATTACAACTGGTAAGAAAAATATTGCTGTATTCATATCTATAGCAATAACTATACCAATTATTATAATTATGAATATATATGTAATAATACTAAATATTTTTCTAAACATTTTATCCTCTAGGGCTTTAATGCTGTTATCGGCAAAATATAAATACCTGTTTCTGGATCTTTCATAACAGCATTAACATTTCCAACAATTACACACATAAATTTTGGTTTAACAAGCATATTTTCAGAGAATTTAAGTAAATTCGCTTTAGCTTCTTCTACTTGATGAAATCCTAGTTTTATCTCTGCTGCCGCATAGGAACCATCAGCAAATTCAAGGATTGAATCTACTCCTAATCCCGTAACATTATCTCTAAAATGTAGTATTTGCCCACCTAAATACTCCATATATATTCTTAAATCTCTTTCAACTAATGCTTCAAACATAAAATCAAATGTTTTTAAATCGTTAATAAGTTTTTCTTCGGTTAAATTAAGAGCAGCACAAGCAAGTGATGGATCAGTAAAATGCCTTTTAGCGGACTTTCCCAATCTTTCTTTAGAACGATAATTTCCACTATAAGCATTTTGATTTTCAATTATATGTAATCTCGTTAAAACATCTAAATAATCTGTCAAAGTAATTCTGCTTTCAATTAATTCTTTATCAGAATTATACTCATCTATATCATTTATAATAGTTTGATTACTAACAACTGAAGTTTCATTACGAGCTAAAGATTTTAATAACATTATCATCTTATTTTTATCTCTTTTTTTATCATCATTCATATCTTTTTCTAAAATAGATTCAATATAACTTTTAGGTATTAAACTAACATTTTTAGTATTTAAATTTCCTGGCCAACCACCACGAATAATTAATCTGGCAATATTTTTAATATCAACTTCTTCTAAACTAACATTTTTTTGTTTGCCTTCATACATATCCATTATTGATGCATTTCCAGAAGAATCTTTTGATTCCCACAAACTCATTGTATACATTTTAACTCTACCTATTCTACCAGCTCCAGAGTGATATATTTTATTTTCTTTATCTTCGTCATCTTTTTTTTCTTTCAATTTAGTTGAACAAGTTAAAATGTATTTACCCTTTTTGTTATCCAAATCACACTTTCTTCTTACTTTATCCCAAATTTTAGGTACCAGCGTCCATTCATCAATTAATTCTGGCATTTCTTTATTTAGTATTAATTCTAAATCTAATTTAGCTTGAGCCTGCGTTTGTTCATCATCAAGAAAAACAGCACTTTTAGCATGTTTATATGAAGCCCAAGTTTTACCACACCATTTAGGACCTTCAACAGATATAGCTCCAAAAGTATCTAAATAATCATCGATTAAATCATCAATTAATCTAGGCATATATTCTTTTTCATTAAAATCCATAAGTTACCTCACTTTCATCAAGATTATAGCATAATTCAAAGGAAAAATCAATTTCAATATACAAATTTTAAGACTTTTGATATACATTTTTTAAGGATTTTGATATACAATTTTTAAAATTTTCTTTTTAAAACAATCATTGTTTCAACATGATATGTATAACTAAACATATCAAATATAATTGCTTCACTTATCCTATATTTATCAATAAATAGCAAAATATCTCTAACTAAAGTTGCAGGATCACATGAAACATAAATTACCTCTTCAGGATTAACTTTTAAAATATTTTCTATTATTGTTTTAGTTAAACCACTCCTCGGTGGATCAACTATTACTTTAGAAAACTTTTTATTTATTTTTACTATTGCTTTAGTTGAATCATTTAATATAAATTTAACATTATCTATTTTATTAATTCTGGCATTTAATATGGCATTTAGTATAGCATTTTCCACTATTTCTACACCAATTACTTCTTTGGCACGATAAGCATTTAAACTAAGTGTTCCAACCCCACAATATAAATCTAATACTGTATCTTCCACATTTATTCTTTTTGATACTTCATTAAATAAAATACTAGCAACATAAGGATTTACTTGAAAAAATGAATCATAAGATATTTTATAAAAATAATCATTAATATTTTCAATTAAAAAGTTATCGCCATAAAAGGTTTCATTGTTAATAACTATACCCACTAGTTTTATTTTACTTTTAAGATAATTTATATCAATATTTAATTTATCATTACTTTCAAGTATTATAAGTATTTCATCATTTTTATTACATCTAATCGTAATACTGCCATTAATTATATTAAATTCACTAATTAAAGGGATTGTTTTATTAATTGCATCACTTGCTATAATGCATTCATTAATTTCTACTATATTGTGTGTACTTTCCTCATAAAAGCCTATTTTTTTATCAACCACTTTTAAACTTATTTTATTACGATAATTAAAGGGACTTGGATTTTTAATAATTGTAGGGTTAATATCTATTTTATTTTTCTTAAATAAGTTCTTTACTTTATTGTATTTATAATTTATTGTATCTTCATAACTAATATTTTGTAAAGTACATCCTCCACAAATATCAAAGTATGGGCATTTTGGTTTTACTCTCATGCTAGATAACTTTAGATATTTATCTACTTTAGCAATATTATATTTTTTTGATTCTTTAGTTATAGTTATAGCAACTCTATCACCGGGGATTGTATTAGGTATAAAGGTAACTTTGTCACCTACATAAGCAATACCGCGGCCCAAATCATCAAATCTATCTATTACTACTGGCATTTAGCATCTCCTCGATTTTCTTACTTTTTTTCTTATTTTTGATAAACAATCCGATTTGAATGCCAAAAAATGTCGCCATACAAAGCATTGTTGGAATAAAGAATATTCCATGATAAGCATTTATTGACATGACAAAACGATATAACAATAATTCAATGTGACCCGTAAGTAAAATGACTGCAAAAAAATTAAAAAACCATAAAAATACCGAAATTATACCATACACTAAAAATTTAATAACAAAACTTAAAAGCATTATTCCATAATAAATATAGGGATTATGAGCTTTTAAACCAAAATATATCCCAAATATAAATTCTGTAACACTCATAATAATAAATGCCCAATTTATATTACCTATAGCTCCCCAAGAATCATATGTAGCTTTAACTATAGCAAATTTTGTATAATATAAAATAAAAGGCACAACAAACATGACTATTAAATATGCTATAGCCATCCTTTTTAAATCCCTTTTAAAACCTGTTTTTGTTTCATAAAATATTTCACTATACATAACTATCAATTAAATTATATAATATTTTCCAAAAATTAGCAAATATTAATAGTGGTGAATGTATGAATAAGATAGTTGAGAGATTAAAAAAAGAATTTAGTAAGACTCCGGATTTAATTATTAAAGAGATCAAACTAAATATGTTTAATAATTTATATATAATATATTTAGAAACTGTAAGTGGTAGTAATAAAGTAAATGATTATATCCTAAAAAATGTTATTGATAATAAAGATAAAATAAATAAAAATAATTTTCAAAATTATCTGGCAGGACCTAATACTAAAAAAATAGATAAGTATGATAAAATAGAATATTTTTTAACAAATGGATTTACTATTGTTATTTTAAAAGATAATATTTATGGGGTTGAAACTAGAGCAGATATCAACCGGGCTGTAGCTAATGCCGATATAGAAACATCAATTAATGGACCAAAAGATTCTTTTACGGAAAATTATCAAATTAATATTGGTTTAATTAAAAGAAGATTAAAATCTCACAATTTAAAAATTGATAATAGAGTAATAGGTAGAAAAACTAGTACGCAAGTGGGAGTATTATATTTTGAGGATATTGCTGATCAAGAATTAGTTCAAAATATATTAAGCAAGCTAGATAATATCGATATTGATGGCGTAATTGACTCTAGTAGCATTGGTTATTTACTAGGAGATGAAGAAAGTAGTGTCTATCCAACATTCTTACAAACTGAAAGACCTGATATGGTTTCTACTGCCCTACTTGAGGGAAAAATTGCTATAGTTATGGATACCACCCCTTTTGCTTTAATCATACCTGCCTTCTTCATTGATTTTATTAATCCGAATATCGATAATTATTCGAAAAGCAAAAATATTAATTTTATTAAAATATTAAGAATATTTGCTTATTTTTTATCGATGATTGCCCCAGCCTTATATATAGCAGTTATGAATTATAACCAGGAAACTATCCCCACCAATTTACTTATTGATTTTGCTATCCAGCGTAATGGCGTTCCTTTTCCTACAATTGTTGAAACTATCCTTATGCTAGCCGTATGTGAGATATTAAGAGAAAGTGACTTAAGATTTCCATCAAATTATGGTTCAGCCATATCAATACTGGGAGCCATAGTTCTAGGAGAAGCTTCAGTTTCGGCAGGAATTGCTAGTCCCATAACTATAATTGTCATTGCTATTACATTTATTTCGAGTCTAACATTTAGTAATGTTGAAATTAATAATTCTTTAAGATTCTTTAGATTTATATTTATCGTCCTAGCGGGTTTCTTTGGCCTTTATGGTATTACTTTAGGATTGCTTTTCTTCTTAATATACACTAGTAACATCACAAGTTTTGGCAAACCTTATTTTGCTCCATTTGCACCATTTGACAAAATATATTTTAATAATACCGTATTTAAAATACCTTTAGCTAAAGATACTAAAAGAAGTTCATTACTTACAAATACAAATAAAACTAAACAAAGGTGATTACATGAAAAAAATAATACTTATAATTTTATTACTTACTCTTAGTGGCTGCTATGATTATAAAGAAATTAATGACTTAGCAATAATTACAGCGATTGGAATAGATCACAAAGATGAAGAATATAAAATAACTTTAGAAGTTTTAAATGACCAAGGTGATAAAGATTCTGGAAAAATTAAATCATACACTAAAACCGGTAGTGATAAATCTTTAGCTAAAGCTCTAGAAGAAGCTGCTGACTCACTTTCTGATCAAGCTAATTATACCCATGTTAAATTAATGGTTCTTAGTGACACTATTACTGATGGCAGATTTGCAAGTATCATTGACTTTTTCATGCGTAGCACTTACTTCCGCGAAAACTTTTATGTGATTTCTTCTATGAATGTTGAACCCGAAAAAATTTTGAAAAATACTACCGATAATGAACCGGTAGCTAGCACAAGTATCATCAATTTACTTGAAAGCTTAAATTATTCTAGTAATAGTGGCGTTTTAAAAACATTTGATCAAGTTGTTGAAGAAACTCTAGCCTTTGGAAAAGATACTTGTTTTTCAAATATTACTTTAGATGATGAAGAATTTAAAATCGATGGCTTATCTATTTTTGATAATTATGAATATAAAGACACTATTTCTAATGATTATGCCACAATTTATAATATTCTAACCAATAATTTTTATCGTCCGATATATTCTAAAGTCTATGACAACTTATATTTTTCCATAGCTATAACTGAAGGTAAAGCTAAAATTGATGCTAACACTAAAACTATTAAATTATCAGGAACTCTAACTGGCAAAATCATGGATAATGAACCTAATTTTATAATTCGTGATCTTGATGTTTTAAAAGTTTTAAATAACGATTTTAAAAGTTTAATTAATGAAAAATTTAAAAGTTTTATTGAGGTTTTGCAAGAAAATAAAAGTGATATTTTGTTTTTAGGAGAATCCTACTATCAAAAGACTCGTGAAAAGGAAGAAAATTTCTGGATACATGCAGATATTGATAGTGATGTTAATTTTTATATCAATAAAAAAGGTTTAATATATGAGGTGCAAGATGAAAATTAAAACAGGTAATTTAGCATATTTTTTATCCCGTTCTCTATTCCTCGGCGGTGGTATTTCGCTTTTGTTTTTAAATGCTAATAAAGATGCTTATATTGCGATAATTCTTGGGTCTATTCTAGGAATTGGCATAATTTATCTAATAAGTTTAGTAAGTAAAAGAATAGATCAACCTTTAAATGAATATTTAAAAGAAAAAAGTATTCTTAATATTTCAATTAGAATAATATTTATTATTTATATAATATTCTTAATATTTATTCTACTTATTATTTTAGCAACATTTTTATATTCTTATTTTCTAATCTTTACCCCATCGATAATAACTTGTCTTCCCTTTGTCTTTTTAGCTACCTATTTAAACAGTAAAAGCATTAAAAACATTTCTTTAATCGCTGGAGTATTATTAGTATTAAGTTTAGTATTAGTATTTTTAAAAACCATATTATTAGCAAATGAATTTGATTTTTCTAATCTCTTACCAATACTAACTGTTAAACCTAACAAATTATTTATTACTGCAATTTTATTTGCTGTTCTTTCTACCGCTCCATTTATAAATACTATTGATGAACATATAACTTTTAAAGAAAACATTAAATATTATTTAATAAGTATGCTAACTATATTTATTGTAGTCTTAACAATTACTATAGTTTTAGGAGAAATGGTTAATATCTATAGCTATCCAGAATATTCTGTTTTAAGAAAAATTAGTCTATTTAAGTTTATTGAAAACATTGAAAACTTTGTTTCCGCAGGTTGGTTTTTTGATATCTTTATTTGTTTATCAGTTTGTTCATTAAAACTTAAGAACTTAATAAATGTTAAATCTAGCCTAGTACCATTTATAATAAGTGTAATAATTCTTTATATAGTAAATATATTTATTGCTAATAATTTTTATAATTCTATGGCCATTTATAAAGTATTTCCAATAATACTTGGAGTATTTATGGCTATATTACTAATATTATTTATGCTAAAAAAGAGCAAGAAAAAAGATGGTTAAATCCATCTTGAAATATATATTACTCTGGTAGTACCTTCTTGATATCTATCAAATATTTTAATTATTGAATTAATTATTTCCTTTAAAATATCTTTAGCATCTCTTCTTACTTTTATAGTTAAAATTTCTTTTTGTAATTCCTTACGGAATAAAAAATCATCAATATATTTATTTATTACATAATCTAGTTGTTTTACTCTTTCAACATCTTCTTCATTATTAACATCTATTTTAAAAATATAATTTTGATATATTTTAATAAGTCTATCACTTATAATATCTTCTTCATATGGTTTAAAATTAATTATTTTATAAAAATTCTTACAATAACCTATAATCTTTTTATTAATATTCATATTACCTCCGTACTATAACATAATAATACAACAAATAATATAATTTGTAAACTCCAAAAATTTGTTCGTTATAGTTTTGTAAATACTCTTTTCTTTTTCGTATAATTATATATTACAAATGATACTATTATTCCTCCGATTAATATGGATATTGGTAAGACTGCTCCAGTGCTAGGGTTTTCAATATCTATTTCATTTCCAGATGGTGTTGCCGTTTTCAATTCAAATGTTACATCTATAACTACATCACTATTTGGCATTATAAACTTATAATCATCAGTATAAGAAATATTATTTCCAGCACTATCTGTTATAACTAAATCACTTATCTCATTGCCGGGTTCTGGAGTTATTTGCATTACTTTTTCTTCATTATAAACTCCAGTTTCTTCAACATTTAAATCTCCAAATCCCGTTATATTAGTTGTGATGTCATAATTTAAGGCAAAAGAAACTAAATATGCATTTGCATCCAAAACCGGTTCACTAGGTAATGGTGGGTCCAAAGAAACCTTACCAGCACCAGAATCACTAATTGTTATATTTACTTCATTTTCATCTACATAAATACTACTTAAAATATATTCATCAGGAAATTCGTGATTAGCTAATTCCGACAAAGAATAATCATATACCAAATTTCCATTTAAATCGTACTTTTCTAAATAAAATCCCCCGGTTTCAATTGAATAAGCAATATAAATTCCATTGTTAGCAGCGGCAGCATAAGCTACATTTAAATCCTCAGTTAAAATATCTACCTTGGTTAAAAGATTGCCAGTTTCATCATACAATAAACAGTCTAAATTAACACCCAAATAATTCTCCGCACCAGCTAATAAAAAAAGTTGATTATTTTCTATTTGTATAATATCAATAAAATCATAATTGGCATCAACAATACTATTAATTATCGGCTCAAATAAACTATAGTAATATTGTTCAATTTCATAATATACATCATCACTTGCCGCATTTAAACTCGAATCGAATATATAATCAATATAAAAACTCGATTTGTCTAACAAAACATAATAATCATTATATTTCAAAACAATATAGTAATAAAAATTTAAATTATTCATTTCAGTTTCTTTGGATATTATTTCATTAAAATTACTATCATATAAAGTAATATAATCGGTATATGTTGAACTTTCCGAATCATAATATGTATTAAAACAAACCAATTCATCTTCAAATAATACACTCGATTCACATTCGATTGCTTGCCTTCCCGCATCAGACCACAAAGAAACAGCAAAAGATTCCCATATCAAATATTTATCATTTATTTTATTAGACTTTAGAAATGCTGCATTTCTAACCCCCGGAATATAACCATTATACTCAATACTTTCAGCATTTACATTTAATACAGTTATTAAAAAAGTTACTACAATTAATATTATTTTTTTCACAATCAATCCACCTACTTTAGTTAATGATATCATTAACTAATTAACTTTACAATCTTTTAACAAGTACTTTACACAAGATAGACGCATTTTTTGGTGTAAAGTAAATAAAATAATATTTTATATATTTATAAAACGGTGCTATAATTATGTTATGGAGGAAATATGGCTAAAAGAAAAAAATTAAAAAAACAAGTTTATTTTGTTTTAATTGGTATAATACTTTTTATTGGTTTAATTATATTTGGTATTAACAGATATAATTTATATAAGTATCATCAGACTAATGAATATAAGTTATTAGAAATCGGTTATAAAGAGGAAGAAGTAAATGAAATATTGAAGTTTGATGAAGATACTATTACCTACTTTTTAAATAATGAGAAGAATACTAAAATAATAGATTTATTAAATGCAGAATATTATTTAGATAAAAATTTTGATAAATATATCTCTTATATGAATGAATACCCTGATCTTTCTATAACAGAAGTAATCAGAAATATTAATATTCATTTAGATAAAAATTTTTATGAAGAAACTTATCCCGCAAATACTTCACTTGATACTAGTATGCTAGTAAATAAATATTATTATTTATCTGAAGATTATGCTCCGGAGGATTTAGTTACAGTATCCCAAACTTATTCTTGGGGAGAAGCTGGATCAAAGAGGGTTCGTGAGGTAGTTTATAGTGCTTTTTTAGATATGTGGAATGCTGCAAATGATGATGGATATTATTTGATGATTAATTCATCTTACAGAACTTATCAAGATCAGGAAAGTGTATATAATAATTATCGCAATACTTCTGGAGAAGCTTATGCCGATAGTATAGCTGCTCGTCCAGGATTCTCCGAACATCAAACCGGACTAGCAATAGATATATTTAGTAGAACTAATACTAGTTCCGCGACCTTTGCTAGTAGTGCTGAAGCCGCATGGTTAAAAGAAAATGCTCATAAATTTGGCTTTATCTTAAGATATCCTGAAGATAAAGAGGATATTACTGGAACCGCTTATGAAGCATGGCATTATCGTTATGTGGGAGTAGATATTGCTAAATTTATCTATGAACATGATATAACATTTGATGAATATTACGCCTACTTTATAGAAGACTAGATAATTTTTATCAATATTTCATTCATAACATATAACTTACTAGGATTTATATAAATAAATCCTTTTTTCTTAATTAAATCTTTATTTTTAAATAAAGGTTCTAGATTATAAACACTCTCTATATCTTCATCATATTTTTCTTTAAATTTCTTTATATTTATTCCTTCCAATTTTCTTAAACCTAACATTATTTCATAATCCATTTTTTCTTTTTTACCTAATATTTCTTTATTTTTTACATAATTACCCAATAAATATTCTTTTAAATTTTTAGTATTTTCATATCTTATATCATCAATATATCCTGCAGCCCCTAAACCAAAACCATAATACTCTTCATTATTCCAATATGCTAAATTATGAATTGATTCATAACCTTTAATAGCAAAATTACTTATTTCATAGTGATGAGCATCTTTAAGTCTTTTTCTAATTAATTCAAACATTTCATAATCTAATTCTTCAGCAATAACTTGAGCTTTTATATTATCAAGTTTAGTATGTTCTTCAATTATAAGACTATATGTACTAATATGTGTTGGATTTAGACTCATAAACAAGTCTAAATCTTTCTTTAAATCTTTTAAAGTCTCACCTGGAATAGCATACATTAAATCAATATTGATATTATTAAAACCATACTCATGGCATAATTTTATTTTATCTTTTGCCTCTTTATAATCTGCACTACGCTCCATAAATTCTAAATTTTTCTTATTAAATGATTCAATACCAATACTAAGTCTATTTACTTTATAGTACTTAAGAAGTACAAGTAATTCTTTATTTATATCACTCAAATTACATTCAAAAGTAAATTCTTTTAAATTATCAGTTTTAAACGCTTTTATTATTTCCATAAGTCTTTTAATTTCATCACAACTTAAAGCCGAAGGTGTTCCTCCGCCGATATAAATAGTGGATATATCATCATCCATATAACGATCTTTAATTTCTCTTTTTAATGCTGTAAGGTAAGCTCCAACCCATTTTTCATTGTATAAAAACTTACAGAAATCACAATAAGAACAAATATTTTTACAAAAAGGAATATGAATATATACAGATTTAGCCATTTCTTCCTCTTGCTGCCTCAATATTGGAAGTAAAATTAACTAAAGCTTCATAGTCGGCTTTTAATTCTGGATGTTCTTCTAATAATTCTTTAGTTCTTCTGTAATAATTACGGTAATTAATTCCGACCATTTCTACTAATCTTTCTCTATTTAATTGATACTTAATTTGATATTTTAAAAGCATTAATATATCATCATCGCTTATTTTCATTCCTGATTCATGTTTTAAAGCAAATTCGCGAATACCACTATCAGAAAAAATAGATAATATATTTTTAAATTTAGCAATATCTTTATCTAAACAAGCCAAAGTTAAATCTCTAATAAATTTTTTAAATTTATTACGAGCATTTTCTTGATTAGCTGCGGGATTTAATAATCTACGATAAACAAATCTTTCAATAACATCATTTCCTGATTCTAAATAATCATAAATATTTGCTTTATCAATTCCTAAAAGTTCCTCTAAAGAATCTAAACTTAAACCAAATTCTAATACTACTTGACATAAAAAGGCTTTTTTAATATTATCATTTGGAAACATTTTATTAATATTATTCATTATTGTTGTCATTTTTCATCACCACTTAAAACTGCCAAGAAAGCTTCCCCCGGTACTTCAACCGAACCTACAACTTTCATCCGTTTTTTCCCTTCTTTTTGTTTCTCTAATAATTTTCTTTTACGAGATACATCACCACCATAACATTTAGCTAAAACATTTTTCCGCATGGCACTAATGTTTTCTCTAGCTATAACTTTCGAACCAATACTTGCTTGAATAGGAATTTGAAACATTTGGCGCGGTATTAGTTCTTTTAACTTATTAACAATAGATCTTCCTTTAGTATAAGCAAAATCTGCATGAACAATAACACTTAAGGCATCAACCACCTCGCCATTTAACAATATATCCATTTTTACTAAATTGCTAGATTTATATCCACACAGTTCATAATCAAATGAAGCATATCCTTTAGAAATACTTTTAAGTTTATCATAAAAATCATAAACAATTTCTGATAAAGGAATTTCATAATGGAGATTTACTCTAGTTCTATCAATGTATTCCATACTTTTATAAATTCCTCTTTTGTTTTGACATAATTCCATAATTTGTCCAACATACTCACTGGGAGTAATTATACTTGTATAAATATAAGGTTCTGCTATATCACTAATTTTAGATTTATCAGGCATCTTATTAGGAGAATCAACATCTATAATCTCCCCATTTGTTAATGTTACATGATAAATTACACTAGGACTTGTAGCAATTATATTTATATTAAACTCTCTTTCAATACGGCTCATAATTACATCCATATGTAAAAGTCCTAAAAAACCAATCCGGAATCCAAAACCTAGTGCTACACTATTTTCTGGTTCTATAGATAGCGATGCATCATTTAATTTTAATTTATTTAATGCTTCTTTTAATTCATCATACTTATTTGGTTCAACGGGAAATATTCCTGAAAAAACCATTGGTAACATCTTTTTATAACCTTTTATTGGCATACTTGCAGGATTACTTACTAAAGTTATTGTATCTCCAACTGCAACTCTACTTATATCTTTAATTGAAGCAGCAATAAAACCAACTTCTCCACTTTCCAGTTCATCTAATTTTTCTATTCTAGGAGTATGTACTCCAAGTTCTGTAACTTCATACACACTGCCTGTTGCCATCATTTTAATTTTATCTCCCAATTTTATTTTACCATCAACAACTTTAACTAGTAAAACTACTCCCCGATATGAATCAAAAAATGAATCGAATATTAAAGCTCTAGTAGGTAAATCACTATTAACTACCGGAGCTGGTATTTTATTAATGATAGCCTCAATTATATCACTTACCCCATCCCCAGTTTTGGCACTACAAAGGATTATATCTTCATCACGAAATCCTAATACTTCAATTAATTCTTGTTTTACTTTAGGTATATCAGCATTAGGTAAATCGATTTTATTAATAACTGGAATTATAGTTAAATCATTATCCATAGCAAGATAAAGATTGGCCAGAGTTTGGGCCTCAATTCCTTGAGCAGCATCAACAACAAGTAATGCCCCTTCACAGGCGGCTAAACTGCGAGATACTTCATAAGAAAAATCAACATGTCCGGGAGTATCAATTAAATTCAGAGTATATCCTTTATATGTAAGTCTCACAGCATTAAGTTTAATCGTAATACCCCTCTCTCTTTCTAAATCCATACTATCTAAAAGCTGATCTTTCATCTCTCTTTTAGATACGGCCCCAGTTAATTCTAGTATTCTATCTGCTAGAGTACTTTTACCATGATCTATATGAGCAATAATTGAAAAATTTCTAATCTTTACATCTTGCATAAAACTCACCTGCAACTATTATAACAAAAAAACTTAAAAAAATAAAACTTTTATTGCATCCCAAATACCACCGATACCTTCAGTTAACACTTTTTGGACTGATTCAGTTAATTTATCCCGGAGTTTGCCACTTAGATTTTTATAAAAAAAATATAGAAGTCCTATTTTTAGGTCTTTTTTTATTGCATTATACA
>CALVKF010000028.1 GCA_944332555.1 uncultured Bacilli bacterium
CTGAAATACATTCATTTGCAGATTATGGTGGTTTCTTAGGTGATGATGAAGATGATCCAGAACAACCAATATATTATGTTAATAGGGTTATAGAAATAATTAAATATGCAGCAATTATGTGTTTACTAGGTTTTAGTATTGCAGACTTTTTTAAAGCAATTGTGTCTAACGATAAAGATGCTTTAAAAAAGGCAGGTAGCACTACTTTAAAAAGATTTATATATTGTGTAATTATATTCTTTTTACCAATTATAATAGACTTTTTACTAGATTTGTTCCAACTAACTGAAACAGATTCAGTAAGCAGAATTGGGGTGATAAGATAATATGGAAGCTGTATTATATAATATATTATTAGTTATAGATGGCGCAATATATGATTTAGTTGATTATGTTTATGATATATTTGATTTTTTAGCTAAAATAAATATATTCGATAATGATATGTATGGCGAAATAACATCCAAAATATATGTAATATTAGGACTAATTATGATGTTTATTTTAGCATATTCTTTATTAAAGGCAGTAATTAATCCCGATGATTATGCTAAAGGAGAACAATCTATTACTAAATTAATCCCTAATGTGCTTATATCTTTGGCAATTATTGTGTTGTTGCCAACTGTGTTTTCATTTGCGATGAATTTTCAAGAAGCTATTTTAAATAATGATACTATACCAAATTTTATTTTGGGAGAGACTAATCAAGATAATGTAGAAGATGGTAGCATAGATAATGATAATGGTAGAATGATTTCCTATTATGCATTTCAAGCTTTTTTACATCCAAATGAAGAATATTGCACATCTGAAGGAATGAGTTATGATGAATGTGCAGCTTCTGACAAAATTAAAGGAAACGGTTCTTGGTTTGTTTCCAATGGAGATCCATATTCAGAAGTAGATGCGAATGTACGAGCTGGCAATTCATTTAGAAATTATAATGTATTTGGCGAAGCTGTCAGAGATGGAAAAATGACATATTATTATTTAATTTCAACTATAGCAGGAATATTTTTGCTTTGGGTTTTAGCAAATTATTGTTTTGATATGGCTGTTAGAGTTATTAAACTTGCTTTTTATCAACTTATTGCTCCAATTCCTGTAATATGTAGAATACTTCCAGGGGGAAAATCGAAAGATGTTTTTGATAAATGGACAAAACAAACAATTAGCACATATTTAGAAGTTTTTATAAGAATTGCTATAATGAGCATAGGAATATTCTTATTAAGATTGGTTATAAATGCTGTTAACAATAATCAAATTGCTGGTTTATCTGAATTGCGCATAGATAAAAAATTTATTGTTATTGCATTATTAATAATGGGTATTATTATCTTTATTAGACAAGCGCCAAAACTTATAGGTGATATATTCCATTTAGATACAGGTGGAATGAAGCTAGGATTAATGGACAAACTTGCAATGGGCGGTGCGCTTACTGCCGGCGCTGTAGCTGGTGGCGGTGCTACTATGTTTGCTAGAAATACCGTTAGTGGTTTCAGAAAAATGGGAGCAAATTTTAAAGAAGCAAAAGGTATAGGAAAAGTCGGAGCTATAGCTGGCGGCTTAATAGGTACTGCTGGTTCTGTAGCTGCTGGAACAGTTTCTGGAGCAGCTCGTAGTGGCAAGGCGGGCTTAAAAGCTAAAAACTTTAAAGACATGGCTGGCGCTGCAAGTAGTGGAGCGGCAGCAGCTGGTATGGCTAAGGCCAAAAGAGATGCTTACAAGGCTAGTCATAAGGTCAACAAAGAAGATTTAGGAAAATTAGGAAGCATTCCACTTGTTGGAGCTGCAGCAGCTGGAACATTGTCTTCTCTTAATACAGGTTGGGGCCATATTAAAGATACTGGTGGAAAAGCAGCCCAATGGGCAGGAATTAATATGGGGTTAGATGCTTTAAATCATGAAAAGTCTGTTGCAGATGAAATGATGGGCTTTTACAAGACAATGGCAGGTTATGTAGAAGATAATGAAATGGTTGCCAACTATGCTGGATTATATGAAGCAGAACGTAAAAGCGAGATATCAGATACGGTATTCGATTCTAGAAGATATCAAGAATCGTTAAATGCACGAGTTTCAATGATGCAAAACGATTCGAAATATAGAGGAATGAATACAAATGAATTATATAATTTAGCAGCGTCTGAAATTGATAAGAATCAATTTACTAGAAAAAGAACCGCATCTGAAATGCAAGCTGCTATTGAAGAAAGACAAACGAAACTTAAAATGTATGATAATCTTAAAAAGATGGCCACTATTAAAGCTGTAAATGAAAAATTAAATGAAAAATCTGCAGATGGAACTATCATTGATGGTAGATTCCAAGCTGTTGCTAATCAAGTAGAAGTATTTAAAAAACAAAATGCGTCCTTTGATTTTGTTCGTGACATGCATAGCATAGAAGGAGTTACATGGGATTCAAGCTGGGATGCAATAATGAATTCAGGAGATGCAGATGCTATAAATACTTTAATGAAAGATTTTAAAAGTTCTCAAAGTCCTGTAAGTTTCTTTGGCGATAGTGAAATGGGTAAAAATAAATCCGGAGAAATTTCTGCTCAAATAGCAACAAAAATTCAAGAAAAGAAAAAAGATGGTGGAAAATAATAGAAAGGGTGAATTAATATGAATAGTTATTTAATTCCAGCGAATTCTAAAAAATCACAATTGATTTTAGGATATTTTACTGGACTTGATTTAGGCTTATTCTTAACTGGATGTGGTCTTTCATTATTATTGCTTATGTTAATTAGAGATGCATCTGCTGGAGAAATGATTATCATTTTACTTCCGGCTCTTATTACTGGATTATTAGTTATGCCAGTTCCTCATTATCATAATGTATTACAATTCATATTAAATGTCGTTAATTATATAGTAAATCCGAAAAGATATTATTGGAGAGGTTGGTGTGTGAGATATGAACGAGAAGATGAATGAAAAACAAATTAGTGGAAACTTTTCAGAAGATTGGTTACCTATTAAACAAATAGCAAATGGAATGATTCAACTTGATACAGGTGAATATGTTACTGGAGTAAAAATAGCTCCTCGTAATATTTTCATCATGGATGAAGGAAGTCAAAATAATATTATTTATAATTTGAGAAATTTTTATAATAGTATTGATTATGAATTTTGGTTACTTATAGCTGAACGTCCAGTTGATATTGATGTTTATGTATCCCAATTACAACTTATGTATAATAATGCTACAAATAATGCTCAAAGAAGATTGATTATGCAAGACATTAATAAAGCAAATTTATTTACTAGCAGAGATTCTAGTGTTGTAGATACTGAATATTATATTTTATTTAAAGAAAAAAGAATGGAAATTGTTCAAAAGAAACTACATAATCTTATTAGTGGCTTAGCTTCTGCGGGATTACAATCAGCACAAACTTCTAATAATGATTTAAGAATGGTTTTAGACAATTTCTTAAATGGTGGAGAAACCACAAACTTTGGGGCGGTGATGTAATATGACAAAATTAAAAAGTGAAATAGCTCCAAAAGGAATGGAGTTTAAACCTACAGAATTTGTAATTGGTGGAAAATATTCTACAATTATGACTATTATTGCTTTTCCAAGAAGTATTGCTCCAGGATATTTATCGGGAATTACCAATATTGGTGGTGTAAAACTAGCTATCAAACATATTCCTATTAATTTTGAAGTGCTTAGAAAAATGCTTAATAAGGAAATTGCAGATTTAAAAGTAAGATATCAATCTGAACGTGATCAAACCATGCAAGAGCGAATTAGACAAGATTATGAATCTCTTGAACAATTTATTCAAATGCTTGCAGCAACTCAAGCTAGAATATTTGATTTTCAAATGCATTTAATGATTACTGCGGATAATAAAGAAGAACTAGAACTTAAAAAAATTCAAGTTAGAAGTTATTTGGATGCCATGGGAATGCGGGCGGTTGCTTTAATGTTTGAACAAGAAAAAGCTTTAAAATCAATTTTGCCAATATTCCCACCACAAGATATTGAAAATAGAATTGGAACACCAATACCTTCAGTTACCATTGCAGCAATGTATCCATTTGTTTTTGATAGTATCAAAGACCCTGGAAGTGCTACTCTTTTTGGTATGGATGAATCTGGTGGAGTAATTCTATTTAATCAATTCTTGTATCAAATGCAAAAAGAAAATAATAGAAATAATGCCAATATGATTTTACTTGGTACATCTGGTTCTGGTAAATCAACTGCTGCTAAATTATTATTAAGAACGCATATTAGAAATGGATTTAAAATTGTTTGTGTAGATCCTGAAGGTGAACTTGAAGAAATGACCAATTCTTTCGTGGGAGATTTCATCGACCTTGGAAAAGGTGGAGAATTTGGTATGATTAATCCTCTTGAAATAGTAATTGATGCTGATGAAGAGGAAATTGCTCAAGGTCTTGGTTATACAGTTTTAACAAGAACATTACAACAAGTAAAAGCTTTTATGAAGTATTATTCTCCTTCAATTGAAGAAGATGTTTTGGCTATGTTTAGTGAAGTATTACAAGATACTTATAAAAGATATAAAATAGATTATGATACAGATTTTACTAAATTAACTAGTGAAGATTTCCCAACATTTGATGATGTTTATGCTACAATTAAAGGTCGTCTTTTATCTATGACTGATGCAACTCATGAACGTGATGTTATGGAGCGCCTTGAACTTAAAATAAGACCGCTGGTTAATGAATTAAAATATTATTTTGATGGACATACAACCTTATCAATTGAAAGTGATTTTATTGTATTTAATATAAAAGAACTTATGAATAGTGATGATAATATTAAAAATGCCTTATTCTTTAATATATTAAAATATGCTTGGGGCTTATGTCTTGATAAAGATATCAACACTGTTATGATGGTTGATGAAGCTCATGTGCTACTTGCTGGTCACAATGAACTTGGAGCTGAATTCTTAGCTCAAATGCAAAGAAGAAGTCGTAAGTATAATACTGGTACAATTATTATTACTCAACAACCAACAGACTTTGCAGCTCCAAATATAATAACTCATGGTAAAGCAATATTTGATAATGCTGCTTACTATTTGGTTATGCAACTAAGAAAACAAGCAGTTGAAGATTTAGCAAAATTAATAGATTTAAATGAAGCAGAAAAAAATGCTATAAAATATTATGACCAAGGTGAAGGATTATTTGTTTGTGGTAATAAACGTATGCAAATAAGAGTAATTCTTACTCAAGAAGAATTAGATTCCTTTGGTTCAGGCGGAGGGTTTTAGGTAAGTGAATGGAAACAAAAATAATAAATTATTATATGATCCAGAAGAAATAAACAGAAAAAAATTAGAAAGAATTAATCAAAATATTCATCAATATGAAGATGTAGATGATGACGAAGAAGAAAATGTTGATGAAACAGAGGACGAAGTAGAAGAAAGCAATGATAATTTAGAAAACGAAGAAACAGATTCTTCTGAAAGTATTGAAGAGGTTAATAATCAACAAAGTAAATTACAAAAGACAGCTCAAAATGTAAATAAAGCTGTAAATGCTGCAAAAAAAGGCAAAGAGATGTTAGAAAAAGCAAAAAAAGCTCAAAGTTTAGCTAAAGTAGGCGCTTTTATTGCCGGTAATCCTTGGATATTATTAGTTGGAGGAGGCGCAGTACTTCTATTTATTCTGTTAATTGTAATTCTTGGTGGAGGATCATCTGAAGAACAAAGTAATTATAATCAAATCGGCCTTTATGGTTATGAATATATAGAATTAGAAAATTTATGTGAAGAAGTATATGTTTATGATACTCCTTATGGTAATGATGGAACATATCCTTTGGAAGAATATGTGGCTGGTGTTGTTCAATCAGAAGTTGGTATGATGAATGACTTAACAACTTATGAAGTATTTGCTATTGCAGCAAGGACTTTTGCTTTGAATCGTCTTAAAAATTCTGATAGTTGTAGTATTCCTGGTAATCAATCAGCTCAAGTTTTTCGTCCGACAGATAATGAACTTATAATACAAGCTACTCAAAATACTCGGGGTTTAGTTTTAACTCGTGATGGTGAATTATTTTCAACTATGTATGATGCTTTTTGTTGGACAGAAAAAGATGATAATTATTATTATATGTGTCAAGGTAATTATGATACTGGTGAACCTTTAGAAATACCAGTTGAATGGGCAAATCAATATGTGGCACAGTGGTCAGGTCAAGTATTTTTGGATAATCCAGAGTATATGTCACATGGTCAAGGTATGAGTCAACATGGAGTATATTATCTATCGGCTTCGGAAGGTTATACTAGGGATGAAATATTTGCATATTTTTATGGAAGTTCATCTGAACTTATGTCAATTTATCAAACATTTGCATATAATGGTGAATATGCTTTAAATCCTAATGATGAATTATATCAAGGTTTAGCATTTTTAACTGGTACTTCACTAGAAGAATTAATGACTAATTCCGGTTCATCAGTTGCGGAACTTAATTCTTATTTAGCATCAGTTGCCCAGTCAAGTGGTATGGGGACAAGATCAGCAGTAGTAGGATCAGCCGTATCATTAATTGGCTCTCTTGCTGAATTGGGATATAAATTACCATATCAATGGGGTGGAAAATATTATTCTATTGGGGCTAGTCCTAATTGGGGTTCTGGTGTTAATAATTTAGCTTATTGGTGTAACAATTATGCAACGGTTTATGGAAATACTTCAGTTTGTACAACTAACTATCGTTGGCAAAGCTTTGATTGTAGTGGTTTTGTCAATTGGGCATTAATGAATGGATTTGGCTTTAGTAGTTTTAATGAGCTTAGCAATGCTGGTGTTTATCAAGCTACTGAAACGAGTAATACAATTGCTTTAAATGCTAATCGTGCCGTATGTGCACCGGGAGATGTTTTAGTTAATACAGGACATATAATGTTAATAGTTGGTCTTGATGATACCAATAAACAATATATAGTTGCAGAATCAACTGGTTCGAGACTCAATACTGGTTATGGGGGAGTAATACTTGATTATGAATCTTATGGAAATACTGATTATAGATGTCGTAGTTTAGAGAGTTTATATTCTAGTTATGGAGGTCAAGATGAAAGTTAAAATAATTGGTTTATTGTTAGGAATATTAATGTTGACAGGTTGTAGTGCAACTTATAATTTAGAAATAACTGAAGATTCTTTTGAAGAATCATTTGTTATTAATGCTAATATTGATAATATATATACTACTAAAGAAAGTTTATATGATGCTTATTTAGAAGAGTACCCGGTATATATTGATCAAGAATTTATGTATTATGATCCATATACTCGTAATGAAAACTATAGTTATTATGATAAATCTTATCAAGAAACAACTGATGGATATATGTTTAGTTATAGATATATTTATGAAGCTGATGAAATAAATAGAGCTAGAAGTATTCAAAGTAGTTATGATTCTGTTAGTTTTGGTTATATTGATGAAGAAGATTATCATTATATATCTTTAAGAAATCCGATAATTTTTAATAATAACAATAATTTAACAACATTAACTATTAATTTAAGTTTTGATAATGATGCAGTTGTTTTAAGTAACAATGCTGATTTAGTAAATGGTAAAACTTATACTTGGCAATTAAATCCAACTAATTTAAAAGATATAAATATTACTTATCGATTTTTACATTTAACTGATCCTGATCCAGAACCAGAAACACCTGAAAATAATCCAAGTAATTCAGATACTGAACAAAATGAAGAAGTAAGTAATTGGGTTAATGATAATAAAGTTATTGTATATGTTGGAGTTTTTGTTATACTTGTTTGTGTAATTATTATATTTAGTGTTATAAAGAGTAAGAAACGTTAATAAGTATTGGTAATTTAATAGAATTTGTTGTATAATAAGAGGAAAGAGAGGAAAATATTTATGAAATTTAAAGTAGAACCTAAAGATTTTATGCTATTTTGTATTTATTGTGTTTTGCTACTTTATTTATGTGCTATTGCAGTACTAAATATTTCTTCGCTTGCTCAAAATGGAACATTTTATGGTTTGCTTCCTTTTAGAGCTTTTACTGGTAGATATTTACCATTAACATTATTATTATTTGTTGCTTCTTTAGTAGCTATATTTGCTAGTGTTTCATCTTATATTTTTAAAAGAGAAAAAGGTAGTCATGGTATTGGTCTTAAAATAAAAGAGAAATCTAGTGATGGTTATTCTAAATGGTCAAGTGAAAAAGATATTAAAAATCAAGCTGATGTTGTAAAAGTAAATCCTCAAAGTGATACTTTAGATGCTGCAGGAATACCTCTTATAAATAATGGTAAAGAAATGTATGTTGATAATGGTGAATACCATAATTTAGTAATTGGTTCTACCGGTAGTGGTAAAACCCAAACTATCGTTAAACCAATGGTTAATTTACTTGCTAAAAAGGGCGAAAGTATGATTATTACTGACCCTAAAGGAGAAATTTATAAATATAGTGCTAATTATTTAAAAAGTAAAGGATATAAAATAATTGTGTTAAATTTCCGTGAACCTTTAAAGGGTAATTCATGGAATCCTTTAACTTTACCATTTAAATATTATCGAAGTGGTAATCAAGATAAAGCAATTGAACTTCTTGATGATGTTGCTCTAAATATATTGTATGATCCTTCCAATAAATCAGAATCAGACTTCTGGGAAAAATCATCAGCTGACTATTTCTCAGGACTAGCTTTAGGTTTATTTAAAGATGCTAAAGAAGAAGAAGTAAACTTAAATAGTATTAATGCCATGAGTACTGTTGGAGAAGAACGTTATGCCACAAGCAATTACATTAAAGAATATTTCACTATGAAGGGTGAAACATCAAATGAATATATTTTTGCCTCATCAGTTATTAATGCTCCAACTGATACAAAAGGTGGACAATTATCAACATTTAGACAAAAGATAAGAAAATTCTCAACTGGAGAAGCTTTAAGTGAAATGCTATCTTATAGCGACTTTGACATGCGGACTATTGGTGATGGTAAAACAGCCATATTCATGATTATTCATGATGAAAAGAAAACATATCATAGTTTAATGACAATATTTATTAAACAATGTTATGAAACTTTAATTGATGCAGCCCAAGAAAATGGTGGTAAACTTCCTGTTAGAACTAATTTTATTCTTGATGAATTTGCCAACATGCCACCACTTAAAGATGTTGATGCTATGGTATCAGCTGCTAGAAGTAGGGATATTCGTTTTACCTTTATTATTCAAAACTTTGCCCAACTTAATGATGTTTATGGTGATAATGTTGCTGAAATTATCAAAGGTAACTGTGGAAATATAGTATACTTAATTTCTACAGAAATGAAAGCCTTAGAAGAAATTTCTAAAATGTGTGGGGAAGTAAAAGTAACTGATGATAAAGATAAAAATGCGACACGTCCCCTTATTTCTATAACGGACTTACAAAAAATGAAATTATTCGAAGCCATAATTATTAGGCTTAGAATGAGTCCGTTTAGAACTAAATTAGAACCAGATTTCAAAATGGATTGGGGTATTGAGCGAATTGAAGAACCTTATCCAATACGTACTCAAAGAAAAGTTGAAATATTTGATCTTAAAAGGTTTGTAACTGAAGAAAAGAGTAAGAGAATGGCTAATATGGGAGATAATCCTTTTAGAAATACAAATCCTTTTAGGCCTAATCCAGCTCCAAATCCTTTTGGTGACTTTAATCAAACTCCAAGACAAAATCCTCCGATGGGAGGAATGGATATTGATTCTCTACTAAAAGATTTAGATGAAAAATTTAAAGAATTAGATCGTAAGGAAGCTGAGAAGAAACAAGTCAGTAACAATCCATTATTTAGTTTAAGTGATGAAGTAGCAATGCCTAAGAAAAAGGTTGAACCAATTGCTGAAGAAAGACTAGATAAAAATCCTTTTAGCCCTTTAAATAGTAATAATACTATTATAAAACCAATAGAAAATAATTCAGTTGAAGAACTAAAAATAGAACCGAAAGTTGAAGAAAAGAAACCAATAATAAATGTTGATTCAGATAGTAAAGTTATTGATGATAACGTAATAAGTGATGATGAATTTTTTGATGATTTCTTCGGGGATGATGATGAATAATACCTAAACATTAGGTATTTTTTTTCATATAATACATTGTGATATTATATGAAAAAGATTAAATTAAGTGAATATAACCCAAGTATGGGAATTTTAATAGATGTTCAACATCCGGAAGATTATAAATTAAATCCAACACCTAATAGTAAAAATATTTATGCTGATAAACTACTCATGAATCATAAAGTATTATTAGATAGGCATAATAAATACTATATTATTTGTAATAAAGGGGTATTAAGTCAGAGAGTTGTAGCTATGCTTGAGTATTTTGGCTATGATGTTACACAAGTTATACACTAAGCAACTTAAAATAGATAGTATTTTTCCCTATTTTGTATTATACTAATAATAGTGGTTTTTATGGGAGATTTATTTAAAGATTTTTATGATTTAATAATGAATACAATAGATGCTTTGGGTGTCTATGGTCCATTATTTGGTTCGCTATTAATATTAATTGAATCAATAATACCGGTTTTACCTTTATTTGTTTTCATAACGCTTAATTATTTAGCTTTTGGACATTTCCTTGGGTTTATTATATCCTGGGTATGTACAATTTTAGGATGTATTTTGGCTTATTTTTTAGTTAAGAAGTTTTTAAGTAATTTTGTTTTAAAAAAGATAAAAGATATTGATTTATTAAATAGATGTATTGAATATTTTAAAGATTTGTCATTACCTAAAATAACAGTCATTATGGCTATACCCTTTACCCCTGCTTTTATGATGAATATTGCAGCAGGTTTAGTAAAAATGGATTTTAAAAAGTTTTTTATATCATTACTTATCAGCAAAATATTTTTAGTATATTTCTGGGGAGAAGTTGGAACAGGACTTATTGAAAGTTTCAAAAATCCAAGTAGTTTAATTACTGTTGGAATAATGGTAATTGTTGCTTATTTGTTAAGTATAATTGTAAAAAAAGTATTTAAGATTGATTAAATACTTTTTACTTGTTATAATTATTTAAAAGGAGAGTGCTTTTAATGCAAATATTTTTAGATAATTATTTAGATAAAATAATTGCAGTAATTATTATTTTAGTAATATCTTATATTATTAATTTAGCAGTTGATAAAATTATTAATAAAACAATTAGAATTAAAAGAAAGAAAAATATAACTACATTATTATTATTTGTTAAAAGAATAAAAAAGATAGTAATATATGCTATAGCTATTCTTACCTGCTTATTTGAATTTGATGTTTTTAATTCTTTTTCAGTAACACTACTTTCTGGACTAGGTATTGGATCAGTTGTTGTTGGTCTTGCTGCTCAAGAAAGTTTGAAAAATTTCTTTGGTAGTATCGCAATTGTTGTTGGAAGTCCTTATGAAGTTGGAGATTTTATTGAATGTGTTGATAAAGGTGTTAGTGGAACAGTTGAAGACATAACAATGCGTCATACAGTAATTAGAACAATTAATAATCGTAGAGTAGTTATTCCTAACTCAGAAATGAATACTTATACAATTGAAAACTTTAATTATAGTGATAATGAAAATGTTAAATTGGTAAATTTTAATATTTCCTATGAATCAGATGTTGATAAAGCAATTTCTATATTAAAAGAAGAAATGGAAAAGTTATATCATCCAAATCCTAAGGGAATAAATAAAGATGTTGAGTATCCTAAAGTTCGAGTATCGGAACTTGATGATTCTGGTGTTGTTTTAACTGCCTGGGTATGGGGTAGTGATAATGGTGATGCTTTTGAAAATATGTATAAATTAAACTATATAATTAAAAATAGATTTCCTAAGGAAGGAATTGAAATACCATATCCTCATATTGAAATAGTAGAAAAAACAACTAAAAAAGCAAGTCGAAAATGACTTGCTTTATTCATTAAATAGTATTTTTTCTGATTTATATTGTCTTATAATATAAGTTATAACTATAGTAATAATTACAATTGTTGATATCAGCATTAATATTAAATATAAAATATTTAAATTATTATTAGTTACATCAGTAAATATCATACTAAAGTTAATAAATGGAATTAATGATAGTATTGCATTATTACTTATATCAATCATAAATACTATCATACCTGGGAAAAAAGCAATAAATGTCAGTGGAGTTAAAGCACTTTGAGCTTCTTTAAAGGATTTTGACATACTAGCAATAGCAATACATAAACCACTAATCATTATTGAATAAGCAATTATAATAATAAGAGCATAAATAATAATCGGTGCATTAAGTAACTCAGTACCACTATATATATCATAAGTATTACCCACATATAAAATAGCTAGAACTGATAATATTAAACCAAGAACACCAGTTATTATTGATGATAATGTTACACTTAATAATTTTCCAATGATTATATCTTTACTTTTAATTGGGAAAGTTAATAATGTTTCTAATGTACCTCTTTCTTTTTCTCCAGCAGTTGCATCTGTTGCGGGATATGTTGCAGAGACTGTTATAGCCATTAAAATAAATAAAAAGGCGTAATTGACAATATAATTAGCAAAATAATTTTGTTGTTCTTGTGTTTTTTCTTCATATGTTAATAAATTATTAAATTCCAATATATCTACATTATTATTTGATAAATAATTTTCTTCTAAAACACTTTTGTAAGTTTCTAGGAAAGATTCCGCCAAAGAGGCACTACCAGAACTTTCAATGTTAGCAGAATCATAATTGATAACATAATGATTATTTTCTTTGATTATATAAGAATTTATTTCTTGCTTGTTAAATTTCTCTTCTAAGGCATCAGTATCATTAATGCTATAATCTATTTCTAATGAATCCAATATTTCTAATTCTATATCTCTAAGTTCATAGTTAAAACCAATTTTATTATAAGTGTTAACATCGGTACTTGTTTCACTTTCAAATAATGCTGACATACCAATAATTATTAAAGGTATTAAAACTGGAATTATTAGCATCATAGCTAAAGATTTCTTGTCCCGAAATACTTCTCTTAATTCTTTTTTAAGTATTAATAATGTTTTATTCATGAATATCCCCCACTAAACTAAAGAATGCATCTCTTAAATTGGTAGTTTTAGTCATCTTTCTAATTTCATCGGGAGTACCAGTAGCTATGATTTTTCCTTTATTAATCATAATAATCATATCACATATATTTTCCGCTTCTTCCATATAATGGGTTGAATAAAGAATGGTTTTTCCCTTTTCTTTTTCATCTTTAATAAAGTTTAAAATTATTTGACTAGTTATAATATCAAGACCACTAGTAGCTTCATCTAAAATATAATATTTGGGATTGTGAATCATGCATCTCGCAATATTTACTCTTTGAGTTTGACCAGTTGAAAGTTTTTCAATCCTGTTATATAAGAATGCATCCATATTTAATATTTTACTGACTTTTTTAATTCTTTCATCTATTTCATTACTTGGTACATCATAGATTTCCGCACACATTTTAAGTAGTTCGTAAGGACTTAATGTATCATAAATCTTAGTATTTCCTGATAAATAAGCAAGCGATTTTTTAATTTCTGTTTCGTTTTTTTCGTAATTTAAATCATCAATAGTAATTTCTCCTTCGCTTGGTGACATAATACCTGCAATCATGCGAAGAAGTGTTGTTTTACCAGCCCCATTAGGTCCAAGTATACCTAGAATTTCACCGTTTTTAACATCAAATGATAAGTTATCAACTGCCTTAAATTCTAGTTTTTCTTTTTTCTTATTCGTTTTAATAAACTTTTTGGTAACATTTTTAACTTTTATCATTTTAACCTCCAGAAATATTATAATATATGTGACAATATTTTGTAAATAAATATATTAAGTTATGGGTAATAAATGGTTTTTGTGGTAGAATTATAGTATGGAGGGATGTATATGAAAGCAGTTGCTATTAAAGGGGTAAAGGAATTTGAAATTAAAGAGATTTCTGAACCTGTTAGTGATGGCAAGAAAGTAATTATTGATGTATTAAAAACAGGAATTTGTGGATCAGATATTCATTATTGGGTCGGAGGTGCTCCAGTTGGTTTAGTTATGGGCCATGAATTTGTTGGTCGCGTTGTTGATTGTGGAGATCGTTCTGACTTAAAAGTAGGAGATAGAGTAACAGCTCTACCAATTTCTCCTTGTGGAAAATGTGAAGCATGTCGTAATGGTGATGTACAATTTTGTCCCCATACTTGGGAAGAAGCTGTAGGTTTATCACTTAATAATCCAGGTGGCTTAACTAAAAGAATTGCTATTCGTAGTGATATGGTTATTAAAGTACCTGATAATGTTTTAGATGAAGAAATGGCAATGGTTGAGCCAATGGCTGTAGGTCTTCATGCAGCTCACTTAGGAAGAATTGCTGTTGGTGATGATGTCCTAATTATCGGCGGAGGCATTATTGGTTTAGCTTCTGCTATGTTTGCTAAAAAAGAAGGAGCACAATATGTAGCACTAACAGAAACTAATGAAGCTCGTGGTGAAAAATCAGTAAGTCTAGGTGTAGCTGATGAATGGTTTAATGCCACAAGTGAAGATTTAGTTCCTAAACTTATGGAAAAAACAAACGGTGGCTTTGATGTAGTTATTGAATGTGTTGGTAATTCTGCTGCTGTTAATAGTGCTATATCTTTAGTTAAACCTGGTGGTATTGTAGTTTTAGTTGGAGTTTCTAATGAAGCGGTGCCAACATACACAGTTATGGCTGTAATGAAAGAATTAGTGCTTCAAGGAGCTATTGCTTATACTTATAATGAATTTAATTCGGTAATTAACTTAATTGCTAATAAAAAAATTGATGTTATGAAATTTGTTGATGATATTGTACCTCTAGAAGGTGTACAAGATGCATACATTAGACTTACTAGTGGAACCGATTCAGCAATAAAAATATTAGTTGACCCGAATAAATAAGGTGAATTATGTTTGAGGAAATAGAAAACAAATACGCTAATTTACTTGTAAATCGTTGTCTTGATTTAAGTAAAAGTAATTCTTTATTTATCCATTATTATAATGATAATAAATCATTAATTGATAAGGTAATAGCCTTAGCTAAAGAAAAAGGTATTGATGATATCTATTTAGATGAATTAGATAAAGAAGAAAGACATAATCATTTAAGTAAATCATTAAAAGAAATAGAAAATGATTCTTATTTTGATAGTCATATTTGGGATGAATATGCTAAAAAGAATGCAGCATTTTTAATGATTTCTACTGAATTTCCACATTACTTTGATGATATAAGTTCTGAAAATATGACTGCAGCAGCTAAAAAAACAAGAACTTCAAGACCAATATATCGCGAAAAACAAGCATTAAATGAAATATCTTGGTGTATTGCTGTTATGCCTAATGTAGTTTGGGCTAAGGATAGTTTTCCTGATTTAAGTGAAGAAGATGCTTATGAAAAACTACTTAATTTGATGATGATTGCGACAATGGTTGATACCAAAAATCCTATAGATGAATGGAATAAGTTTTTAGATAAACAAAAGAAATTGGTTAAAAAACTAAATGATTTAGAAATAACTTCTATGCATTATACTAATAAGTTGGGTACTGATCTTTATGTTGGATTACCTCAAAAAGTTATTTGGGAGTGTGCTGGTTATGGGGATAATTTAATTGTCAACATGCCTACTTATGAAGTTTTTACTTCCCCTGATTATCGTTATACAAATGGTATAGTTTATGCATCAAAACCCCTTATGTATGGCGGAGCTTTAATTGAGAAATTTTGGTTAAAATTTAAAGATGGTAAAGTTGTTGATTATGATGCTTATGTTGGTAAAGAAATATTAAAAGGAATTATTGAAAGTGATGATTATTCATGCTTTTTAGGTGAGTGTGCGCTAGTTTCTAAAAATTCTGGAGTTGCTAAAACTAACTTTGTTTTTGGTGAAACTTGTCTTGATGAAAATGCTTCTTGTCACATAGCTTTAGGAGATGCTTTTCCGGAATGCATTGAAGGTGGCTTTGAGGAAACTCGCGAGTCTTTAAGAACAAAGGGTTTAAATCATTCTACTAATCATGTTGATTTTATGATTGGCACAGATGATTTAAATATCACAGCAATGACTAAAAATGGCGAAAAATTAATATTTAAAGATGGAGATTTCAATATCTAAACTCCATCTTTTATTATATTAAAATTTATGATAAACTTATGTTAGTGATAAGGTTGAAAATAAAACTACAAAATTAAGACATACTGAAAACCGTCAATGAAGACGTTAAAATAAACCAAACAC
>CALVKF010000029.1 GCA_944332555.1 uncultured Bacilli bacterium
GTTGATTATTATTATTATATCATTTTTTTAAATAATTACAATAATTTTACTTGAAATTGGTAAATTTTATGGTATATTATTAGTGAGTGATATTTATCATATCGCTAGAGAAAGAGTTGTAGATATCTACGACACTCGCTCCATAAGAAAATAACTTACGAACTTTTAAAATTCGTAAGTTTTATTTTGTATATTTTTCTTGACACACATTATCTTTTTTAATTTCAAAGTTTTTAGCACATTTTTTATTTCAGCACTCTTTATCTATGCATTCCATTATTTAAAGTTTCTTCTTGAATATTTTGCTCTTGATATGTTGTTAACAGCATTTGTAATTCATCAATTGACCTAGCATTTAATTTATTTTGTATACTTTTCATAATACTCATTCGTTCATCCATACTTATATCACCAAACGCCAACTCCCCAGCTCTATTCATACTAGCCATTATTTGATTTATAAGGTTATCTTTTTTAGATTCATCTTGACTTGCTTGTTGTATTGGTGAATTTATTTGTTGGCTTTCTTTTACATTATCCATATAGTAATCAATATCACTTTCTATTTGACCTCTAACATCTGATATTCTATCAGTTAGAGATGATAATGTTTTTACAGCATTTGTTAATTCAATTTCATAATTAGGATTATTAGTTCTTTTTAATTCAGTTAATTTTTTTATTGTTGAATCATATATTTCATCAAACGATTCTTCATTTTGTAATTGTTCTATGATTTCTTGTTTTTCGCCTTCAGTATGAACTGATGTTTGGTTAATTGGCTCTTCATACACATTTGATAAATTATTTCTAGGAATATCATATTTTTCTGGACTTTGTATTGCTGGTTCTCTTGGAATTCCTCCAGTAGTAAATGTTTGTTGGGGCTTTTGAACTGGTGTTGATTCAAAAATTCTACTTAAATCACTTGTAAGGCTATCAATTTGTGCTTTTGTTTCATCAACAACCTCAATTGGTCTTTCTTCTACTTGTTGTGGAAAATAATCATCCCAAGATAAATCGGATTTTTGTCTAGCAATTTCTGCTTCAATATCTTTAATTATATTTTCTCTTGTAACATCTAATCCCATAGAAGATAAATTTCTAATTGTTGCACCAAGTTTTCCCTCAAATAACATATCGTTTTTCATCTTATCAAGTGCAAGTCTTTTTATTGCACTTAAATATTGTTGTCTTAAATCATTCTTAGTTTCATTTAATCCTTCAGGATTATTTCCTAATTCCATACCTTTTTTACTAAAACCTTCTAAATTCATCTTTTAATTCCTCCAATTTCTACATCAGTTTCAATATCTATCTGTAATAACTTATTCATACTTGAAATATTATTCTATATATAATTTTATCATACTTTACACTAATTTTCTTAACTTTTATGTAATCTATCAATATACTTTACATTTTTAGTAAAATTCAAATTTTAGAAAAGTGGCAAAAATTTACATAAATATATTCTACTATTTCGCTTATTTGGTAATATAGTGAAGCGAGTTTTTATTTTATCTTAATTACCTAGACATATCATTATTCATTGTTGCATTTATCATAATTTATCAACCTCTTCAAGAAATTTATTTAAACTATTATACCAATTAAACATTCCAATTTTCTTATTAACAAATTTTCTAGTAACTTCTAGCTATTATCAATAAAAGCACAAATGTGGTGAAGAATTTTTTCCAGAGTTACTAAAAGAATTAAAGAAAGCTAAAAAATTTATTTTTATGGAATATTTTATAATTAATAAAGGAACTATGTGGAATCAAATACTAGATATTTTAAAAGAAAAAGCTAGTGAAGGAATAGATGTTAGAGTAATGTATGATGATATGGGAAGTATTGCTATGTTGCCCGATAATTATGGTAATGAATTAAAAAAATATGGAATAAAATGTATATTGTTTAATAAATTAAGTCCTTTTCGAGGAATATTTATGAATAATCGTGATCATCGCAAGATGACTATAATTGATGGCAAAGTTGCATTTTCTGGTGGTGTGAATATCTCTGATGAATATATTAATCTTACTCATCCCCACGGCTACTGGAAAGATAATGGTATCAAAATTATCGGAAATGCTATTTGGAATTTAACAATTATGTTTTTAACAATGTGGAATGCCAATATTGATGAAGATAAAGATATAACTAAATTCAAATATCAATTTCCTAAAAATAAAGATTTAGGTTATGTATCCGCTTATGGATCAGCGCCACTACATAAAGATATCATCGGTGAAGACATTTATTTAAATATGATTAATGGTGCTAAAAAATATTTATATATTTTAACTCCTTATTTAATTATTGATACCGATGTAATTAATTCTTTAACTAGAGCTGCTAAAAGAGGTGTTGATGTTAAAATAGTAGTTCCAGGAATACCTGATAAAAAAATAGTTTATTTTATGTCTTCCTCATATTTTGAAATTTTAGTTAATGCGGGAGTTAAAATCTATACTTATACTCCAGGATTTGTACATAGCAAAGTATTTGTATGTGATGATATAAAAGCTACTGTTGGCACACTTAATTTAGATTATCGTAGTTTATACCTACATTTTGAAAATGGTATTTATTTGGAAAATCATAAAGAAATTACCAAAATAAAAGAAGATGTTGTTAATACGATAACATCTTCACATCAAGTTACTAAAAAAGAAGCTAAACCTAATTTTTTTAAAAGTATACTTCAAGCAATTTTAAGAATTATTGCCCCAATGTTTTAATATATTTCACTACCTAGATATACCGTGTGTTTCTTCTTGTTCATTTGTGATTTCTGGATTTAGAGATTGTTGTTCTTTCCTACTAGTAACATTCATATTCATAACAGTAATAATTGATTGAATTTCTTTAGCAATTGATTTATTGGGAAAATTAGCTATTATTTCTTGAATTAAATCTACATTTCCATTAAATATTTCAATTTTCAATATACTAGTTATTTCCTTGCTATATATATCAACAAGTTGAGGACAATTGTTTAAAAAATTAACAATTTTTCTCCCATATTGCTTAGCTATTAATTTATTATCGATTATATTAAATTTATACAAATATTCTTGTAAAGTTAAAATTGGATCACTAGCAATTATCAACTTAAAAATTTCTTCAATATGTTCTTCCGCTCTTTTAGGATTAAACCATTGTTCATAATTTGTTGTAGAGGTTTTTCTATCAACTGTTTGTCCCTTATATTTTTCAATTAGTTGTTTCTTTTCTTCTAGCAATTCTTGATAAGACTTTGGAATTCCATCAGAATTATATATTAAACTCAAAATGGAATTATTAAAGACTTTTTTGCCTACAATAAATTTTTTAAATCTATAATCTTGTTCATAAACAATTGGTAGATTTTGTCTGTCATTAAATTCCTCTTGAGATAAATCTATACCATTAATCATTGCATAAATGTAATTAGTTGTTTCATTCATTTGGCTATAATCATGTTCCAATTGTCGTTTATCTATCAGCAAGCCACATTCAGACAATGCAAATAAATTAGCATCATGTTCACAAATAAAGCAATTATGGTTTGCGCTGTAAAGTTGAGTATCCGCTTGCGTTACCATTTCTTTTAGAAGAACAATTGCACTGGGATCAATTGATAATATACTATTAATACCGTTAAATATATTAGCAAAATCATCATATTGCATTTTATGCCTAAATTCATGAAAAATAGTAAACATAACATACTCAAAATCTATTATTCCAATCATGTGTTTAGAAAGATTTATAGTATTTTTTATAAAACAACTTACTGGTGCATCCGATTCCAACTGATAACTAAAATGCTTATCATATTTTTTAGCCATATAAACTAATAAGTATCTAGAAAAAAACTGATAGCACTCTCTCATTTGAGTTGTAAGTCCTTTTGATAAAGAACCACAATTATCATTATAGAATTTCCCTGCCTCAAATACATATTTCATATTTTCCTCTAAATATTTTAAATCACAACCACTATTAATAGTTGCATTTATCTCTTGCATTTTTAAAAATAGTTCATTCCAACTCATATTTAACATCACCTAATTGAACTTTATATTTTGTATATTGAATAAATTATTATTTTCATCAAATTCAAGTTTAAATGTTTCACAATAATCAAAATAATTATGTAACAAAACCTCTCCATTATAACTATATTTCATCTTATCATCCTCAATAGTTATATCACACCATTTACTTAATAAATATGATATTGCTGTTCCATGACTAACAATGGCTATTCTTTTATTTTTATTTTCATGTAATACTTTCATAATAACAGAATACATTCTATCTCTAACTTCCTTTTGACTTTCTCCATTACCAATTTTATAATTTTCATCAAAAAACTGTTTTCTTTCAAAATCTTCTGGAAGTTCATCCCAAGAATCTATTCCAAATTTTCTTTCACCTAAATTACTTACAATATTTATTTCTAAATTGTTTTTCTCTGTCAAATATTTAGCGGTTTGTATTGATCTTACATAGCTAGATGAAAACAAAATATCAATGTTATCTAACTCCATATTATTGAGTTTATCTTGGGCGATTTGCTCTCCCTCTATTGAAAGTGATTGTTTTTCATTTTGTATTTGCAAATCATCATTATTAAATTCATTATTAACTTTTAATGGTTTTGAATGTCTTATTAAATAAATAGTAGTCATATAATCACATACCTTTCATCCATTATTATATCATGTATTTTATCAATTTTGGCAAATCACAATTAAAATATTTATTTTAGGTATTATTTCTTTAGTAATTAGTTATTTATCAATTTTTATTATTAGGAGTTTCAAATAACCTTGGTTATCGCACATAATAAAATAACCCGCACACTCTATAGTGAAGCGAGTTTTTAATATATTTCCGTATTATCTATAAGCAAATCTATCTTTTTATATTTCTTTAAAGCTTTAATCATATCATCCTTATTACTTATATCAATACCTATTAAAATAGAATAAGAACTTTTAGGTACTACACAAATAGAATATTTATTTATAATTATATGTTCTATATAATCCCAATATAGTTTAGTAGATATTTTATTTTCATAAATATCTTCAATACCATCCTCATCTATTTTAATGTATACACTTTCATTAAGGGTTATTTTAGTATGTCTTTTTATAATTATTAATATTATTACTAAATAGAAGAAGATAATAAACAACATAAAGGATATTAATTCAAGTTCTGGAACAAACATTAATGCTATAGAACTTACAAAAAATAATATAGCTAAAAATACTAAATATTTAGTTGCAGATCTTGCTTTCTTATTAGGATGTTTTCTAAAACTTCCACAATTAAGAGCAATATAATAAAACTCATCAAAAAATTTTTTATTTTCTTTTTCCCTACTTTTAATAATCATACATAACACATCCTTAATTACATTTTATCATAATTTTTACAATTATAAATAATAATTATACTTTTATAAAAAAAGATATTAATTAAGTAAAAAATATGATATAATAAACAACTAAGAAAGAAGGTTTATGAATGATTATTGAATTGAATCCCGTTGATTTATTGGAAAACACTTTTGCTTATGCCTATAGAAAAAGTGATTTTGAAAATGCTGAAGTATTTAAAATACGACTAGTAGAACACATAAATAAAATTAAGAATGTTTTAGATGCAAATATTGATAATTTATCTGATGAAGAATTTTTTAAATTACTAGTTAGTATATATTATATTAGATTAGATAATAACGACTACTTAAAATTATTTTCTAAAAAATATAATAAAAACTACACATGCATAGCAATAATTCCAACTACTATGACTTTTACTGATATTTGTAAAGAAGGTCGCGGAAATAGTTTTGATTGGTGGGAACAAAAATATCAATTACAATACATGGTAGCAGTAAGTAATGAAATAAAGTTAGATGAAAATAAAGCCTACTCTAAAAAAGAGATAAAACAATTAGTATCAGATAACACTATAATTTTATTAAATCAAGAAACAAAAACTATTGAGGAAGATGAATTAACTTTTATTGAAGAATCAGTTGAATATTTGCCAATTAATTTTGATTTTGATGAAAATGGGAATATAATGTCTGGCTTTATTTTAGACAATTATGATTTATATATGGAAATATTAAGAGAAAAGTTTACTAAAGCAAAGATTTATAATGATATGCAAAAATATATTAGCTATTTAAGAGATGATATTAAACATATAATAAATTGTGATGACAATATATCTCAATTATGCAAAGAATATTATGAAAAAGAAGGAATTAAATCAAGCTTAGATGTATTACAAAGAAGAATTAAATGATTTATAATTTATTATTACTTTTATATATTAATATTATATATTTAAAAATATTTCTTATTTTTTCCTTTCATTTATATTTATTTTTAATTTAAAAAATGTTATGATTACAGTAGAAAGGAGTATATAATGGAAGAAGGAATTAATGTTACAAATGAAGTAACAAACGAACAAAATAAGAAGGGAGGAAATAAAAAAAAGACTATAATTATTGTATGTATAATAGTATTATTAGTTATTATTGCAGCAGTTTGTATATACTTTTTCTTAATTAGAAAAAGTGATAATGAAGAAAATAATAACAATAATGAGGTTAATAACGAAACAGAAGTTATTAATACTAATTCACCATATAAATTAACAAGTAATGAATTAGAGCCTTTTGATTTATACTTTATGCAACTAGAAAACAATAGTCAAAATAAAGTATATAGCCCACTATCAATTAAATATGCCTTAGCTATGTTAAGTGAAGGAGCAAATGGGGCTACTAAAGAACAAATTGATAATATTATTGGAGAATATACTGCTAGAAAATATAATAATAGTGATAACATGTCATTTGCTAATGGCTTGTTTATTAAAGATACTTATCAAGATTCTATTAAAAGTTCTTATATAAATACTGTTGCTAGCAAATACAATGCTGATGTAATAATTGATTCATTTAGAAATGCCGATACCCTAAATTCATGGGTAAGTGATAAAACATTTAATCTAATTACTAATATAACTGATGATATTTCTTATTTAGATTTTATATTAGTAAATGCCCTAGCCATTGATATGGAATGGATTAATAAAATCCAAAGCGAACATGAACTTTATTCGGTTGAATTTCCTCATGAAAAAGCTAATAACGAAAACTATGACTACATGTACAGTTTCTATTTATATGGATTAAATATAACTGACTATAATCCCCTTGAATTTGAAGGTGTTGATTATGAAGCAAAATCAGTAGAAATTGGAGCAGTTGCTAATAATTTTGACATTATAAATGCTTTGGGAGAGGATTCCATTAGACAAACTGTAAGAGAAGCCTTCGAACAATACCAAGAAGAAAATCCAGGTACAGTAAAAGATAGATACGGCAGAGAAATATCAGACTTTGATTCTTGGTTTGATAACTATTATATTAAAGAACTAGGAAACAATTATGGTCATATTAGTTCTTCAACTGATTTTTTATTCTATGTTGATGAAAACGCTAAGATATTTGCCAAAGATTTAAAAGAATATAATGGAACTACACTACAATATGTAGGAATAATGCCAACAAATACCAGTTTAGATAATTTTATTGAAGGTATGAATGCTAATGATATTAATACATTAATTAATAATTTAAAACCTATTGAACTTGATAGTTTTAAAGAAGGATATGTTACAGAAATAACTGGATATATTCCAATGTTTAAAATGGATTATGAACTTGATTTAATAAGTGATTTACAAAAGTTAGGTATTACAAGCGTATTTGATGAATCTGCTGATTTATCTAATATTACAAATGATAATGCTTATATCACTGATGCAAAACATAGTGCTAACATTGAATTTTCTAATGATGGCATAAAAGCTGCAGCTGCTACAATAGTTGGTGGGGCTGGAGATGCTACTGGTCCATTCTTTGACTATTACTTTGAAGTTCCTATAGAAACTATCGATTTAACATTTGATAGGCCATTTATGTATTTAATCAGAGATAAAGAAACTGGTGAAGTTTGGTTTGCAGGATGCGTTTATGAACCGGTTGATATAAGTGAATATGAAGCAGAATTAGAAGAATACATGAACGATTATTTTAATAATTAATTATTAAAATTAGTTGTAATTTATTTTGAAATTTGGTATATTATATATGTAAGTGTTACCTGTATTGGGTAACGCCTAAAATGGGTTAGACGCTACTTTCTAGTGGCGTCTTTTTTATTAATACTAAATTTTATTTTAATATTAATAATTATCATGATATAGGATTTTAATATTCTAATCATAAACTGCCTCCTCAACCTTGGACCCCTCTTAAGAATCATATCCATGACCCCCTGGAGTCTTTAGCTAAAAAGACCGTCGGCGATGCACCAATACAAGTAACGGTTATCTATTATAATGGTTATTTTTTTATTTGCAAGCACTTCGACATGGTTCGACAAAATCCAACATGATAATAATTAAAAATTTACAAGTTTATCTTGTAAATTTACTTATTACTATTATCTATTAATAATTCTTTTTTTTATATTTCTTTAAGGCTTTTATTAATTCATCTTTTGAATTTATTTCTATAAATAATGCAACACTTGCAAAGTTTTTAGGAAGTATACTAATGGAATATTTATTAATAATTATATATTCTATAGCATCCCAATAAAGTTTATTAGACATTACTTTTTCACTTGTACTTTCGATACCTTCCTCATCAATGGTTATTTTAGAATTACCATGTTTTCATTTTACATGCATTTCACTTATTATTTTTCGGCCACTAGAATTATCTACAACAACACCTTGTAAGTCCATATGCATTAAAGTAGCTACTCTACTAGCTAAAAATGTAATTGATTTAACAGTATCAGCATCGGGAGCACTACCTTGAGCAAATAAATATAATTTCTTACCTTGAAGAATTCTTGCTTCATCTAGCATATACAAACGATCAATAAATGTTTTTAAAATACCACTTACTGTATACCAGTATACTGGAGAGCCAATTGCTAATGTATCATAATTAGCAATAATTTCAAATACCTTACTTATTTCATCATCAGAATATACTTGATTATATTGATAAATCTTATAATCACTCATTTGTAAAATATCATGTGGGGTATTTGCCAATAATTCTTCACCAATCCTAAAAGTATTACCATTTTTATTAGGACTTGCGTTAATAAATAATATTTTATCCATAATCATTCTCCTTTCAACTTAAGTATAAACCCGGGTTCGACTCACGAGTCAACACTTTTTTTAAAAAAAGAAAAGTATGTTTACACATACTAATTTTCTAAATATTTAACAATGGCTAGAGCGGCATTTCTACCAGCTCTGGCCGCAAAAGCAACAGTACTTTTGGTACCCGCAACATCTCCGCCAGAAAAAACTTGAGGATCTGATGTAGCCCCTAATTCATCTATTTTTATTTTACCATTTTCTAATTCTAATCCTATGGTTTTAACAATATTATCAGGATTAGCTCCAATAGCCATAACAACATAATCGCACGGCTTTTCATAATTAGAGCCTTCAATATTTTTAACACTTATATTATCATCAACTTTTTCTAACTCTGTTTTAATAAGTTCAACACTCTCTACACTTTTATCTCCCTTAATAGCTATAATATTAGTTTGAAATAAAAACTTAACACCATCTTTTAAAGCACTATTTATTTCTTTTATTTCTGCTGGAGCATTTTCCTCTTTTTTGCGATATACTACATAAACATCTTTAGCTCCCATTCTTTTAATAGTTCTTGATATATCCATCGCCGAATTCCCACAGCCAGATACTAAAACTGTTTTATCTTTATAATCAGGATGTTCGCCATATTCCAATAGTTCATTAGCGCCATATACACCTTCCAAGTCTTCTCCAGGTATTTGCATTTTTTTAGAAACATTAGCACCAATTGCTAGAAAAATCGCATCATATCTTTCTTTTAAGTCATCTAAAGTAAAATCATTACCTAAACTTTTATTTAAATTTACTTTTATACCTAAATCAATTATTTGTTGAATATTGTTATGTAGTATTTCTCTATCCAAACGAAAATCAGGAATACCATGATAAAGTAGACCCCCAAGATAGTTGTGTTTTTCATAAATTGTTACATCATAACCGGCCTTCCTTAAAAAAGCGGCACAAGTAAGACCAGAAGGGCCTGAACCAATTATAGCAACTTTTTTATTTTTACTTATTTTTGGTAATTCTTGCCAATTATTCTTGATAGATAAATCTCCAACAAAAGCTTCAAGATCTCCAATGGCAACACTTTCGCTTTTAAATTTTCGAACGCATTTACCTTGGCATTGTCTTTCATGAGGGCAAATTCTTCCACAAATTGGAGCAAGTACTGTAGTATGAGATAATACCTCATAAGCTTCTTGATATTTTTCGTTTTTAATTAAATTAATAAATTCCGGAATATCATTATTTAAAGGACAGCCAGTACTACAAGGTTTATTTACACAATTTAGGCAAAATTCGGCCTTTTTTATTATATCATTATTCACTTTCTTAACTCCTAATTCATTATATTTTTCTCTTAATTTATTCTTAACATTTATGTTAGCAAATATGTAATCAATTGAATTTATATTGCATTTTATTAAATCATCAATCGTTAAATTAGTTTCATTTAATATTTTAGTATATTCTTTATTTATATCAATATTTGATACCGTGTCATTGTCGGTATTAATAGAAATATTTACTCCTAAATTATATAAATCTTCGATTGGATGATTATCTACTGCTTTTGTTTGATAATTACTAGTAACACATACCTCCAATAAAATTTTATCATCAATTATTTTTTGCAGTATCTCTTTATCATCAATAGCTTTAATACCATGACCTATTCTTAAAGTATTAGTACTTAATGCCGCAGTGATTGAATCACCACCGAGAGCTTCTCCAGCATGAATGGTATAAGGAATACCTAAACTGTGAGCATATTTAAATAAATCTAAATAATCTTTGGTAGGGTACATTCCTTCTGCTCCAGCAAGATCTATACCAACAACACCTTTACCTAAATATTTTTTAGCAAGATTTATTACTAAAGTATTGTTTTCTTTTACATCTCCCCGCATTAAAGACAGGATAATTCCACCGATAATACCTGTTTCATTCATCGCTTTATGCATGCCATTAATAACAGAAATAACAACATCATCTAAATTTAAATAACCATTTATATGTTTCATCGGAGCCAGTCTAACTTCCGCATAGATAACATTTAATTTAGCAAGTTTCAAAAATAATTTATAGGTTGTTTTCTCTAATCTATTACAAGTTTGAAGTAACTTACATGGTAAATCAAATTTAGTTAAGTATTCATTTAAATCATGACAATTATCATCTACTTGTAATTCATTAATTATTTCATTGCGACTATAGTCAAATCCATCTTCTTTAGCCCAATCATAGGCATCATCTATGTCTATTGAGCCATCTAAATGTAAATGTAAGACTATTTTTGGAATATCTGCTACTTTCACACTATCACCCTAAATTTTAAAATATTCTTCTATTGTTATCCAATCTCCATTATTATATAATTTTTTAGCTAAATACTTACCAACATAACGATAATGCCAAGGCTCATATTTATATCCTGTTATCTCACTTTTACCTTCAGGATATCTTAAAATAAAACCGTATTTATAAGCATTATTATCAAGCCACCTGGCTTCTTTAGTATCTATAAATGAATCATCATCTTTATTTATATCTATCGCTAAACCAGATTGGTGTTCAGAATGTCCCGGTTTAGCAGAGTAAGTATCAACACTCTTTTTACTATCAATTTTTAAATAACTTTCATATACCTCTTTTTGCCGTTCATACGATCTAAAACCACTGATTATTTTAAGAGAAACATTATCTTTTAAAGCAGCATTTTGCATATTAAAAAAAGCCACTTGTAACTCCTCTGTTAAACCATTACCATAATTTTTTGGCAAAGAATATTGCTTATTGACAATTAAATAACCATCAACAAAAGTTACACCATTAATTATTTCTTTATTAAATTTTTTCATATTAAAATATATGTTATTCAACTACTAAAACATCATAATTATAAGTTAATTCTTCTCCAAAATAATCTTCAAAAGTAACACTAACTGTTTTTACCCCAGGAGTAGTTGTATCAATTAAATTTTTATCAGAAATTATTTCTCCATTACTAAATGTTTTAATATAATCTAAATTACATCTTTTGGCATTTAAACTAATTTCAATATCATTTTCTATTACTATATCAAATTTTTTAAGACGAATAAATAATAAAAAATCTATTGTTAAAGCCACAATTAAAATACCTATAAGTAACCATAATGTTTTTTTCATTTGAACACCACCTTATACTATAAATATGATAACATATTTTAAAAAATTTTTAAATAAAAAAGAGTACATTTATTATTTATTTAGACTTAATTTTAGTTTTTTTAGTACTCTATTACTTAAACCTGTATATTTATTTACTTTATAGATTTTCATATCATCAATTAGCATTCTTTTAGCTATTTTAATTCTTTCTGCTTTTCTTCCAGCCTTCATACCAATTTGCATACCAACCCTTTTACCAGTTTTTATTCCAGATTTTTCAGCTTTGTCTTTTTCTTTTTGGAGTTGCCAATCTAAATCATTTGATTCACCTAATAAATATTTATAAATTTCGTTCATTGCATTTTTTACAGACACATCTTGTTTCATTACTTTTATTTCTTTAGAAAATCTATCTATATCTTGACCACTTAAGAAAGGTAAAGATATTGCATTTTCATCAAAACCATTTGAATCATTGATAAAAGAGATAAAATTATAATCAGTTTTATCTAATTTTATTACTTTATATTCATCTAAAATGCATTTGTAATTACTATCCATAAATTCACTTCCTTAATTTTTCAAGAATTTTGATACTTAAGCCAGTATATTCTGATGTTTTTTCCAAATTCATGCCATCAGCAAGCATTCTTTTTGCTGTGGCTATTTGATTGGCTTTGATTCCAGCTTTTCGGCCTGCTTTTCGACCAGCTCTTTCACCCTCTTCCCGAGCTTCTTCTACATCATAATCATATAATGAACCATAACCTTTATTTGATTCATCTGCTAAATAATCTTCTAAAAATTTTAATGTTTGTTCCATAAATATATTTCCTCCCTTTGCAAGGTCTCTTAACTCATCCATAGTATTCCTATTCATATAATCCAGTATCTCTAATAACCTTTCACCTTCATTATACTCTTTAGTTTTGTATGTGTCAACCCCAATTAGATACATCTGCTTATGTTCATGTACTCTTTTAAATGGTTCTTTTAATGTATCTAAATCTACTACACCATATTTTTTAACAACTGCTTTATTTGTTTTATTCCTTGGGGCAAAGTTAAAACATATTGCTTTTTTGTCACTTGTAAAATTATTACTCTTATTCTTCTCATAATTACTTGATGATACTCTATCTAAATATGCTTCACTCTTCCTATATTCTTTTAATCTAAATTTATTGTAGGCCTCAAATAAAATGATATCGCCATTATCTGTGGTAAGTAATAAGTCTTGATAAAAATCTTGCTTTAATACACTATCAGCCATATCTAGTTTCTGTGGTTCACTTTTTAAAACACGACCATATTTTAAATCTAAATTTAGATAATCACTCAAGGCATCAAGTAAATATTTAGCTAACTTTTCATGAGAGAATATAAACTTAAATACTTGATCATCTAAGAGTATTGGATATTTACCACTCAAGATTTTATCTCGACGATTTTGTTTAATTTTAATTTTTCTATTTGTATTCATACAAACCTCTTTTCCATGAAGCATCCCGCTTCATGGTTTTATAACAAACACAACATGAAAGTAACCGTCAAGAGTTTATTTTGTCTGATTTTGTCGAGGCATGTCGAATAAACTTGGATATTGCCGAAAACCTCTAAAATGAGGCAAAAAATACTGCTTTTACTATACAATTTTTAATAAATTTGTTATATTATTACTGGTGATTTTAATGCAAGTATATCATGAACTTTCTCCAATATATGATGTTGATTCTAAAGTTTTAATACTTGGTAGTATGCCTAGTGTTAAATCAAGAGAAGTTGGTTTTTACTATGCTCATAAAACTAATAGATTTTGGGTTATTTTAGAAAAGTTATTTAATGTTAGTTTAAATACAATTGAAGAAAAGAAAAAGTTTTTATTAGAGAATCACATAGCTTTATGGGATGTATTTGCCTTTTGTGAAATAGATGCATCAAGTGATGCATCTATAAAAAACTATCAATTAAATGATATAAATATGATTTTAAAACATGCTAATATCAAAGCGATATTTTGTACAGGCAAAAAAAGTTATGATACCTTAATTAAAAATTTTAAAACAAATACCCCGGTTTATTATTTACCTAGTCCTTCCAGCGCTAATGCTACATTTAGTTTGGAAACACTTGTTGCTAAATACCAAGTAATTCTAGATTATTTAACTTGATTTTTTACTTTTAATAAGTTCTAGTATTTTTATAAATAGATAAGAACACAATAATGATATTAAACAAACTAAAATATAATGAATTAAATTATTATAAACTACAATATCATCAATATTAAGTATTCCACCGATAAAACGGATACCAATAATTACTAACGGATGAATTATATAAATAATTGTTGCTAAACTACGCAATTTTTTATTAGAGCCATTAGTATTATAAATAATTAAAGAAAATAGATAATACATAACAGGAACTAAAAATAAATACATACTATCATGTCTTTGTAAATCATATAATCTTAACTTTCTAAAAACATAAATACGAAACTAATAATTAAACCTACAATTAATAATTTATTATTAGTTTTTTCTTTGTCTTTAAAACTATAACCAAGCATTAAAAATATTGGAACATAAAATAAAGCATTACGAGTATAATCAAATACTTGAAATATAATATTATATAATTTTAAAACGCTAGGAATACACACTAAAGTACCATAATAACTATCTCCAAGTAAGCCAATTATATATAAAATTGTAACAATTATCCAAACTAATTTTTTATTTACATGTTTAATTAAAAAATATGTTAGCCATAAACCTAATATTAAAGCTGGAAAATACCAAAGATGATAAAAAGTTCCATTTAAAAAGACATTTTTAATTAAATCTAGAATACTCCAAGATTGTAATTGATGAGCATAGATATTAATAGGTAGATAAATAAGCATACAAAGCAAATAAATTTTTATTATTTTAATAGTATATTTTTTTAAAGTAGCAATGTCTTTTGGTAAAATGAAATATCCCGTAATCATTAAAAATAAAGGTACACCGATACGACAAAAAACATGCGTAAAATAATAATCTAGTTCACTATTAATGCTTACAAAAGGATAAACATGAATAGCTACAATTAAAAAAGCAACCATAAATCTAAAAGTATCTAAGTTAAGTATTTTTTTCATAAATCTAATCATTCCTTTCTGCTCACTTCGTTCGTAAAGGCACAAACGAATATGAAAATATATAT
>CALVKF010000030.1 GCA_944332555.1 uncultured Bacilli bacterium
CCTCCATGCCCGGCATCTACAACAATTACTTTGCCTTGCAAAGGCAAATCGGCTTTAACAGGTATTTCATAAAGCAATAAAAAAACAATTATAAATGATAATAGTATTTTAAAATAATATTTCATATTAAAAAATATTCATTTATAATTTGTTTTATTAACTATTTATACTATTTGCAAAATTATTTAATGCTTTATAACTTCTTTTAATCCTTCTTATACTTGTAATTATTAATAATAGTCCCATAACTATAAAAACTAATGAAAATAAGTAAATACTAGTATCATCACTGCTATAATCACTTGGAAGTATTTCTTTTGGATTATCAGGATTATACATAATACTTACTGAAGAACCAATATCTAGTAAGATATCATCATAATCATTTAAACTTGATTCATATACTGTATCATCTATAGTATATTCTAATACTTCAGAATTTAAATTATTATCATCATAAGTATAATTTATTACTGTAGCTGTTGTATTTATATAGTAATCTTCTGGAGACGAACCAAATAAACTAAAAACAAGTAAAAAAGCTCCCAGTAAGGTAAGTAATGTTCCTGCAATAATGTTAATAAAAGGATTACCAGGATTTTCATACCTATATCTATCTCGCACTAAATCACACCCTATTCATTAATAGAATAACATTTTATTTAAATAATGTCTATTAAAAACGCTTGTTACCAAAAAATAATGTTGAAAACTCACAAGTTATCAACATTATTCCTAAATAAACTCCAGGGATATTTTTCTAAATTAGGTAGGCTAGTAAAATTCATTATTTCATCTCTAACAGGATGTTTAAACTTTATGTTTACTGCCCATAGGGCAATTTGTTCACCTGAGGAAGCATTATCATTATATTTTTGATCACCCCACAAAGGATACCCATGATAGGCAAACTGGGCTCTTATTTGATGTTTTCTACCAGTTATTAAATTTATTTTAACTAAAGATAGATTTTGAGCACTTGCAACTACTTGATATTTTAATTTAGATAGTTTTCCTGATGCATCAATACTAACTTTAAATTCATCATTTACAATATTATCAACAAATTCCCCATTACCCTTTAAATTGCCGCAGACTACTGCTAGATAAGTTTTCTTGAAACTTGAGTTACGAATCATTTCACTAAGTCTTGCTGCTGCTTTACTAGTTTTAGCTAGTACCATGACGCCACCGACTGGTCTATCTAAGCGATGCACCAATCCTAGATAAACATTTCCCGGTTTATTATATTTTTCTTTTAGATATTTTTTAATTAAAGTTAACATATCTACATCTTTAGTAATATCTGCTTGCACTAATATATTTACTGGTTTTTCTACTACAATTATATGATTATCTTCATATAATATTTTAATCTTGCCAAAGTCCATAAATACCACACGGTAAAACTAAACGATTTTTACTTATTGGTAGTCCTATTTCTCCACTATCTACTTTACCACCATAAACACTCGCAATAGTTAATTTTAAAATATTATATAAAACTGTACTAGATATACCTGTTGTATAAGCATTGATTAAGAAAAATAGAGGTTTATCACTTAAAAGCTCACTACACTTGGCTACTAACTCCGGTAAATTATGTTCAAGCTTCCATAGTTCCCCATTAGGTCCTCTTCCATAACTTGGTGGATCCATGACAATTGCATCATATTTATTACCTCTTCTTATTTCTCTTTCAACAAATTTTAGGCAATCATCAACAAGAAATCTTATATTATTATCATGTAAGCCACATAAATCTCTATTTTCTTTAGCCCAAGCAACCATCCCTTTGGCGGCATCAACATGAACAACATCTGCTCCAGCCTTACTACAAGCAACAGTTGCTGCCCCAGTATAAGCAAATAAATTTAGAACTTTAATAGGTCTTTTTGCATTTCTTATTTTTTCCATCATAAAATCCCAATTGGTTGCTTGTTCTGGAAATAAACCAGTATGTTTAAAATTAGTGGGACTAACTTTAAAAGTTAAATCTTTATATTTAATGGTCCAGTATTCAGGTAATTTATCAATAAACTCCCAGTGACCTCCGCCATCTTTAAAGCGAAAATATGTACCACTGACATTATCCCAAGCATCATCCTTATTTACTGGCCACATCGCCGATGGTTCTGGTCTTCTTAATATAATACTACCCCATCGCTCTAATTTTTCGCCATCTCCAGCATCTAGACATTCATAATCAATCCATTCATTACTAAGTCGCATTATAACACCTTCTTTTTTCTTAATATATCATATATATAAATATTAGTAAACTAAATATACTTATTTTAATTAAAGATACATTATTTACTCCATTAATTATCCTAAAACGATAAATTCTGGAGGAAATCAAGCATTTTTTATAAAATATGAAAACAAAAAACTCCGATATATCGGAGTAAGATACTGTTATCTTTTTGAAAATTGTGGTGCTCTACGAGCTTTCTTAAGACCGTATTTCTTTCTTTCTTTAACTCTTGGGTCTCTAGTAATAAAGCCAGCATTTTTAAGAATATGTCTGTAGCTATCTTCTCTTGTTTGATCAGTATTAGCATCAAATTTTAATAATGCTCTAGTAATACCTAAACGAATAGCTCCAGTTTGACCTGAAAATCCACCACCAGAAACATTAACATCAATATCAAATCTATTTTCGTTTCCAGTTGCTACTAATGGTTGTTTTAAATCCATTACTAATGTTGCATAAGGCATGTAATCTTCTACTGCAACACCATTAACAGTAATATTACCAGTACCACCAGTAAGTCTAACTCTTGCAACACTTCTTTTTCTTCTTCCTGTTGCAGTCCATTCTTGTTTCTTAGCCATAAATCCTCCCTATTTAATTTCCAAAGCTACTGGCTTTTGAGCTTCATGTTTATGATCAGCTCCACGGTAAACAAATAATTTTTTACCCATAGCTCTTCCAAGTCTTCCATGAGGAAGCATACCTTTAATAGCTCTTTCTACCATTTCTTCTGGATATTTTTCAATCATTTCTTTAGCTGTTCTTTCTCTTAGTCCTCCTGGATAACCTGAATGATTATAATATTTCTTATCTTCAAGTTTGTTTCCAGTTAAAACTACTTTATCAGCATTGACTACGATTACATAATCACCACAATCAACATGTGGAGTATATGTTGGTTTATTTTTACCGCGTAGTACAGTAGCTACTTGAGTAGCCAAACGACCTAAAGTTTTGCCTGTAGCATCAACAACATACCAATTTCTTTCAACAGTTTCTTTTTTTTGCATAAATGTTTTCATAACTAATTCCTTTCATCATGCTCCTTATTTAATTTTCCCACGATTAAATAAATCACATAAATAAAATGTACCGATTAAAATTATATGAAAAAAAACGCCAAAAGTCAAATACTTTTAAGCATTTTCTTCTAAATCTGGTAAATTTATATTAAATTCATCTAAAATATGTGAATCTTTTATACTTTTATAGAATTCTGGCAATAAACTTCTAACAAGTTCTGGATCATTGATTTCTTTTAAAGTTTCATCATCAGTTGTTCTACAAATAATTAAATCATCATTTTGATCCTTATTAATCAAACAATAAAAGTTTTCATTATCCCTTCTAGATATTGCTGATACCACATATTCTTTGTCATTATCAAGTGTTAATACATCAAGTAATTCTATTTTCATCTACTATGTCCCCTTTCTTCTTCATTAACATAATTTTCAGAATTAATATTATTAGTTATTTCTAATTCGTTGTGTAATCTCTGCACCTCGGTTTCTAAACCAGCCTTTTTAGCAAGTTTTTCTATGACTTTTTCTACATATACAGTTTCAATACCAGCACCTATAAAAATTTTAGTTGCTCCAATAAGATTACTTATAATGTCGTTATTTAACATATTACTAATTCCTAAAACGATTACTACTGCTCCTAAAAATATAGCTAAAGAACTCCATCCAGATTTTTGTTTACTTATTTCATTGTTGTATTTTTCAATTTTATTTATTTTATATTCTTTTACTTTTTCATCTTTTTGGTTGTCCATAACTGATTCATTAATTATATCAACTGCAATATCTTCTTTTAGTCTTTCTATTTCTTGTTCTATACCTGCCTTTTTTGCAATGGTAGATATAAGATTTTTTATTTGTACAGTTATAGAAAATGAACCAAAAAGCAATAAAATAGCAGCACCAATAAATCTATATTCAAGAAGATAAGCTATTCCTGAAGCTAAACACAAAACGCCTCCTAAAACACCTAAAGAATTTATCTGTGTTCCTTCTTTATTTAAATCTCCTTGATACTTCTGAATCATTTTAATTTTGAATTCTCTTTCTTGTTCTGTCATAAACTCCTCCTAAATAAATTGTATTTCTATAATTAGAAGAGCAAAAAAATGCCAAAAGTCAAATACTTTTAAACATTTTCTTCTAAATCTGGTAAATTTATATTAAATTCATCTAAAATATGGGAATCTTTTATACTTTTATAGAATTCTGGCAATAAACTTCTAACAAGTTCCGGGTCATTGATTTCTTTTAAAGTTTCATCATCAGTTGTTCTACAAATGATTAAATCATCATTTTGATCCTTATTAATCAAACAATAAAAATTTTCATTATCCCTTCTAGATATTGCTGATACAACATATTCCTTATCATTATCAAGTGTTAATACATCAAGTAATTCTATTTTCATCTACTATGTCCCCTTTCTTCTTCATTAACATAATTTTCAGAATTCATTATCTTATCTACTTCTAATTCATTTTTCAATTTTTCTACTTCTGTTTGTAGATTTGCTTTTTTAGCTATGTTAGATATTGTTTTAAATGTTGAATTTACAGAAATGCCTAAACTTGCAATGATACCAGCAGCTCCTGCAAAAACTTGAAAAATATCAAAATAGTTTTCTAAATTGTCGGAACCTGCCATCATATAAAACAGACCCCATATTCCACAAGCTATACCTAAACAACCTCGCATCAAAATATTTACTCTTTCATTATTTAGTTGTTCTATTCTCCCATCATATTTGTCAATCATTTTAACTTTAAATTCTCTTTCTTTTTCTGTCATAATAAACCTCCACCTAAATTATAGCACAAATTAACGAGATTTACCAATGTTTTCGCTATCTTCTAACTGATTATTTATATCAACTAATCTATTTTCTTCTTTTGATAAATTTAACATATCACCAAAACTCAAAAGCATAGCTCCAACACTACCAAATTTAACAACATTAGTACCAGCAGTTGCCAAAATTAATGCACTTTGTTCCAAGCTACCATAATCAAGTGATTTTATTTCTGGAATCATCAATTCACTAATTAATACTTGTAAAACCAAAGCTAAAGAAGAAGTAATCATTGCTAAATTTCGACTTTTACCAATTTGCTTATCATATTTATTTATCTTATGTATTATATATCCCTCTTTATAATCAGAATCATTAATAGATAACCTTGTATCATTAACTAATTTTTCTCTTTCTAATTTAAGTTTTGATAAATCTAATAACTTTTTTACCATTTCATAAAATTTTCTAAAAAATAAACCTAATCCTCCAACAGTAAAAACAGTACTAACTACTCCCACCAAACTATCAAAAGAGATACCAAAATTACCGGTATTTAAAACTGTTGCTATTCCTGCCGTTAACAACAATAATTTTTCTGCTGCTTTTTCATCTTTTTTCATACTTCTATCATATTTTTTAATGCTTGTTACAACATGTTCTTTATTATCCATAATTTACTACTCCCTAGCTTAATTATATCAAAAGACATATTTTATATCAACTAAATAAAGGCCATCTGCGGGTACAACACTTAAATTTTTAGGAATATTGGGATTATTTAACATATATTTGACATCTTCTATTGTAGCTTTACCTCTACCAACATCAATTATAGCCCCAACTAAATGTCTTACCATATAACGATAAAAACCAAATCCTTTAAATATAAAAGTTATAACATTTCTTTTTTTCTTTATTTTAATATTAAATATAGTTGATGTATAATCATCTCTTTCACCACTTACAAAATTATGAAAATCATGAGTACCAACCAACAATTTAGCAACACTCAGCATTTTCTTCATATCTAAATCATAATTAATTTGATAATAATACCCAATTTTAGAATTATCTTTACCCAAATATACTTTATACATATATGTCTTCTCTACAGCATTAAATCTAGCATGAAAATCATCTGGTACTCTTTTTATTTTATTAATAAAAATTTCTCCTTTTAATGACTCATTAATTAAAACCAAATCATTACTAGTAATTTTTTTATCAACATCAAAATGAGCCCCTTGATTATTAGCATGTACTCCTGCATCTGTTCTGCCAGACCCTTTAATTACTATCTCTTTATTAAAATAATTACTTAAAACACTCTCTAAAGTACCTTGTACACTTGGAACATCTTTTTGCCTTTGAAAACCTTTAAAAAAAGTTCCATCATAAGAAAATTTAATCAAATATCTCATGATTTAATCCTATAAATTGCTTTTAACAACTCATCTATTTCTACATAATAATCTAATCTTATTCCATTTTCTTTACTAGCTAGTATAAATTCTACTATTTTAGGCAAATCAATATATTTAGTTAATATTGCATCAAATATATTTTTAGTTTCATAAATTATTGTATTATTTTCAATAATATAAATATGATCAACACAATTTAAAAAAAGTTCTGTATTTTTATCTATTAATATTATTTTTCTACCATAACTGATAATTCTTTTAAATAAATTATTAAAATATTCTAAATCTTTTTTTATCATTCCTTTAGAAAAATTAACTAATTTTATTTCTTTTTCATGCAAATGACTTGCAAGTATTACTTTCCCTTTATCTCTACTAGATAAATTATCAAATAATTCTTCTTTTATAGAACTATCCAATTTAACCATTTTTAAAGCCTCATCTGTTTTTTTTGTAATAATATCTTTTACTTTTTTACCACTTAATTCTTCTTCTTTAAAATCATTACTTATAATACCAATTATTTTACCATCTAATTCCATAATTCACCTACTAAAGAGTCTACATCAAAATAAACTTTATCTAAACACTCATAAAATTCTAATTGAATAGATAAATCTACTATAAAAGGTAAACCAAATCCCAATTTTTTTAATATTTTTTCTTCTTTTAAAACTTCTTTAGTTAAACCTTCAACAGCAATTTTATCATAATCATAGACAATTAAATATTCCCCATATAAAACTTCTTCTACATTACTAGTAATGATTATATATTTTATATTTTGTTTATTAAGTAAATCTAATATTTCTTTTTTTTCATTATTTTTTAAATAATAAAATGTCTCATTAAATACAATTCTTTTGGATGAAAAAAACTCCAATTTACTTTTTAAATCTAAATAATTCATATTATTAATTATTGGATAATCCTTAAATTTATCTAACAATTCATTATTAATACAATTACTTAATATTACATAATTTCTATTTTCATTAATATTCATTTTAAATTCCTTTCCTTATGTCTTTTTACCAAAGTTTTTATTTTAATAAAATGATGATTTATACCTGATTTACCTATTTTATAATCCATTTCACTAGTTATAATATCCGCTAGTTCTTGTAGTGACACCTCCGGATATTTAATACGAGCATTAGCTACAATTTTAGTTTTATCATCTAACAAATCAAATATATCTTCCCTCTTTAAATAATTAATATCTTCAAGTTGTTGTTGTCCAGTTTTAAAAGTCTTTTCCTGATTAGCAATTTCACAATTATTAAGACGATTTACCATATTCTTATGATCGCGATATATTCTAATATCTTCAAAATAAAAAAGAGATGATGTTGCTTTAAATAACTTTAATAAATCACTAATATCTTCACTAGCTTTAATGTAACAAATAGTTTTATAGCCGCGTTTTATCATTTTAGCATTTAATTTAAAATATAAAAGTAAATTAAGAATTTGTTTAGCTAATTTTTCTTTAGTAAAAATAAATTCTAAATGATAACCACTAGTTGAAGGATTAGAAATATTACCAACTGCTAGAAAAGCTCCAGCAATAAAGGCTATTTTTTCTTCATCACTAACTAGAAAATCAATATCCTTTTTACTTCCTAAATTAATTGATTCTTTTATTAAATCTATATTATCTTTAATAGATAAAATATATATTTGTTTAACTTTAAATCTTTTTTGCATCCTTATAGTTATACTAGGACTTACTTTATATATTTCTTTTATTTCTTTATAAATTCTTCTAGCAACTGAAGCGTTTTCTAAAGTAATTATGAGCTCATCTTTACTAAATTTACCTAAACAATTTAAAAATGATATAAGCTCGTTTTGCGCTTCGACGATACTAAAATCCGTTTTTGACATTTCTTCTTTTAAACTAGTAGTAAAAGTCATTACTTATCTCCATCCATTAAATAGGAAAATATTAAATAGGCGGTCTTTAATGAATCATGCCGATAATAGCCATCTTCAATAGTAAATAACTTATCAGCAATAAGATGAATGTTGCTTCCCTCAAATTCTGATAAATCAAAAATTACAGGGTCTTTTAACTCTTCAGATGCATATCTACTTGCAAGTTTACTGCTCATAATAGTATTATTAGCAATTACTACATCTAGGGAATCTTTACCTAAATACTTTTCTAAATAAGCCACATGATCATATACACTAAAATCATCTGTTTCTCCTGGTTGAGTAAATAAATTACATACATACATCTTTGGAGATGCAGCTTTATTTATAGCATCAACTAATTCTTTATCAATTAAATGCGGAATTATACTAGTTAAAAGCGAACCTGATGAAAAAATTATTAAATCAGCATTTTTAATAGCACTAAAAACTTTAGGATTAACAGTAAATTTTTTGTCATATTCGACATAATCTATTTTACTTGCACATTTAGTTATTTGTTCTTCACCATAAATTTTTTTACCATCAATAGTAATTCCTACTAAATTAATACTATCCTCTGTTAAGGGTAAAACTGTTCCTTTTAAATCTAGTATATCTGCAAGAACTGGTATAGCTTTATCAAAAGAACCTTTCATATCTAAAAGTGCTGTTAAAAGTAAATTTTTAACGGAATGATTACCCAATGTTTTAGATTTAACAAAACGATAATTCATTAAATCAATTAAGTCATCAGATACATTAGCCATACTAAGCATTACTTTAGATACATCCCCAACTGCAGGAATTTTTAATTCCTTGCGAAGTCTACCTGAACTTGCTCCATTATCTGCAACAGTAACAACTGCTGTAATTTCTATAGGAAATAACTTTAATCCTTTTAATAATTGTGAAAGGCCACTACCTCCACCAAAAATAACAACTTTTTTCATATACATCACAATTTAAGTATACCATAAATTTAAATTAAATAAAATGAAAACTAGAACGCTTTACTCCACCACTTACTTCAAAACACTTAGTAGTTATAATAAATGCTTGAGGATCAATTTCTAAAATAGCTTCTTTAAAACGATAATAATCATGATTAGATAATACACACATTATCATATGCCCCCTCTTTAAAGAATAACCACCACGGCTTGGAATAATAGTTAAACCAGTTTTAAAATCTTCTAATATTAATTTTTTTATCTTTCTTACTCTTTTAGTATAAATATAAAATACTTTACTATCCGAAATACCAAACATTATTTTATCAATAAAATAAGTTGATGTAATTAAAATAATAAATGAATATACTCCTTTATTAAAACCAAATGTCAACATTCCAATAATTATTATTAAACTATTAGCAAAAATCATTGCTTTAGATTCACTAACATGGATATATTTATTAATTATTTGCATAATTATATCACTACCACCTGTAGAAAAACCACTTCGGTAAATTAAACCATTACTAACACCATATAAAATAATAGAAAAAAGTAATATTATAAGAAAGTCATCACCAATTATATGATTATTTAAAAACTTAGCCATTGGAGTTGTTATAGTAAGCATTAAAGGAAACATAATAGAACCAGCAATATTTCTTTTTGTAATTTTCCATTTTAAAAATATTAAACTTACAATTAACAATAAAAAATTAGTAATATAAATAAATACTTGAGGATTCCACCCAAACAATTTTTGAGTAACAATAGATACTCCACTAAAACCACAGACAACCAAATCATTGGGAATTAAAAACATATTAAAACATAAAGCATATAAAAATATTCCAAAGACAAAAGATAAACCCTCAAATATAGTTTCTTTATCAGTTTCACTTATCATGTTATCACCTATCATATTAATTATAAAACATAAGCAAGTTTTTAGCAAATATATTTAGTACTTTGCATATATTTTTTTAGAGGTGACGAAAATATGAATGGAAGTTTTTATCAAAATCCAACTTTTCCTGGGAATAACTATCAAAGTCCCCAAACACCACCAGGAAACATTTCAATTAATGAAGTAAGCAATACTAGTATTCCCCTTACTATGGAACAAAGTTATATTGAAAACATTCTTAGATTAAATAAAGGAAGAAAAGTAAAAGCCTATGTATCATATCCAGATAGTTCTGCCTGGCAAAATAAAATATATGAAGGAATTATTGAAGAAGCCGGAAAAGACCATTTAATAATTTATGACAATGCTAATAATTTATGGTATTTAATTAGAATTATTTATCTAAATTATGTCGAATTCATGGAACCAATAATCTATTCTCACGCTTATTCTGATAAAACATATTAAAATAAGTTATCGACCACTTTTAGAGGTAATGTTATCAAAAGTGGTCGATAACTTTATATTTTATATAATTTTTTATTTTTCTTTGATAAAAATAAAATTACAGTAGCTACACCTACACCACTAGCAATTAAAGTATAATTCATAAAAGCTCCAGTATCAGGATTAGTAAGTTCTTCATCACCAATTGGAGTAGTAGAGCCATCCCTATTTAATGTAGTAGTAGCTTTAGCAACAACAGTTACTACACCATCTAATTCCAATGTTGCTGAATGGTCAGTGTTATAATTATTTAATCTTAAAGTTAGTGTCCCTAAATTATTGCTTGTAGTGGCTCCTTCTCTAGTAAAATTCATTGTAATATTATTACCATCTCTAGAGCTTGTAGCAGACCAACCATCAGCTCCTTCTACACTTACTACTTCAATTTCTTCAGCATCACCAGTTAAAGTTAAACTAGAGCTAAGTGTTGTTGCTCCATTTAAATTATCAACAGTAAATGTATAAGTTTGTTCACAAGTTCCACTACACCACCTTTCCCAAGAATAATTAATACTTGCAGCATTCGCACCTATTGGTAGTAATATAACCATAGCCAAAACTATTCCCCAAAGCATTTTTTTTAAAATAATCAACTCCTTTATTTTAGAATATCAACTAACTTAATTTTTGTAAATAAATTCACAACTTTTTTATAATTTTTGGTGTAAAGAGTGTCAAATTTCTTTGAGTTTAACTCAATGGAGTATTGTAACAAAAATGCTTACCATATTATTAATGGATGGTGATAATTTGTGACTTTAAAACAAATTTTTGGTAAAAATGTAAAATATTATCGATTCTTAAGAAAAATGACGCAAGAAAAATTTGCCGAAAAAGTAAATTTAAATGCTTCATATGTTAGTGAACTTGAAAATGGTAAATATGGTCCAACATTTGAAAAAGTAGAAGAAATTGCTAAAGTATTAAATGTTAAAGTTTATAAATTGTTTGAAGAAAATGATAATACTCATAAAACTTTACCAAAAAGAGTAGATATGAAACAAAGTACGCATTTATAAAAAGCAAAAATTTCCCATAAATACGGGAAATTTTATTATTATCTGTCAAACTTATAATAATATTTAAAATTATTTTTTTCATATCCTAAAGTAGTTTTATCTCCATGCCCCGGATAAAGTACTAAATCATCTGGATATTTACTAATCATTTTAAGACTTTCAATCATAGCTATATCACTACCACTTTCTAAATCAGTTCTACCAATACTATCTTTAAAGATAAAGTCTCCACAAAATAATACTTTTTCTTCTTTAAAATAATAACTCACAGAATCTTTAGAATGCCCAGGATTTTTGATTGTTTCAAAACCTATATTAGGACAATTACCTTCTTTTATATTAAAATGTTCTTCTATTTCTTTTAAGGCTCCAGTGTGATCAAAATGGTGATGAGTAATTAAAACTCCAACAACATTTAAATCATTACAAACATTAATTATCTTTTCTGCTTCATCTCCGGGGTCAATTATAATTGTTTGGTTGTTTTTAGTAACAATATAACAATTTTCTTCTAAAGGACCTACAATTACTCTTTTTATTTCCATATTAATCAAACCATTGAGTCCTTGAATAAAACCATGAACCCTTATTAGGATATCCTGGAGGTTCTATACTATTAGCATCCATAGAAGAAACACTTAGATTAACACCTTTACTTAATTGAAAATGCAAGTGTGTTCCTGTTGTACATTCGCCTTTCTTATCCCAACTCCAAGTTTTAGGTCCACCACCAACAGTTGCAACTACAGTATTAGCATTAACTTTATCCCCAACAGATACATTAATATCAAGAACGTGAACATACATAGCTGTGTAGGTCTCACCCAAAATATTATATTCAATATAAACTAAATTTCCACCACAAGATTTTTTCCCAGTAGATGCTTTTATAGCTTCAGCATCTCTTATAGCTCTTACAACTCCAGTTCCAATTGAATATATTGGTGTTCCTTCACTAATTCCTGCAAGGTCAATACCATCATGCCAAGAACCACCATTAAAACTCCGCCATCCATAAGGGCTACTAACATATGCTTTAGTTAAAGGTTTTAACCATGTTGAATTATAACCAATTCCACCTTCACAAACAGATAAAATATCATCATCTTTACAACCTATTTCTTCATAATACTCAATTTGATCTTCAGCATAACCTATTTTATCATCAATAGATTCTGTAACATCTTTAATTCCATCAAGGTTACCTTCTAATTCTTTAATTTTTGCTTCATAATCAACTATTTTTTGTTCAAGTTCATTTTGTTTTTCTAACAATTCTACTTGTAATTGTTCATTTTTTTCAATTAATTCTTCAAGCTCAATTAATTTGTCCCTATTATAATTAGATAATTGTTCTATAGCATCACTTCGCATTATAAGTTCTGTCATACTACTAGAATCTGTAATAAATTCCACATATGCATTATTTCCACTCATAATTTGATAAAATGCCATCAATTCTTGAGTTTGCTCATCAAGTTCTTTTATTCTTTTATTATAATCTTCTATTTCACCTTGAGCGGTTTCTATATCGTGTTTAGCATTGGCAATATCTTGATTAGCAGCTACTATTGCTTGTCTCTTACTACTAATTTCATTTTCAGTCATTTCTTCTTTTTGTTCACTAGCTCTTTTCTCAGCTTTTAAATCTGCTAGTATATTTTTTAAATCTCGTAAAGTTTCAGCATCTTCAATTTCCATAGCCTTAATGCTAACAGGTTCTAAAAAACAAATACCTAAAATCAAAAATACAAATATATATCTAATAAAATATTCTGTTAATTTCCTCATTTATTCACTTCCTATATTTTTAAATACTTTCCAACTGCTCTCATACTACCAATCATTCCTACTATTGCTCCAAGGATAACTAAAGCAAGAGATACAAATAAAACAAAATTAAATGGTTTAATCAAAACAATCATATTAGAAAATACATGACCATTTAATACATCATAAAGTATTACATAACCATAAATAGTTACACATATTGGAATAATAGCACCAATTAAACCAATAATAAAACCTTCAAAAATAAATGGTAATTTAATAGATATATTACTAGCCCCAACTAAACGCATAATTTCAATTGCATTTCTTCTTGAAAATATAGTTAGTTTTATTGTATTACTAATTAAAAACGCAGTAACAAATATTAATGCAATAACTACCACTACTACAATTTTTTCAACAACATCAAAGGCCGATACAATATCTTCAACCATGCCTTCACCATATTTAACAGTATCTACACCTGTAATAGATTTTATATATTCTGATGTTTCACTTAAGTGTTCTACATCATTAACTTTTAAAATAAACGAATCCATTAAGGGATTTTCATCCAAATAATTTAGCACTGTTTCAAATGTATCATCATAAGCACTCATTTCTTCTTTCCATTCAGTTTTACTTTTAAATGTTATATCTGCTACATTTTCTTGCGATTCTATATCTGCTTTAATATTTTCTATTTCTTCTTCAGTAACACTGCTATTTAAATATACAACAATACTAAGTTCATCTTCAATTGATTTAGTAGCATTTTCAATATTGGCGGCACAAACTACAGCAACAGATACTAAAATCAAAGTTATTGTAGTACACATAATTGATGCAATACTTAAACTAAAATTTCTTAAGACACTTTTAAAAGCATCTCTTATACTTCTTCCAAATATTCTAATTGCTCTCATGGGTCTTATAACTTCCTTTCGCATAATCACCAACTAAAACACCATGTTCGATTAATAGCACTCTTTTTTTCATTCTATTAACTATATCTCTATCATGTGTTGCCATAATAATAGTTGTACCTAAATCTTTATTGATACCTTCAATAACTTTCATAATTTCTCGACTTGTATCAGGATCTAAATTTCCAGTAGGTTCATCACAAATAAGTAATTTAGGACGATTTACTATTGCTCTAGCAATACATACTCTTTGTTGTTCCCCACCAGATAATTCACCAGGAAAAGAACGAACTTTATGTTTTAAACCTACTCTTTCAAGAGCACTCATTACTCGTGGTCTTATTTCACTAGATTTCATACCAACACATTCTAAAGCAAATGCCACATTTTCATAAACAGTAAGTTTAGGTAATAATTTAAAATCTTGAAATACTATTCCTATTTTTCTTCTTAATTTATAAACCCGTCCATTACGGATTTTACCCACATTAAGACCACCAACCATAACAGTACCACTAGTTGGTTTTTCTTCTCTATATAATGTTTTTATAAATGTTGATTTACCACTTGCTGTAAGACCTATTACAAAAACAAATTCTCCTTTATCAATTGACACAGAAACATTAGCTAAAGCCGTAACACCATTCCGATAAACTTTACTAACATTATTTAATTCAATAAACTTCATATGGTCCTCCATAATAAATTATATCATTTTTTTACCGTTTAATAAATGGAAATTATATGAAATTTGTCGATATTTGTCATTTTGAATAAATATTTTTAGAAT
>CALVKF010000031.1 GCA_944332555.1 uncultured Bacilli bacterium
ACTAGTCATAATGAAAAGATAGAAAACAATTTAGAATGCACAAATATTAATAAAAGAATAAAAGGATTACAAAAAGCTCTTGCCAGAAGCCAAAAAGGAAGTAAAAATAGAGAGAAAATAAAATTAAAAATAAAACGAGCATATATGAAACTTAAAAACATTCGCAAACATTTAATCCATAATATAACCAATAAAATCATTAAAGATAATGATATAATAGTCATGGAAGATTTAGATATTAAAGCAATGTATCAAACAAAAAGTATAGCTAAACATTTAGTGAATATCCCTCTTGCTGAAATAAAGCGAGTCTTGGAATACAAGTGTAAGTGGCAAAACAAGAAACTAATCACAATAAATAGATATTATCCAAGTAGTCAAGTTTGTTCAGTATGTGAATATCAAAATAAAGAATTAAAAGATTTAAGTATAAGAAAGTGGGAATGTCCTAAATGTGGATCTATACATGACCGAGATATCAATGCAAGTATCAATATAATGTTTGAAGGATTAAAAATATATATGCAAAGTTTAATATAAATAAAAATAAAATAAATTAAATTAAATTAAATAAATAGTAGGGTGGCGACCATCCGAAGTTGGTCTGTGGAGAGTCTAAAGGACTTGGTGAAGCAGAAATGTCTTGTAGTGATACAAGGATAGTCAAAATTTATTTTGACTTTTGTTCTATACTTTTATAATGGATTAATGATATAATGGTTATGAGAGGAATTGATTTATATGAAAATAACTATGGAAGAATTAGTAAATTATGCTAAACAATATGGTTTTATATTTCAAGGTAGTGAAATATATAATGGACTTGCCAATTCTTGGGATTATGGTCCACTTGGTACTAATTTAAAAGAAAATATTAGGAATGCTTGGAAGAAGAAATTTATAGAGGAAAATCCTTATAATTATGGAATAGATTGTGCTATAATTATGAATCCTGAAGTTTGGGTGGCATCAGGTCATGTAGCATCTTTTGCGGATCCCCTAATAGATTGTAAGAAATGTAAAAGCAGACATAGAGCGGATAAATTAATTGAAGATGCGACTCACGGTGAAGTAACTGGTGATGGTTGGGATAATGAAGCATTAGAGCGTTATATTAAAGATAATAATATTAAATGTCCTGTCTGTGGTTCAACTGATTTTACGCCGATCAGAAAATTTAATTTGTTATTTGAAACTTCTATTGGGGTAACTGATGATGCTAAAAACACCGTATATTTAAGGGGAGAAACGGCTCAAGGTATATTTGTTAATTTTAAAAATGTCGAAAGAAGTATGCGCCTTAAACTACCATTTGGTATTGCTCAAACTGGTAAAGCTTTTAGAAATGAAATAACCCCAGGAAACTTCATTTTTAGAACCAGGGAATTTGAACAAATGGAATTAGAATTTTTCTGTAAGCCAAATACTGATTTAGAATGGTTCGGCTACTGGAAAAATTATTGTATGGATTTTTTAAAAACATTAGGTATTGATAGTAATAATTTAAGATTTAGAGATCACGCTAAAGAAGAACTTGCATTTTATAGTAAAGCAACAACTGATATTGAGTTTTTATTTCCTTTTGGTTGGGGAGAATTATGGGGAATTGCTGATCGGACTGATTATGATTTATCTGTTCATCAAACCCATAGTGGTGCAGATCTTCGTTATTTAGATCCTGAAACTAATGAAAAATATTTGCCATTTGTTATTGAACCATCAGTTGGTTTAGATAGATTGTTGTTGGCGATTTTAGTTAATTCTTATACAAAAGAAATGGTAAATGATGAAGAGCGTGTTATTTTAAAAATTCATCCAGCGCTAGCACCATATAAAGTAACTATTTTACCATTAATCAAAAAAGTCCATGCAGAAAAAGCAAATGATGTATACGCTAGACTTTGCAAACATTTTGCTTGTTCTTATGATGAATCAGGATCAATTGGTAAAAGATATAGAAGAAGTGATGCTATTGGTACTCCTTTTTGCATAACAATTGATGATGAAACACTAAAAAATGATACGGTAACCCTTCGAGATAGGGATACAATGGAACAAGTAACATTAACTGTTGATGAAGTAATTAAATATATTAATAAAAAAATAGAGCTTTAGTATTGCTAAGTTTTAAAAAATTTGATAGAATTAAAAGTGTAGACTAGGGAGGAATCCATATGGGTTTAAACTTAAAAAAAATATTTACTTATGATGGTGATGATGATAATTTAGTAGGCACTGAAGATGAATACTATAGAGTGAGTGAAGAAGAAGCCATAAAGGAAGCGGATAAATCCGGCAACAAAATGATTTTGTTAGAACCAAGAGCTTATTCAGAATCTCAACAAATTGCTGATCACCTAAAAAATAGAAATAGTGTTGTTGTCAACTTAAAAAGGGTAACTAGCGACCAAGCTAAGAGAATTATTGACTTTTTAAGTGGTGTTATTTATGCTATCGGTGGTTCAATGCAAAAAATTGGAGTAGGAATTTATTTATGTACTCCAAAAAATGTTAATGTTCAAGGTAAAATAAGTGATGAATCGGAAAAGATAAGTAAGAATAATACTGATGAAGAACTAGATTGGTAGGCCGCTTATGGTAAATAAGTTTAGTACAAGTTTACAAGGTTATAATAAAGAAGAAGTAAATAGCTTTGTTAAAGAAGTAATAGTAGAATATGAAGGTATGTTAAATAAACTTAAGAAGAGTTGTGCTTTAAATGAAGAGTTACAAAAAGAACTTAAGCATTATAAAGATATTGAAGCAACTCTTAATAGAGCAATACTAGTTGCGGAAGAATCAACTAGTAATATTAAAAAAGTTGCTTATGATGAATCAAAAACAATATTAGAAGATGCTAGAAGAAATGCCACTAAAGTAATTAATAATGCTTTAGCTAAAGCAGAGCGAATAGAATCTGAAGCTGAAAGTTTAAGAAGAAAAGTAGTAGTATATAAAAGAAGATTTAGAGCTTTAGTGGAAGATCAACTTGATGAAATCGAAGGCTTTGATGAGAAAGTAGAGTAAAATCTACTTTTTTAATTGTAAAAATAGAGAAACTATGATATATTTTAATAGAGGTAAGATAATGAAAAAAAGAATTATTAGTGCAATTGTTGCTCTTATTATTGTAGTACCTTTGATTATATTAGGTAATTATTTTTTTGCTTTTGGAGTTTGCGTTATAGCAATGCTTGCTTATAAAGAGTTGATTGATTTGAAAAAATCGCATAATGAATATCCTAAATTGATGATTGCTTTAGGTTTATTTTCAATGTTATCTTTAGTATTATCTAATTATCAAGATTTTACAATATATAGAGGTATTACTTATCAAGTTATAGCTATGATTTTGCTTTTATTATTAATACCAATAATATTTTATAGGAAAGATAAATATACTTCTAGAGATGCCTTTTATTTAGTGGGTATCACATTATTATTAGGTATAATATTTAATATATTTATAGTTATAAGAAATAGAGGACTTTATTTATTTATCTATTTACTACTTATACCAATGGTTACAGATATATTTGCGATGCTTGGTGGAAAATATTTTGGTAAACACAAAATGTGTCCAAAACTTAGTCCTAAAAAAACATGGGAAGGGGCCATAAGTGGTACTTTATGTGGTTCTGTTGTTGGTATAGTATTTTACTCCTTACTTGTTGGTAATTTAACTTTTAGAGTAGTTATTATCACAATTTTACTTTCAATTGTAGGCCAAATGGGAGATTTAGTAATGAGTAAAATAAAAAGAGAAAACGATATTAAAGATTTTTCCAATATTATGCCGGGGCATGGAGGCATACTTGATAGAATAGATAGTATAATATTTGTATTTTTAATGTATATGTTTTTATTAATTATTTAAAGGAGAGATGCATATGTGGTTTGTTTCATTATTAGTTTTAATATTTATTTTAGGTCTTATAATTTTAGTTCATGAATTTGGTCATTTCATTTGGGCTAAAATTTTTAAAGTTCATATTTATGAATTTTCTATTGGTATGGGTCCCATTATTTTTACTCATAAAGGTAAAAAGGATAAAATAGATTATAATTTAAGAGCAATACCTATCGGTGGTTTTGTATCAATGGCGGGTGAAGTATACGAAGATGATGAAAAGATTAATAAAAAATCATTCATGTGTAATAAGCCTTGGTATCAAAGAGTTATCATTTTAGTGGCGGGTGTTGTTAATAACTTCATACTTGCTTTATTATTTTTATTTATTAGTTCTTTAATTTGGGGTGGAACAATAAATTTACCAGAGGTGCGAGAAGTAGTTGAAGGCTCACCAATGGCGGAAGCAGGTATAGAAAATGGTGATAAAATTTTAGAAATTAATGGACGTAAGGTATCTAATTGGGATAAAGCACAAATACTTCTTATTATGGAAAGTGAAGATAACATTTATGAATTTAGAGTAGAACACAAGAGTGGCGAAGTTGAAAATATTAAAGTTGAGCCTGATGTAACTGTAGATGAAGAAACAGGAGTTGAAACTAAAACTTTTGGAGTTTATATCAAACAAGAAACTATGACTGGTTTATGGGGTGGAGTTAAATATGCTTTTCAAAAATTTGGTAGTATTGTCGAGTCGATGGCTTTAACTATCGAAGGTTTATTTACAGGTAAAATTTCTTTGCAAGCCTTATCTGGTCCAGTAGGTATGTATGAAGTAATTGATCAGTCGATTGGTTATGGTATTTCTTATATGATGTATATTATAGCATTTTTATCAATAAATGTTGGATTTATCAATATTTTACCATTCCCAGCATTTGATGGTGGTCATGTATTATTCTTAATTGTTGAAAAAATAAAGGGTAGTCCCGTTAATGCTAAATTTGAAAGCATATGTCATTTAATAGGATTTGCCTTACTATTCTTACTCATGATTTATATAACAATTCAAGATATAATAAGATTTTTCTAAAATTGTTGTATTAAATAATAATCTATGATAAAATGAATTGAAGGAAGGTGTGTGAGTTTTATGGCAAAATTTTGTCCAAACTGCGGAAGTGAAGTTGCAGAAAATAGTAATTTTTGTACTAAATGTGGAACTAATTTAGGTAGTGATAATACTAATAGTGGTAGTACAGTTATAATTAATAATTATAGTAGTAATTCGAGCATTAATCTACCTAATAGAAGCGTTGTTACTTGTGTTATTTTATCAATTATTACTTGTGGCATCTATAGCATTTATTGGTTTATTGTAATGACTGATGAAACAAATATGATAAGTGATGAAAAAAACGCTAGTGGAGGAATGGCTTTCTTATTTACAATACTTACTTGTGGTATTTATGCTATTTATTGGAATTTTAAAATGGGTCAAAAGTTATTTAATGCTGGTAAGAAGTACAATAAACCAATTGGAGATAATTCAATACTTTATTTAATTTTATCTTTAATAGGATTTAGTATTGTTAATTACTGTTTAATCCAAAGTGATTTAAATAAGTTCTCTCAAGAATAATGAAAAAAACATATTACCTAAAATTAGTAATTATGGCTATTTTAGGTTTTTTCTTATATTTATTTTTAAATAAAACCATTGGTTTAGAAATACCGTGTATGTTTCATGAAATAACAAATTTTTATTGCCCTGGATGTGGTATAACAAGATTACTATTTTCTTTAGTTAGACTAGACTTTTATCAAGCATTTAGATATAATCCCTTAGTATTTATATTAATTATTCTTAGTATTATATATTGGATTTTAAAATTAATATTAAAAAGATTTAATATCAATATAAGTATACCAGAATTTGTTTGGTATATATTAATAGTTATTGTCATAATTTATGGCATACTTAGAAATATTCCCGAGTTTAGTTGGTTAGCTCCAACAGAAGTGTAAAAACTATTTACAAGTGATAAATTAAATGGTATAATTTAATTACTGGTGGATATAATATATATGTAGATATTATATCTACTACGGGACTGATAACCCTAGTTAATTCTAGTATTGGTTTGAGGTCCTGACCCGTGTTGGCACATGTGAGCCGCTGTAAAAAGCAACAGTTAAGTTGCTTTTTTACATGTTATAATCTCTTGCTTTCTAAATCGTTTAGCATTTTTCTTATTTCTGATATTTCAAAAAAAACAGTTTCATTTTTAGAAAATGGTATTTTTCTTTTGAATTTGTAATTAAATTTATCTATAAAGGTAAGCATATCAGCAATTTGAAATAATCTTTCTTGAATTTTATCAAATTCAACTATATGTTCATAATTATTTAAAGTAGAAAAAACATTGTCAATAATATTACTTAATAATTTTTGCCCGTTATCATAATATACTAAAATGTTTTTAAACTTATTTAAGTATTTATGGTGTTTAGTAATAAGTTTGTTTAATTCCATAGTAATTTGTTGTTTTAATATTTTGTCATTATTAGTATATTTCTTATTAATAATTACTGAACATATTTTTATAGGTAATTTTCGGGTAAAGTGATGTAATGATCTATATATTTTTTTCCTTGTTATAATATCCAAATTTTTATAATCTCCTTTATGTCTAACTAAATCCCCCATATGGATCATATTAGTATAACCAATAGATTTTAGTCTATCTTCAAAATCATGCAAAAAATTATCTATGTTAATACTTGTATCATAAAATACCATAGATACTACATATAATTCAGAAGAACCTTGCTCAAAGCCAAATTCGCCGCTTTCATCAATATAAATTTTTAAAGTTTTTGTCATAGTGTGTTTCCTTTGTTTTTTTAGGTTACCCTTCTTAACACACCCTTACAAAGTATTATACAACAAAAACTGAATTTTGCCTATAGTAAATTTAGTAAATTTAGTTTTTTGACAAGATTCGAATTATTTAGCTAATAAATTTCTGCTATAATTTATGAAATTGATTAAAAATACTTGTAAATTAGCATAATATTTGGTAGAATTTAAATTGCTGTAAATGCGAAATAAACATTGATATGGATTATTCTTGCTAGTGCTCATGAGAGTGTGAGAATTTAGAAGTATCAAGAAGAAAAAACGAAGGAGGTATGAATTTATGGCAGTAGTTTCTATGAGTTATCTTTTAGAAGCAGGAGTTCATTTTGGACATCAAACAAAAAGATGGAATCCAAAAATGAAAGAGTATATTTTTACTTCAAGAGATGATATTTATATCATTGATTTGGAAAAAACTAAAGATTGTTTAGAAAAAGCTTATGCAGAAATTAAAACAATCGCAGAAAATGGAGGAAAGTTCTTATTTGTTGGAACCCGTAAGCAAGCGGCAGAAGTATGCAAAGAAGAAGCTGAAAGAAGTAATTCTTATTATGTAACAGAACGTTGGTTAGGTGGAACACTTACAAACTTTAGAACAATTAGAAGAAGAGTTAAAAGACTTGAAGAAATTGAAAAAATGGAAGCTGATGGTATTTTTGAATTATTACCTAAAAAAGAAGTTATTGGGCTTAAGAAGGAATATGATAAACTAAATAAAGTATTATGTGGTATTAGAAATATGGAAAAATTACCACAAGCTATAATTGTAGTTGATCCTAAAAAAGAAATCAATGCTATCAGAGAAGCAAGAAAATTAAATATTCCAGTATTTGGAGTAGTTGATACAAATTGTGATCCTGATGATGTTGATTATGTTATTCCAGGTAATGATGATGCTGTTCGTTCTATTAAAGTTATGTTAGGTGTTTTAAATAATGCTATTTGTGAAGCAAATGGTTTAGAAATTGCTGATTATGTTACAGAAGATGAAAAGAAAGAAGATACTCCAAAAGATAAAACTGAAGTAAAAAAAGATAAAAAAGAAGCAATTGAAGAAGTAAAAGTAGATGAAACTGTTTTAGAAGAAATCAAAGAAATGGAAAAAGTTGATGAATTAGAATCAAAGACTTTAGCTGAATTAAAAAAATTAGCAAAAGAAAATAAAATAAAAGGTTATTCATCAATGAAAAAAGATGAATTAATTGAAATGTTAAGTAAGTAAGGAGGAAATTATGGAAGTTACAGCAAGTATGGTTAAAGAATTGCGGGAAGTTACTGGAGCAGGAATGATGGACTGTAAAAAGGCTTTAGCAGAAACTAATGGTAATATGGATGAAGCTATAAACTATTTAAGAGAAAAAGGTATTGCTAAATCTGCTAAAAAAGAATCACGTATTGCTGCAGAAGGTCTAGCAAATATTTATATTGATGGCAATAAAGCTGTTATTGTTGAAGTTAATAGTGAAACAGACTTTGTAAGTAAAAATGAAGAATTTGTTAGTATGATTGATACTATAGGGGATGCTTTACTTAAAAGTGATGTTAAAACTGTTGATGAAGCCAAAGAACTTATGACTACTGATGGAACTATTGGAGAATTAATAGTTAATAAGACTGCTAAAATTGGTGAAAAATTATCTTTAAGAAGATTTAGTATTGTTACTAAAAGTGATGATGAATTCTTTGGTTCGTACATCCATATGGGTGGTAAGATTGCTGCTTTAACTGTAATTAAAGGTGCTAATGTTGAAGTTGCCAAAGATGTAGCTATGCAAGCGGCAGCTATGAGACCACTATATTGTTTTCCTAGTGAAGTTCCAGCAGATGTATTAGATAATGAAAAATCTGTATTAAAAGAACAAGCTGTTAATGAAGGAAAACCAGCAGATATAGCTGAAAAAATGGTTGAAGGAAGAATTAAAAAATTTTACAAGGAAATTTGTTTATCTGAACAAGTGTTTATTAAAGATAATGATTTATCAGTTGAAAAATATGTAACTAACAATGGTGGAGAAATAAAGAGCATGATTCGTTATGAAGTTGGTGAAGGTATGGCCAAGAGAAATGACAACTTTGCTGAAGAAGTAATGAATCAAGTGAAAGGTAATTAAAATCGAGCTTAAGCTTGATTTTTTACTTTATTTGACAGTAAATTTAATAAATGTATTTATTAAATTAGTTATTTAATGGTATAATATTATTGATCAGTTATGGAAAAGATAAAAGTTAAACATGAAACATTATTTAAAAATAAATTGCAAATGGTAATATATTTAATTATTTTTGCTATTTTAATTATGGCCTTTATTTATATTGGAATGCAGGATTTTAATCCAGAACTTCCCGACAATGAAAGATTCGCAGCGGAATTTAATTTGGTTGGAGAAGATAATGTCTTTGAGTATATTAATGCTACTACAGCTTTAATGGTTGCCAATGGTACTAAAGGAATAGTTTTATTTGGAACAATTAATAGTGAATGGGTAAATTATTATGCGAGCATAGTTAATGATGTTGCTAAAGAAGTTGGAATAGATAAAGTATATTTTTATGATTTTGTTAAAAATAGAGAAGATAATAATGGTACTTATCAAGCAATAGTTGAACAATTAAGTAATTATGTTACATATAATGATTATAGTGTAGCAGATATCTATGCTCCATCACTTTTAGTTGTGAGTGGTGATGAAATAATACTATTTGATACAGAAACATCATTTAGAAGTGGTAATATAGCTCCTATTGAATATTGGAATTCTTATAATATTAATAGTAAGAAATCCGAATTAAGAGAAATATTTAGAATATATTTAGAAAGCTGAGGTAATATGGATAATACAAAAAATGTAATTGGATTAGTTGCTTTTATATTTATATTGTTAATCTTTGTTGTAGGAGGTTATTTCGTAATGGATTATATGCTAGATAATCCAAGAAATGAAAATAATAATAATGGAATAACAGAAATAAAAGAAATAAGAATTGATGATACTAAAGAATATGTTTATTTTGATAATACGGAAGATATATTACATGAAGAACATATTGTAAAAGAAGATGTTATAATTAATATTGAAGGATTTGAAAGTATAAATGAAGAGTTACATAATGAGTTAGCTGCACTTGATAGTGAATATGTTAGTTTAGATGATGTGACTTTAGAAGAAGGACAAACGTGTACTAATGAATCTAATTTGTATAGTTTTCCTTATCGTGAATATACTTACAATGTTTTTGGAGATTATATAAGTTTAGTAATTAATGATTTTACTTATAATTGTGTTAATGGTAGTGAAATAGATAATATTAAGGGATATATTATTAATAAAGAAAATGGGGAAACTTATACTAATGAAGAATTACTAGCAATATTTGAAGTAACAAATGAAGAAATAAGAACACTTGTTGAAGAAAGATTACATGATACCCAAGTTTTAGATGGTGATGTTCAAGTAATTGATATTGAAGGTACTATTAATAATGTTGTTAATGGAGAATATGGTGTCACAAAAGCATTAAGTATAAGTAAAACTGGTGAATTAGAGTTAAATTTTATTGTAATATCTAATAGAATCAATTATAATGATACTATAACAATTAGTTAAAAAAGGAGAATTTATGGATTTAACAGAGAAAAAAATGGAGCAAACAATAGCTAGTTTGCAAGAAAAATTAATTACAATTAGAGCAGGAAGAGCTAATCCGGCGATGCTTAATGGCATAATGGTAAATTATTATGGTGTACCAACACCAATTCAGAGTGTTGCTAATATTACTGTACCTGAAGCTAAACAATTATTTATCAAGCCTTATGATAGGTCTACACTTAAAGATATTGAAAGAGCTATCAATGAAGCAAATATTGGAATTACTCCAACTAATAATGGGGAAATTATTATTTTGACAGTGCCAGATTTAACAGAAGATCGAAGAAGAGATTATGTTAAACAAGCTAAAGCTATTGGTGAAGAAGCTAAAGTAGCTTTAAGAAATATTCGCCAAGATGCTAATAACGGGATAAAAAAGGAAGAATATCCGGAGGATGAAGAAAAATTATATTTAGAAGAAATACAAGAACTAATTACTAAATATAATAAAATAGTAGATGAAGAAATAAAGAGAAAAGAAGAAGAATTAATGCAAGTTTAATTAGAAAAATTTTTAAAAATTTGTTATAATGTAATTGAAACGAGTAGCTATAAAAACTGGACTTACGCCATATTTTATAGCTACTTTTTCTATAATGGAGGGAATATGAAAAATAGAAGTGTGTATTATTAAGGATATAAAAAATGATTTATATGTATTAGAACCAATTGATGATCCAACCCTAACTTTACAAGTACCAATTAATTCTTGCTATTGATACTATTAATAGTAATGATCGATTAATTGAACAAACTTATAAAGAATTAATGCATAGTGGTACATATGAAGATTTAATAAAAATAATTAAGACTACTTATTTAAGAAATAAAGATAGAAAAAAAAAATTAGTGAAATAGATAATGAGTATTTCAATAAAGCTGGAAGTTATTTATATAATGAATTTAGTGTAGTTCTTAATTTAAGTTTTTCTGAAACAAAAGAATATGTTATAAAAAGTGTAAGTAGTTTGATAGAAAATTAAAAGATAAGTGATATTGTTTCACTTATCTTTTATTACACTTTCAGGGTATGGGGCTCTTTCATCAGTTAAATATAATAAATAATCTATACTAGTATTATAAAATTTAGCTAATTTTATTAAACCATCATAAGATAATTGATTTTCTTCACTTTCATATCTAGCATATTGTTGTTGCGATATATTAAGTATTTTTGCTATATCTTTTTGATACAAATCATTATCTTCTCTTAATTCTCTAATACGTATCATATAATCACCCTAAAATCATTTTATCGTACTCACTTAAATTGTATTGACATTTACTCATAAAACGGGTATCATTAATATGTATATACTCATAATATGTGTATATATTATGGTTAAAGTAAAATAATTTATGTATAACCATACAAGGTTAGTACTTTTGTGTAATTTTATTTTATAATATTGTTAAGAATAAGTAGTGAGGATTGGTAGTCATGGAATTAAAAAAAATTAATTTAAAAATAAACAAAACCAAAACATTAATATTAATAGCAATAATTACTCTATTAGTATTTGTAAGTGGTATAACTTATGCCTATTTTCAAACCCAAGGAAATAATGGAGCAAATGCTAATGTTAATGTTTTATCTTCATCGACTGATAACTTAATATTTACAGTAGAAAAAGATATATACATAAATGCCAGTGTAGCAAACTTTGGTGAAGGTATGGGAGATTTATCAGATGATACTAATGCAACAGCTACATTAATACCTAATAATTATGATAATACCGCAAGTGCTATGTATAATATATACATAATAATAGAATCTAATAATTTAGAATATACAACTCCCAATAATACACCAGAGTTATTATTAAATGTAACAGATCCAAATGGAAATAAGTTAGAAAATATAACAGGATTAGTGCATTATGAAGAAGGTTTTGATATAACAACAAGAACTGGAGGATTTCTAATAGCAAGTGATTATGTAATTGAAGCAAATAATGCTACTGAAGTTCAAAACTGGAATATAGAAATAACTTTAGCTAATTTAGATAGTAATCAAAATGCTAATACAGGAAAGAACTTTAGTGCTAAAATATATATGACTCAAGAGAAAATGAGTAGTTATAATCCAGTGCAAATAACCAATATAGAAGCAACACCAACATATAATACGATAGATACAAATTTAGTATTAAGTAATGGATCAGCAGATGTAGATAAATATTATTTTGGAATAGAAGAAGCCAATAATCAAACAGCATATATAAATGATAATCAAGTAATAAGATTAAGTAATTTAGCATCAGCTGATACAGTAACATATTATGAAAGTGAAACACCAAATTATGAATTTAGTAATTTAAAAGATAATACGGAATATATAATCTATAGTTATGCTATAGATGTTAATAATGTCAAATCAAATGTCTATGAAACAAGAGTAACAACCAATGAATATGCATTAGCAACAATTAGTGAAGTAACACATAGTGTTACACTTAATAGTATTACATTAACAGTTACAGCAAATAGTGGTGATGGAACCATTACCAAATATATGTATTCAAATAATGATGGAGAGTCATGGATAGAATCAGATAGTAATACTTATACATTTACTAATTTAAGTGATACAACAGAATATAAAATAAGAGTAAAAGTAGTAGATAGTAATGGAGTAGAATCAACAGAATATTATGAAGCAATAGCAACAGAAACCTATATATTACCAGTTGTTGCAAATGTAGAATATACAACAACATATAATTCAATAACATTAACACCATCAGGAACTGATGGAACAAATACAATAGATCATTATTTATATGCAATAGATAATGGAGAATACCAAACAAGTAATGTATTTAGTAATTTAAATGAACAAACAGAATACACTATCAATGTCAAAGCCATTGATAATAATAATAGAGAATCAAATCCATATACAATACAAGTAACAACAGATACATATGAAATACCAGAGATTACAAATGTAAGTACAAGTAGTACAGAAGATAGTATAACAATAAATGTAAGTGCAACTAATGGAGATGGCACAATCACAAGATACTTATATTCTAGAGATAATGGAAGTAACTGGTATGAATCAACAAGTAACTCATATACCTTTAATAATTTAACAAGTAATACAACGTTTTATATTCAAGTAAAAGTAATAGATAACAATAATAGAGAATCAGCAGTATATAATACAACAGAAACTACATTATATATAGATCCAGTGGTAAATAGTGTAAGTACAAGTAATGTAACAAGCAGTAGCATAACATTAACAGTTAATGCTACTGCAGGGACAAATGCAATACAAACATATTATTATTCAAGTAATAATGGAAGTAGTTATGTAAGTAGCAATTCTAATACCTATACATTTAGTGGGTTATCAGGTAGTACAACCTATAATTTTAGAGTATATGTTGTGGATAATGAAGGAGTACAATCTAATTATGGTACAACGAGTGCAACTACAACTTATGCAAATCCAGTAGTAAATAGTGTAAGCGCTGGTAGTATTACGGAAAGTAGTATAAGGCTAACTATAAATGCCACGGCTGGTAGCAGTAGTATAGCAACATATTACTATTCAAATAATAATGGTGCTAGTTATGTAAGTTCTACAAGTAATACATATAGATTTAGTGGGCTCTCTGCTGGAACAACATATAATTTTAGAGTATATGTTGTGGATAGTAATGGAAATAAATCCAACGAAAGTACTGTAAGAGCTACAACATCTTATGAAGATCCAGAAGTCTCTAGTGTAACTATTACAAATATTGAATCGAATAGTATAACGGTAAGTGTAACAGCAAGCGGGGGATCTAATAGTGTTTCAAGATATTATTATTCAATAAACAATGGAAGTTATACTAGTTCTACAAGTAACAGCTATACATTTAGTGATTTAAATAGCAACACAACTTATAGTATTAGAGTATATGTAACAGATACTAAAGGAGAACCTTCTAATATCTATACTATAAGTGCAACAACAGAGGAATCGGTATTATTGGCGGATTACATAAAATCATTATATACTTCACAAGGGTCAAACGGAATATATTATCATACAAGTTCACTTTCAAATTCAGCTGGAGATAATTCTTATAGATATGCAGGTGCCAATCCAAATAACTATGTATGTTTTGGAACCAATTCTACTTCATGTTCAAGTAGCAATTTATATCGAATTATTGGTGTGTTTGGTTCACAAGTGAAATTGATAAAATCAACCAGTTATGGAAGTTATTACTGGAGTAACTCAACAACTAGTAATACATGGAGTGGAAGTAATGTTCAAGGAATAATAAATGGTTCATTTTTAAGCGGTTTAGGAAGTACGTGGAGCAGTAAAATAGCAACTACTAATTGGAATGTTAGTGGAGTGAGTAGTATAAGCGCAAGTGCTAAAACAGTTTATAGTAATGAAATTACTAATAGCAGTACAACGCATAGGGCAAAAGTAGGGCTAATGTATTTAAGTGATTATGCATATGCAGCTACTTCTGGTTATTGGAATACTAATTTAAGTAGTTATAGCAGTGCTGCTAATAGCAATTGGTTATATTTAGGTCCTACAGAATGGACTATTACGAGGAGTTCAGTTAATTCATCTACCAGTGCATATGGTATTAATTCTTCTGGTAGTGCAGTGAGTAGTATAGCAGATAGCAATAGCAAAGCTATAAGACCTTCTTTTTATCTCAATTCCAGTGTAACATATGTTTCTGGAACAGGAACTTCTTCTGATCCTATAATTTTATCTGTTTAAAAGTTTTATCTGTTCATTTGAAAAAATCTAGCATAATTGCTGGATTTTATTTTGTTTTTGAACAG
>CALVKF010000032.1 GCA_944332555.1 uncultured Bacilli bacterium
TGTATTAAAAAGCATAGATACTTATCAACAGCATCTATGTTTTATTTTGTCAACATTTTTTTACACCGAAACTTAAAGATATAAATCTGGCGGAGTAAAAATTCACAAAACTTTTTGGCATTTGACATTTTTTTATTTTCAATAATGTTTTGTATTTTTCTTTTCACGATTAAAACGATTTTCATTTAATCGTGAAAAGAAAAAATAAGTGCATCAAAACACTTATTATTCTTTTATTGTTTCTTCTTGAATGCTTTGGGTAAAATCTATTTCTTCGCTTGCTGGTATTTTAAATGTAAATATTGTTTTATTGTTTTTATGAGTTAATGCCATATCCCCAAGACTCATAATGTCCATCCCAATTAAAGCATTTGCTCCATTAATTGCGGGTATTTCTGTAACCCTAAGAGATTTTATTGTAACATTATTTGGTAATGTTACATCAACTAAATAAACATTTTGAGAAACCTGTCCTCCAGCTGTATGTACTGTAGCTTTTCCAATGGGAATTAATTTGCATTGTTTTACTATTTCAGAACTTATTGCAGTTGATGTTGCGCCAGTATCCCAAATACCATCACAAACAATTTCCTTATTTTTATTGTTGGTCATCGTAGACTTAAATCCAACTTTTGTCATTAATATTCTTGGATTACCATCATAATAATTGCTAAAAGCTTTAGGTTCTAATAAATTATTTTTTTTCATCAAATATTGCCCTCGAATGAAATACTTGTATTGTTTCATTTTTTTCTACTTTTTGAATTATAAAGGTTCCTAATTCTAATTTAGATGCAAATTCTACAGCTTCATCAAAGAGGTTACTACTAAAAATTACTTGTTGCTTTTTTATAACTACATACTGATTTTTATAATCCTTTAATAATTCCTTTTTGTGTTCTTCAAACCATTTGTAGTTTTTATCAATTTCGTTCACAACTTCCCTCCTTTATATTATTTTCTTAAATATAACATAGTTTTTCCCAAATTACAACATTACTCATCATGACTCATCACAATTTAGACAAATCTTATTACCGTTTTTATCAACAATCAATTCCCCACACTTAGGACAAATATCTCCGGTTGGTTTATACCAAAGAGCATAATTACATTTTGGATAATTGTTACAGCCATAAAATATTTTGCCTTTTTTAGTAATTCTCTCCACAATCATGCCTTTGTCGCATTTTGGACACTTACATATTTCTTTAACTTCTTTTTGTTCTTTTTTGATATATTTACAAGTTGGATAATTATTGCAAGCAACAAACTCACCATATTTACCCTTACGAATTACTAAATTTCCACCACATTCTGGACAAATTTCCCCAGTTGCCTCAGGTGCTTTCTTCTCCATTTCTTTGAAGGCTTTTTCTACTAATGGTTCAAATTTATCGTAAAACTCATGAAGTAGTTTAATATTATCCATTTTATCTTCGGCAATTTCATCTAGGTCATGTTCCATTTCTGCCGTATATTTGACATTAACTATATCACTAAAGAATTCTTGTAATTTATCGGTTGTCTCTTCACCAATTTCAGTTGGTTCAAATTTTTTATCTTTAAGTATTACATAACCCCGATCTTTAATTGTTGCAATGATTGTTGCATAAGTACTAGGTCTCCCAATACCTAAAGATTCCATTTCTTTAATTAAACTACTTTCGGTATATCTTGGAGCAGGTTTTGTAAAGTGTTGAATTTTATCAATTTTATCAGCAACAATTACATCAGATTTATAGTTTTTAAAATCAGGCAGTATGACATCTTCACTATCTTCATATTCATGATATACTTTTAAGTAACCATCAAAAACTAGTACACTACCAGTTGCTTTAAAGGTATAACCATTATTTTCTAAAATTACCGTTGTAGCAAGAGTTTTAGCATCTTTCATTAAAGAAGCTAAAGCCCGAATATAGATAAGACGATATAATTTATATTCATCACTAGAAAGGTAAGGTTTAACACTTTCTGGTGTTCTATTTATACTGGTTGGTCTGATACCTTCATGGGCATCTTGCACGTTTTCTGATCTTTTACCTTTTTTAACATATCCAATATAATCATCACCATAAGTTTTTTTAATGTATCCATAAGTTTCAGCAATAAATGAATCACTAATACGAACAGAATCGGTACGCATGTAAGTAATAAGACCTACTGTTTCACTACCTAAATCAACACCTTCATATAGTTTTTGGGCAATTTTCATCGTTTTAGCTGGGGCAAAACCTAGTTTAGTTGATGCTAGTTGTTGCAGTGTTGAAGTTTTAAATACTTCTCTTGCTGCTTTATTTTTTTCTTTTTCAGTGACTGATTCAATTTTAAATGATTTAGATAAATTATTTAAAATTTCATCGGCGGCTTCTTCATCAGGTATTTCAATTTCTTTACCCCGATATTTTTCTAAAATTGCTTTAAAGCTTGAGAAATCTGCTTCAATGGTCCAATATTCTTTCGGTACAAAAGCTCTAATTTCTCTTTCTCTATCAACAATTAGCTTTAAAGCAACACTTTGCACACGGCCAGCCGACTTACCACCAGTCTTACTTTGCATAAGCTTTGATAATCTAAAGCCAATAATTCGATCTAGTATTCTTCTAGTTTCCCCACTTTTAACTAAATTCATATCAATTTTACCAGGATTATTGATCGCATCAATAACAACATCTTTTGTTATTTCATGAAACACAACTCTCTTATATTTATCATCAGGTATTTTTACCTCATCATAAATATGCCAAGATATAGTTTCTCCCTCACGGTCTGGGTCGGTTGCTAGATATACCATATCAGCATTATTTACTTCCTTTTTGATATTGGCAACATCTTTAGTTTTACCTTTAATTATGATATAATTAGGTTTAAAATCGTCATTTACATCAACCCCTAAACCAAATTTACCAGTTGTTGCTAAATCTCTAATATGTCCTTTACTAGATATTACTTTGTAATCTCCACCTAAATATTTTTCAATTGTTTTACTTTTTGCTGGAGATTCTACAATTACTAAATTTTTCATTTATCCTCCTTGTATTTCTTCGTTTTGGGTATCTATACTAGCATATGTTTCTTTTTTTTGCAATTCTTTTTCTAATGCATTATCTAAATAAGTATAATAATCATTTTCAATTATTAGACTACTGATCCCCATTTTATTGGTAATAGTCTCATTAATAGCTCTAATTTCATCTATTGTATAACTATCCTCAACATAATAAGTTATTTCATTAGTAGCAGCATTATAATATGCCAAATCATTTTTCCAAGAACCATCAGCAAAAGCTACCACATTTAAGTATTCATCACTTAAGATATCACTTCCCATATAAAGTCTTGGGTCATAATCTAAATTAAATAAATTAGCTATAGTTGGTGTTAAATTAACATATGAAGTATATTTATCTATTTCTTTATGTTCAATTTCGCTATTATAAATTACTAATGGAGTTCTTTCTCTTTCATAATCATCCAGATTATAATCTAATACTTGATTAATAGTATCATCTTTAAGACCATAGGGATAATGATCTCCGAATAAAACTATTACTGTATCATCAAGGACTCCAGATGATTCTAATCTTTCAAGTAAAATTCCTAAAGCATTATCTAAAGTTTTAAGTTTAGACATATATCTTCTTAAATCCATGGAATAATTAGTTCCTTCAGTAATCGATAAATATTTATCTCCTTCAATGCTTGATTGATTATATGGTTGATGAGAAGATACAGTTGTAAGCCATAACATAAAAGGTTCACTAGATCCATCTAGAGTAATGTCCATAGCGACATTCATAAAATCTTCATCACTCGCCCAATTACGATATTCATTAGAATAAGGAATTCCTAAATCTTCTACTCCATAGTAAGCTTTACTACCCATATTAGCATGAATTATATTTCTGTAGTAATATGCCTCCGTATAATCATGCATGCTTAATGTTCTATAACCAGATTCATTAAACAAATTAAAGACTGAAGTAAAATATTCATTATTACGATAAACATTTGCCGTACAATTATTTTGAATGGAATATAGACCAGTCATCGCGCTAAATTCATTATTACCAGTTGCACAACTATTTCTTGGAGAATAATTATTAGTAAAAGTTAAACCTTCCGAATATAACTTATAAAAATTAGGATATAAATCTGGATTAATAAATATTTCATTTACAGATTCCATCATAATCATTATTAAATTTTTACCTTCAAAAAGGCCCGTATAGGCATTATAGTCAGTAATAGTACTATTAATTAAATAATTACTTATCATATTTAGGGTTTCATCATCTTCATTTTCTATTACATTCTGCCACAATGTATCATCAAATTCTCTATCAACATCAAAACTAATATTATCATCAGTGGCATCAAAAATATAGGTTTCTGGTGGATCAACATATAATGATTTAATATCAAGTAATCCAAAAGTTATTACTCCAAATTGATTTATAGCAAGTGATGGAATGCTTGGATATTTAAATAAATCTTCATTAGCAGTTGTTTGTAAGTCATCTTGAAAATTATCATTTACCAATGTTTCATGATAAATAAGACCAAATGCCAACAAAACTAAAATGGTAGAAATTGTTCTAATACCTAGTTCATACTTAGTATGTCTTTTTAATACAAATTTTTTATTTAACTTTAATTCCGTAAATTTATCTAGGAATATAAAGTAGGCAACTAATAAAATAAAAGGAATGAAAATCAAATAAAATTTTGGTAAAAATGAAAGTAAAAATTCTTTTATATAATCCGTTACTGCTCCAAGTTGACTCGATGAATTAACTGATGCATAAACACCAATAAAATTATTAAAACCTATTTGGAAAAAAGTATAAATAGTGCATACTAAAGATAAAAATATTACAAATATCTTACTATATTTTTTATTCATCCAAGAAATAATAAAACTAATAATTAAAGCTATAATGTTAAGGCCAACAAATACTCTTAACATAGCTAAATTTAATATGGGAATATTACTAATAGCTCGAAATACTATTTCTAATATAGTCATAAAAATAAGCAAAATAATATAATTTTTAATTAAGTTATTGTTTAACAGTTTCTTCATGTTTCCTCTTTTCTATGATTTCTTTTACAGGTTTATAAGTTACCCTATAATTATCTAATATACCATATTTTTCTAAATTTTCAAGATGTTTTTTAGTAGGATATCCTTTATGATCTTTAAATCCATACATTGGATACTTTTTATCAAGTTCATACATCATATTATCCCTAGTTACTTTAGCAACTACACTTGCAGCTGCAATTGATTCCGATAAGGCATCACCATGAATTATTGCTAAAGACTCAGGAATATCTAGGGGCATTGCATCTGTTAAAACAAAATCAGGTTTTACTTTTAAATCTTCAATTGCTTTTAACATTGCCAGTCTTGATGCCTCATAAATGTTTATTTCATCAATAGTTTTAGCATCAACTACTCCAATACCATAACTTATAGCATCATGAATAATTATATCATAAAATTTGCATCTTTTCTTCTCACTTAATTTTTTAGAATCAGTAAGTCCTTCCAAATAATAATTTTTAGGTAAAATTACTGCAGCAGCAACAACGGGTCCAACTAGTGGACCACGCCCTACTTCATCTGTACCACAAATAAGTTCATAACCTTCTTCATATAACTTTTTTTCATACTCAAGTAAATCTACATCTTCCATTGGTCAAACGTTACTCCTTTTATTTTACCACTAACTAAATCATGATATATTCTTTCACTAACCCGTTCATAATCGACTTCACCATCTTTATATGCTCCAATTTTTTTGGCAATTCGCTCAAATACTACTAAAGGATCAATGTCCACTTCTATATTATAACGCTCTTTTAATTTTTCCGGATAATAATTTTTTAAAAACGATACTAAATAACCTCCAATATCAGTAATATTTAAAACATCCATTTTTATTGAACCAGTCGCCGCTAAACTCAAGGCTTCTTCGTTATCATCTAAATTTGGCCATAAGATTCCCGGAGTATCCATTAATAACAAACCACAATTAGTCTTAAGCCAATTAATTTGTTTAGTTACTCCTGGTTTATTTGAAACTTGGGCCACTTTTTTCCCAGCTAGTTTATTAATTAAAGTTGATTTTCCAACATTAGGAATACCTATTACAGCAACTCTAATTTCTTTTTCTTTCAAACCGTGATTAAGCCTCTTATCTTGCAAACTTTTCATTTCTTTTTTGGTAATATCAACTAGCTTTTTATAATCATTATTATTAGTTAAATCCATAGGAACAACAATAAATCCGTGCTCCGTATATTGTTTAATCCATCTATTAGTTACCTCTTTATCACATAAATCCATTTTAGTCATTATTATAATATGAGGCTTATCCTTAATTAAATCATCAACATTCTTCATTTTTGATGATAGAGGCATTCTTGCATCAATAAGCTCATAAATACAATCAATCAATTTTATATTTTCTTTTAATTCTCTTTTAGTCCTTGCCATATGCCCAGGATACCAATTAATATTATTTTCATTCATTTTATTCGCCTTCTTTCTTTTAGGTATATTTTACTTTCCTTATTTCTTGCTTTTTTTCTCTTTCCAATTCTTTTAAACTCTTTTATGGTGTAAGCATTTCTTCTGGCATCATGCCTCCGATATCAGCAATAGCCTTTCTTACCTTTTTTCCAACTTCATAATGGGTATTTTTAGCATTATCTTCACTTTGAACTTTATCTCTTAAAAGTTTTTGTTTTGTTTGATTTATTCTAAATAGATTTGCAATTAATTCATCTTCGTCCATATTATCTCCGTTATATAATCTTTTGTAAGTTTGAACAGCAAAATAAGTTTGAACTAAAGCAACAACTTCTTTACTTGGGTCAGCATTTTGCACTATCAAATAACAAGCATATCTAAACAGTTTATAGTCAAGAATCTTTCTTTTTGCAGTTTTACCTAATTCAATCATTTTGTTGACTTCAACAAAATGATTAAACACATCAAATTCACTATTTTTGCAAGACACAATAGCTTTATCTATTACTACTTTAAAATTTCTCCATTCTTTATATTCTAATACTTTTTGTAAATCACGAGCAAACCGGTACTCACCACCATGTTCATCAATATGTTTAATATCTTCAAAAGTTTTATTACTATATTTATAAGTAATTGATTCCATACATACTCCTTTCTAATATTATTAATTTTATCACCGTCGAAAATTCCGACGGTGTTTATTCTTCTTTTATATTCCGTCGGAATTTCCGACGGAAGTTTTATTGATTATCTCTTTCTATAAATCTTTAGTTATTATTTTCTAATTCCTTAAGTTCTATATTCATAATTTTCAAATAATCTTTCTCAGCTCTAGTTAAATGCTTTTGCATATATTTATCATACTCGGCATGAGCTTTTTTTAAAGCTTCTTCATGTGAAACAATTCCCTTTGTTTGCAATATATCATTATGTGTCATTTTTAAAAAACTATCTAATTCATTAACCCAATCTTGCATAGTCATTGTTTTTCTCTTTAAAGCATTTATCTCTGCAATATCAAGATAAGCCGACACTAATCTGTTTAAAACTTGTAGTTCTTCGTGTGTTAAATAATTTTTAGCAATCTCTGTTTCTTTTCTAGTAGGCATATCTCCTTTAAAGTTCGTAAGGCCTATATTATCCTTACTACTATCAACTCTATTATAAACTATTTCAGCAGCAGTGTTACTCGAAACAGCATAATGCATTTTATTTTGAACAGTCTTAAAAAAATTAATTGTGATTTCTTTTTTTGGATTATAATCAATTGAGGTGGCATATATATCTAATATCTTTCTCCAAAAAACTTTTTCGCTTGACCTTATGTCTCTTATTTTATCTAGAAGTTCATCAAAGTATGGATCATTGCCATTATTTTTAAATCTTTCGACATTTAAATTATATCCTTTTACTAAATATTCTTTTAATTTTTCATTCGCCCAAATTCTAAATTTAGTTCCCTCACTAGATTTTACACGAAAACCAATAGCAATTATCATATCTAGATTATAATAATTCGTTGGCTTTGTAGAAAATTCGGAAATTCCGAATTTTCTCATAGTATTTGTTTCCAATAATTCTTGTTCTAAATAAATATTTTTTATATGTTCATTAATTGTCGATTTAGCTTTATTATATAATTTACTTATTTGTTCTTGAGTAAGCCAAATATTTTCTTCTTCTAAAATAACTTCAACTTTAATATCATTACCCGATTCATATATTAAAATATTATTTTCTATTACTTCTTCTTTTTTGTTTGTACTCACAAATTACACCTTCTTTCTTATTATAAATTTAATTAACTTATATAATAACAACTTATTGCTATTGCATCTAAATTATAGAATTCTGTTTGATATCTTTTCTCATTTTCTGCAGTATGTGCAAAATTTGCACATACTGCAATTTCATCCGATTTTCCATTTATAAATATGTTTTTTACAACTGTTCTATCAGCATCAAATAATTTAACCATACTTTTTCGAAATAGTCGCAATGGTTCATCTTTATAAATGGCATCAATTATTCATTTTGATTCACTCATTTACTTCTTCTTTTGATAATTCATATAATTCTTTTTCATCTCGAATTATTTTAATTAACTCCTCTTTAGTAGGCAAATATGTTAAATATTTTGAGGCATACACATTTTTTATATCATCTCCTAAAGTCATCTCCACTACAGCATCATCTTTATCTGCACAAAGTAGTATTCCAATTGGTTCATTTTCTCCCTCAATCATTTGAGTCTTTTTATAATAATTTACATACATTTGCATTTGCCCAATATCTTGATGAGTTAGTTTTCCGATTTTTAAATCAATTATTACAAAACATTTTGCTAATCTATTATAAAATATCAAATCCGGATAATAATATTCAGTTCCTATTTTAATACGTTGCTGATTAGCCACAAACGAAAATCCCCTACCTAATTCTAGCAAAAATTCTGTTAAATGAGATAATAAAGCCGTTTCTAAATCTGTTTCTAAATAGTTTTTGTTTTCTTTTAACCCAACAAATTCAAATATATAAGGGGTTTTTAAAAGTTCTTCGGGTTGTTTTGCTATTAATCCTTTTTTAGAATCCTCAATAATTATTTTTTTATCAGGAGATATTAAATATCTGTCATACAATTTTGTATTAATTTGTCTATTTAGTTCTCTATATCCCCAATTAGATTTAATAGCTTCTTGCTCATAAAATTCTCTTTCCTCTTTTCTATCAATTCTAATTAATTCTTGAAAATGAGACCAAGATAATTCAGTCGGCACCGCCGACCATATTGGATAAAGCTCATAAAATTTACGCATTCTTCTAATACTAACTGATGAAAAACCACTACCAAATTCTTCACTTAATTTAATGGACAATGCATCTATTATTCTTTTTCCATAACTAGCTTTAGTACTATTATTAGATAATTCATAAGTAATTTTTCCAACATACCAATATACTTCCGTCATTGTTGTATCAATATGTTTAATCATTTTTTCTCTTGCTATTATTATCTTTTTTCGTATATCTTGATAAATATTTTCCACATCTAATAATTCAAATTCATTACTTTCTATTATATCATTTTTCTTTTCCTTCACAAATTACACCTTCTTTCTTCTTATAAATTTAATTATCTTAATTATCAGTAACCGAGGATTTCTCGACAACTGTAGCAGCTTCTTTATTTTTAAATCAATTACTTTCTATATTACTAGCATATTGCGGTAAATTTGACGGTATATCACAATCATTTGTTGGTATTCCTTTAGTATCAAGTATTTTCATTAATGCAACACTTAATGCTGCATTTTGCATTAACCTTTTACGCATTTCAATAATCGCATGAGGATTATTTACATCTATATCATCTATTTTTTGAATTCTTTTTCTAAACATTCTCCGCCATTCTTCAATATTCCATTGACCATTATATTCTCCCCATAGATATTCTTCTAATTTCCTAGCAGCAATTATAACCTCCATGATTTGTTTTTCTTCATCTGTTAACATTTTCTTCTCCTTAATATTTTTTAAATGAGCACTTTCTATTATATCATCTATCATTTCATTTTGTCTTTATTTTTTTTAAATATTTTTTAAGCTAGTGTAAAATAATACACTAGCTTAAATCCATTTCTAAAAATTATTGACTCTAATAAATTGTAAACTTATTTTTTAGCAAAAGATTTATCAACCCCACCTACAATATAACAAGCAAACTTTAATTAGTCAATAAATTTTCAAATTAATTATTCATGATGTTCTTGTAATTTACCATTTTTCATACGGACATATTTAGATATTTGATTACGATAACTAACTACAAATCCTTCAACATTTCTTTTTACTTTTGTAGTATATTTTTCATATAAACTATCTAAATGCCTTTTATCAGGTAATACTTTAAGTTTAGAAACTACTGGTACAATTCCAATAAATTTAGGTATTTCTTGGGACTCAAAAGGATATATAAAATCATCATGATTATAATTAAGATTATACAAATTAAAATCATCATCGACATTCGCCTTAGCAAACATATACCACCTTTTATCAAAGTCATCAATATTATATTTGATTTGTCCCATGCCTAGCCATTCACCACAAATAGCACTACCTTCATGTAATTCTAAAATTAGAGTCTCTTTATTATTGTTTAGCCATTCATTTAATCCTTTATAAAGAATATCTTTAGCACTATCTAATTCATCAACTGCTATTATGTTTTTTCTTTGAGCAATATAAACTGTGCCATTTTTCTTAAAGATTACTAAATTACTACCATCTAATTTTTCTGTAACGCATACTGTTTCACCATTACATTTTACCCTTGCAGTTTTTGGGTAAATTTCTTTTTTTAACATTTAAATTTCCTCCTTATTTAATATTTTATTTTGTAAATATCATAGCGTGATGTGTTGTTACTATGATTTAACTTTGTTGCCAAAGTTCTTCTCCTTATCTTTAGTATTTCGCCCTAAAATAAAATCATAAATAAAAACTAAAATCAAGGGAGGGCCTTAATATCTAATAAAATTATAACATCTAATTTATCCTAAGTAAAGAAAAAATTTGCTTTTAGCAAATTTATCTTTTTTTATCATTTAATGATTTAATTCTTAATAATACATCTTCAGATGAATATCCATCATATTCTAAAGCTCTTTCTATTTCTGGAATAGCAAATAAATCCCAGTATTTTAGTTTCACATGATAAGTCGCCGGTCCAAGTGGAGTATTAATACCCGCAATAAAAGAGTCATCAAACATAGGATCAGTTTCATTATCATAATGTTTTTTAGATTTCCAAGATATATCTGGATATGCATTACATAGAGCACTAAATAAAATTATTCTGTGTTCATATAGTTCTTGGAAAGTATGATAACCATCACTTATATCTTTAGTAGAAATCCCCTCATTTTTTAATTCTTCGATTTCTTTATTTATATGATTTATTTTATCAGGCATTTTTAGACTCCTTATATTGTTCCAAATTTATTAAATGGCCATAATCTAAAAATAACTTTACCAATTATTTCATCTTCTTTTACTGGACCAAAATATCTTGAATCCTTACTTATTGGACGATTATCCCCTAAAATGAAGTATTCATCATCCCCTAAAGTAATTTCTTCATAATCACTAGTTTCCCCATAAGCATAGTCTTCTTCTAGCTCCTCATCATTTACATAAACAGTGTTATCTTTTATACTCACAGTATCTTTAGGCATACCAATAATTCTTTTAATAATTATTTCGCCTTCTTTTTCTTCATCTAATACTACAATATCCCCATAATCAATATTAGATAGTTTATATAAAAGAAGTATTTGACCATCTTCTAGGGTTTGATCCATACTTGCACCATCTACTCTAACTGGAGTAATAATAAATGTTCTTATTAAAATAACTGCAATAATTATTAATACATATGGAAGTATTTCTTTAATAATTTTCATATTTCACCCAATCAACCAAAATAAGGAAAGAATTAATTTCTTTCCTTAACTTTGTATTCTTTACGCATTCCCTTAATAAAGTTAAGTTTAGCTCTTCTAACTTTACCTTTTTTAACTACTGTAATCTTATCAATTGTTGGTGCATTAACTGGGAATATTCTGGATACTCCAACAGTACCGCTCTTTTTACGAACAGTAAATGTTTCAGAAACTCCTCCACCTCTTTTGGCAATTACTAAGCCTTCAAAAGATTGAATTCTTTCCTTTTTACCTTCTTTTACCCAAACATCAACTTTTACAGTATCCCCAACTCTAAATTCAGGAATATCTTTACGAATATGTTTTTCGTTAATCTTATCTACTAGATTAGCCATATACTACCTCCTCACTATTACCTATAATCTTATATTATATACAGCGGATTATATACTTTTTTGGGTCTAATTCATTATAGCACAAACTTTCTCAATATGCAATTATTTTAGTACTTTTTCAATAATATACCTTGGTCTAGCCTTAGTTTCATTATAAATTTTACCAACATATTCTCCAATTACTCCGATAGAAATCATTTGAAGACCTCCAATAAACCAAATAGAAATTGTCAAAAATGTCCAACCAGCAACAGTATGTCCTAATATTTTTACCACTAAAGCATATAACATTATAAATATACTAACAATTAAAATAATTATACCAATAGCTAAAATTAATCTCAATGGTTTAACACTAAAAGAAGTAATTCCATCAGCTGCAAAAGCAAGCATTTTCTTTAGAGGATATTTACTTGTTCCCGCTTCTCTTTTACCTCGCTCATAATACACAATACTACTTTTAAAACCTAAAAGTGGCACAATTCCTCGTAAAAACAAATTAACTTCCTTAAAGTTTTCTAATTCATCTAATGTTCTTTTACTCATCAGTCTACAATCAGCATGATTATAAACAATATTTACCCCTAAAAATTGCATCAACTTATAAAACATTTGCGCAGTATTTCTTTTAAAAAATGTATCTTTCTTTCTTGATGACCTAACACCATAAACTATCTGGCTACCACTCTTATACTCATCAATCATTTTATCAATAACATTAATATCATCTTGCAAATCAGCATCCATTGATATTACAGCATCAGCATACTTTTTAGCTTCCATTAATCCTGCCAGTAAAGCAAATTGATGTCCTCGATTGCCACTCAACTTAACACCAGTAAATAATTTATCTTTTTCATGTAGTGACTCAATAATACTCCAAGTTTTATCCTTACTTCCATCATCAACAAACATTACTTTACTTTCTTTACTTATTTTCTTATCCTTAATTAAACTATTCATCTTTTCTTTTAAAGCCTTAGATGTAATATCTAATACTTCCTCTTCATTAAACGCTGGTATAACTAAATATAAAATCATTTTCCTACTCCTTTACTTTAAATAAATAACCATAATAATCTTTATCTTCAAACTGTTGTTTTCTTACCTTTAATAAATCATAATTAACAAATAATTCTTCTTCCCTTGATTTTAAATTTTCTTCATCTAACCAAGTATAATAAACTATAAACATCGTTTCTTTATTTTTTATATAATCTTTAAAAGCATCTAAATTATCTGGAAAAGCCTCATAACTAATATTTTGTCTTTCAAAGAAATAAGTACTTGGATACAATCCCGACAAAGTATAAACTCCACAATCAAGTTTCCCCATATTAACCATTGTAGCACTTTTCTCTTCATTTATAATACTAGCAAATTCATATTGAAACAAATCTTCTTTATTAATACTTAAATATTCTTTATAATTAGCATTATAATAACTATTAAATATCATTAAACATCCAACTAATATACTAATTGGTATATAAATTTTATTATTTAAATTATTTATATATTTATCAAATAAATTAAAAACACTAAGTAATCCCAAACTAATAAAAAATAAAATAAATAATAAGTAATAACGATAAAATTTCAAACCGAAATAAACACCTAAAACAGTTATAAATAAACTTATTATTAACAACACTTTACCTCTTTTACTTAAATTAAGCTTCCAAACAAGCAAAATAAATAATACAAGTAAAATCATACAAATAACATTTCGACATAATGCTCCAATAAAACCTGTAAATATTTGGGATAACCTAGAAAATATTCCTACTACATCTTCTCCATAAGCAGCCATATTTACATAAAAATAGTTATAGAAAAAATCTCCAATAGCATGATTAATACCAAAATAAATTAAAAATATTGCAAATGGAATAAAGATACCTAAAAGTAACGTTAAAGGATAAATTATTGCTTTTTTATAATCCTTTTTCATTATATAATCAATAAATATCGCCAAAGTAAAAGCAAACCAAAATCCAAGTAAAGTATATTTGATAAGTAATATAAATCCCGCAATTACACCATTTAACAACATCTCTTTTTTAGTTAATTCTTTTATTTTGAAGTGTTTAATAAAATAATATAATGTTATAAAGAAAAATGGAGCACAAAACTCTTCGGCTGAACCACCATGAGTAAAAGCTCTAGTAGTTGCTATAACACTCATAAATATTGGAAGTATTAATAAAGAGACTCTAGTACTTAAAAACATTTTTAAAATTTTATATAAATATATTAAAGCTATCGTCCAAAATAATACTTCTAAAATAAAGACTCCTAAAAAAGATTTAAAAGAAATAATAGAAGCAATACCATATATAAAATATAACAATGGCCCCTTTTGTTCAAATAAATCTTTATAAGGAATAATACCATGAAACATTGATTTTCCCACAGTAAAAAATGCATTGGCATCCACCCAATCATTAAATGGATACAAAAAAGAATTTTTACTAGCTAACAAAAGCACAAGAAATGATATTAAAAATGCATAAATTCCAATTAATATGTGTTTTTTGCTAAATATTTTTTTCATAAATCTAATCATTCCTTTCTGCTCACTTCGTTCGTAAAGGCACAAACGAATATGAAAATATATAT
>CALVKF010000033.1 GCA_944332555.1 uncultured Bacilli bacterium
CATTCTTTTCTTTGTCTTACTAGTTCTTCTAAAAGGAACTGCCATATTTATTCACCACCTTTAAATATATCTTTTAATTTTGCTAATTCAGGATTACCTGTTTCTTCTTCCCGATTTAATTCCCATCCTTCACCTTTTAACTTAATTCCCGAATTATTAGTTAAACTAATGGGAACCTCTAGTACAATATTTTCCCACAAAAATTCAAGTTTATCAAGTGTATTTTGTTCATTTTCATAATATTTTGCGGTTTTTTCTAGTATTTCATCTATTTCAATATCTAAATTTTTAGGAATTTCTTCTAAAGTTATTGCATCTTTTAGAATCATTTTACCTGTAAGGTGAATTCTTGCTTCAATTTCATCCGACAAATTATAAAATATATCACCTTTGGCATAAATATCTTCAAGACGAACTATATCAGTATTTGCTAAAAATATATCCGGAAAAATGATATCCTCATCAATAGATATCGGCAAAAAATTTAAATTAATTTTCCTCTTCATTTGGCACCTCAAATAATATTCTATATCTATTTTCTAATTCTTTAATTACTCTACCATCACGCATGCTAATTATGACATACCTAGTATCCTCTCCATCCGATAATTCTGCATAAATATAATTATCATTAATACCGTATGCTAAACTAATTACTTCGTTTCCTAATTGAAGATTACGATTAACATCATCATTTATATCTAAACTAAATGTTCTTAAAGTAAAACCTGATTCATCCTCAATTTGATAGATAAAATATGGTCCCATTAAAGCTACAAAGTCAAATTCTTCATATTCCATTTCATTAGTTATATTAGTTATAGTATAATCCTTCAAATCATAAGAATAATATGTATTATCATTTTGTAATATTAAATAATCATCATTAATAGCTACTAAATATTGATTAGTACTAGAACCTTTTATCATTACAAGTCTACTACTACCATTTTCCATATTATATTCATATATACCTGCAGCTACTATATAATATAGTTTATTATTTTTATAAAAAACATCTTCACTTATTAGATTTTCATTTATAATAGTTGTATCATCAGCATTAATTGTTCGATAGCTCAAAACATTATCTTCAACCATTATTAAAGTATCTCCAGCAATTATTATATCAACATTATTACTATAAAATGTATCTAGTTCATATAAAGTATATACTTCATCTTCACTGTTATATCTAAGTTCATTGGTAGCATCAGAATAAAACACTAAATGATTATTACGCCAGAATAAATTATTAATAGGAAAAAATATTCTTAATCCTAAATCAAATTCTTCAAAACTACCATTTAATCCTGTAAGTTTATAAGTTCCTTCAGTATCATAATATACACCATAATAAGGATATACTTCAGGATATGCATCATCTCTTTCTTCGGGAGTTTCTACACCTTGATTACGCATGTATTTAGCTAAATTATACATAATTATAATTACTAATACAACTCCAATAATAGCAACAATTGTAAATATTAATTTTTTTCTTCTTTCTGGTAGCACTCTAAATCACCCTTTTAAACATTTTTTCTAATTCATAATTTGAAAATCGCATTATTGAAGGTCTGCCATGACAGCAATTATAAGGATTATCACATTTAACTAAATCTTTTAATAACTGATCCATTTCTGCAAAACTTAAATGTTCATTAGCTTTAACACTCATTTTACAAGAAACCATTTTTGCTAAACTATCCAAAAAACGCTCCTTATTAAAATTCTTGCCACTCGTAATAACCAAATCAATAATACTTCTTAAATTATCCCCTTCAAAATTTTTAGTTAGCCAAGTTGGATGAGCTTTAATAACTATTGTGTTAATTCCAAATTCTTCTATTTTAAATCCTAATTCATCTAAAACACTTTTATTTTCCATAAATGTATTAAAATCACTTGTAGATAGTTCAATAGATAAAGGAACTAACATATCAGTTATTGTAACCTCACTATCATGAAATTTCTTCTTTATCATTTCATAATTAACTCTCTCATGAGCCGCGTGCTGATCAAGAATGTACATAGCATCCTCATCTTCCGCAATAATATAGGTTCCATGAACTTGACCTATAGGATATAAGTTTAAGGTCTTAAATTCTGTATTTTTTTCTGAACTTATATCTTCAATATCCTTAGGAGTTGTAAAATCTAATTTTGTTTGAATAATTGTAGTATTAGTGTTTTCTTCTACTACATATTTATATTCATCAAAATCATCTTTTACATTATTTAAGGATTCATCAACTAAAGCATTAGGTACTAATAAATTATCGTACAATGCTTTCTTAATAGTATTATATAATAATTTTTCCAAGTTTTCAATCTTACTTATTTTAATATCTTGTTTAGTTGGATGAATATTGACATCAACTAATGTGGGATCGGTTTCAATATTTATAACTACTACTGGATAAAAGCCTTCATGCTTATAAGTATTATAAGCATCATTTATAGCTCTATTTATATCATTATTTCTAACAACTCTCCCATTAACGATTGTATTTAAATGATTTCTATTTTTCTTTAAAACACTAGGTTTGGAAACAAAACCAGATATTTCAAAATCATCAGAACTAGATGCAATTTCTAACATATTACTAGATGTATTTAATCCGTATATTTCATGAATACATTTAAGTAAATTACCACTACCACTAGACTTTACTACTACTCTATCATTATTAGTTAGAATGAAGGCTATATCAGGTTTAGATAAAGCTAATTTTTCAATATATCTAATACAGTTATTAGCTTCAGTCACTTCACTTTTTAAATATTTAAGTCTTGCTGGAGTATTATAAAAAAGATTAGTAATTGTAATAGTTGTACCAATACGAGCCTGGGCATCTTCAACTAAATCCATAAGGCCACCTTTAATATGGATGTGGGTTCCAACTTCCCCGCTACAAGTTAGCATGTTTACTTCGGATACACTTGCAATACTAGCTAGTGCTTCACCCCGAAACCCTAAAGTTTCGATAAAATATAAATCATCATCTTTATATATTTTACTAGTGGCGTGTCTCGCGAATGCCAGGCAAGCATCATCCCTATCCATACCTGAACCATCATCAATTACTTCAATTTTTTTAATTCCCCCATCTTCTAAATTAACTTTAATATGAGTTGAGCCCGCATCAATAGCATTTTCAACTAACTCTTTTACCACTGATGCACATTTTTCGACAACTTCACCAGCAGCAATTTTATTAGCAAGATTCTCACTCATTACTCTAATTTTCATGGTTACCTCCTACAATTGATGGTCTTATTTCAATATTGGAATCATTTATAAATATTTTAGATTCACTACTAAATTTAATAAAGCCTAATCCTTTGATAACTAAATCTTCGTTATTATTTATATTTAAATTATAATTATATTCTTCTCTTTTTCTTCTTTTTTCCACTGTTATATTATTTGGCAAATACAAAGTTATATTGATATCTTTATCACTTGCTAAAATATACTTATCAATCAATAAATAATATTTACTTTTAAGTTGATAAGTTATTGGTTTAATCTCCGTTTTAGCCACCAATACTTTATAATTACTTACAAATCCTGGAGCATCAATAAATGATGCAACTTTAATAAATTCTTGAGTTGTGTTTTCTCTATTACTTACAGTTATATCACTGCCAATCATCTTATTAATTAAACTACTTTTTCCCATATTAGTAAGACCACAAAGCATTACCCTAGTATCATTAGCAAGACTTAAAAACTTATTGATATTTTCTTTTGATAAAGTACTACTAAAATAAATATCTTCATTAATGTCATATACTTCTTTTATGTTGGCAACTAATTTATCTTTTAAAATGTTTTTAGGTATTATATCACTTTTAGTAATAACTAAATATTTAGGGTTTTTTATTTTCTTAAAATATTCAATAATTTCATTATTAATATTTAAAAAATCTACTAAAAATAAAACTGTTGCTTTTGTTTTATTAATGTGATTAATAATACTAGCATTATCTTGTACTTTACTATTATTTAAATTTTCGCCATAATGCTTTAATTTAAAACAACGCATGCATAAATCATTACTTAATTTTGGGGTATAACCCAAAATTCTTGAATCACTATCTTGTAAAGTTGCTCCACAACCTAAACACTTTTTAGTCATAGTATTCACCTGCAACTAAAATGTTTTCTCGAGCAAGTTTCTTTAAGAAAAAACGTTCAATAAACCGATTTATTCTGGTAGGAAAAAATTCATATCTAGCCATCCGATTTACTAAGATACTAGTAAATCCCATGCGATTAGCTCCAAGAATATCGGTAAGTAATTGGTCCCCTACACAAGCAACTTCACTTTCTTTAAAGTGATATAATTCTAATATTTTTTTATATTTTTTCTTAAAAGGTTTTCTACTACTAAAAGCGACATCAACATTTAACTTTTCTTTAAATGGTATAAGTCTTTCTTTATTACTATTAGATATTATTATTACTTTAAAATCTTCTTCTAAACAAGCAAATAATTCTTTTAATTTTTGATCTGGTTCTTTCTCTTTACAAGGTACAATTGTATTATCTAGATCAAATAATAAACATTTAATACCATTTTTTTTGAGTTTTTTATAATTAATTGAATAAATACTTTTTTGATAAACATCAGGTATTAATAAATCCATAGTAAAACCTTCTTTCTAAATAATTATAACAATTTTCCACCAAAATAAAAAGGACTAAAGTCCATTTTATTTAACAATTTCACTTGAATACCAATAATAATTATCATTAGCATCCTTCTTAAATGTTACTTTATAAATTCCAGCACTAATATTGTATTTAGCAAATAAATTATTGATAAAATTATTATAATTACTATTATTAATACCATTTATACCATTGTTATAATCATTTTCAGATAAAGAAGACATTTGATCATCATAATATTCTAAATTATCTATTCTATTACTTTCAGTACTATCACTGTATATACCAACATCATCAATTACATATAAATTTTTAACAGTTATAATAATATCTCCATCAACTTCTTTAGTTGAATCATATTTTATATATTGAATAACACTAGCTTCGTTTATACCTAATCGCACAGTACATTCATATTCATCTGTTCTATAACTACAAGTTAAATGGTTATTATAAATTGTATAAAATTGATGATTTACAGTTTTATCACTACCAAATAATTCGTGATAATACTTCTCCATAGTAGTAACAGAGATGGTTTCAAAAGCACAGTTAGATAAAGCATTCGTACATTCTTCATTAATTGTTTTTTCACTATCCGGTATTAATTTATGAGCTAAAACTAATTTTTCGGTATCTATTATACTATCATAAGTCAATTTATTTTCCGTATCAAAAAATGGTAAGTCATATCCTTGACGATTATCCACCATATCAAATAATTCTAAACCTATATTATCTAATTCTTCAGTATTAAAATTAGTATTATCATCTTTTATAAAAAGACTATATACACTATAAGATATTCCAGCAATAATTATGATTATTAAAATTATTACTCCTGTAGTATATACTGTATTATTTTGTTCCATGATCACTATTCTCCTTTACTAAAATCTATTAATACAAAGTTATTATTATCTTTTTCAAATACATAATTATATGTATCGGTATTTTCTTTAATAGTATCTAAATTATTATTTATATATTCTTTTATTTCTCCAGTTGTATCATCTCCAGAAAAGTAAGAATTTTCATGGTTATAAGCATCACTATAAGAATAATATAAATCATAATATGCTGGACCAATATCTGGTGTAATTGTCCAAATATATTGATAAGATATATAATATAAACCATCCTCATAATAAGCTTCTTTTAATAATGATTCATAAGGTTGTATTACACTTGAACCTGAACCAAATATAGCATTGGTATATATTTTTTCATCAGCGTTATATACAAAACCATCTTCATTGAATACACTTAATTTAATAAAGGGATGAATCGTCTCATGAGTAAGTGATAAATAACCAATACTAGTTTGTTTAAAAGCCTCTTCTAAATCAATTGCAGTAAATGTATCAAGATAAGAATAATGGATAGCATTTAAAAAAACTGCTAATTTAAGTAAGGCTACTTGAAGTCTTTCTTGATTAGTTATTTCATTAATATTATCTTTATTCCATAAGACATATAACTCATTCTCAATTATGCTATTTAAAGAACTTAATGTTTTATCATCAATTTCTTCTCTCTTTACTTGTTCATTTGTTTGATTATTATCATTATTTTCTACTTCATCTTCTTTTGCAAATTCATCATATATTAAATAACCTATAGTCCCAAAACATAAAAGTGCTACTATAACTAAAGCAATTATATAAAACCTACCCTCTTTTTTTCCAATAAATTTTTCCATACAATAATCACTCCTATTAATAGGGTATCAATTAATAAAGTTTTTGTAAATAAACTAATTAAATTTTTATTAATTTTAATGTAAAATGTGTTAACTTTATTTGAGTATGACTAAATAAAAATAATTGAATTAATTAATAAAAAAACAGAAAAAGAAACAATAAACTTTATTCTGCTTTAAACATATCATCTTAATTTTTCGAGTACTTCAACAGATAAACCAGTAAGCTCAGCAGTTAAATCTAAGCCCATACCTTTTTCTAACATTTTCCTTGCCGTAGACATTTTTTCAGACTTAATACCAGCTTTGATTCCAGCTTTTCTTCCAACTTTTTCGCCTTCTTCTCGAGCTATTTCAACATCTAAATCATATTGTGATCCATACCCTTTATTAGCATCATTTGCTAAATATGCATCTACAAATTTTAATGCTTGTTCCATAAACCAGTTTCCTCCTTTCGCTAAGTTTTCTAACTCACTCATGCTTTTTCTATTCATAAAATCAAGTATTTCCAATAACCTTTCATCTTTATTATACACCTCAGTTTCATATGAGTCAACAAAAACTATATACATTTGTTTATAATCATTTATTTTTTTATATGGCTCTTTTAATGTTTCTAAATCTACTATTCCATACTTTTTTATAAAATTTTTCTTTGTTCCTTTTCTAGGAACAAAATTAAAACATATTACCTTATTATCTTCTGCAAAATTATCTTTATTATTTTTTTCAAACCTACTAGATGATACTCTATCTAAATAAGCTTCACTTTTTCTATATTGTTTTAATCCAAATGTTGTATATGATTCAAATAACAATATATCTCCTGTATCTGTTGTTATAACAATATCTCGGTAATAGTCTTGTTTTAATACGCTATCTGCCATATCTAATTTTTGAGGTTCACACCTAATACTTCCATATTTTAAATTAATATGTAAATAATCACTTAATGCATCAAGTAAATACTTAGCCATTTTCTTATGCCTAAATACGTTCTTAAATATTTGATCATCAAGCATTATAGGATATTTACCACTCAAGATTTTATCTCGTCGATTTTGTTTAATTTTAATTTTTCTATTTGTATTCATACAAACCTCTTTTCCATGAAGTATCCCACTTCATGGTAATATATCCTAACATAACATGAAAATAACCGTCAAGAGTTTATTTTGTCGAGGCATGTCGATGCATGTCGAATAAACTCAGGATTTGTCGAAAACCTCTAAAATCAAGAAAAAAACTGGATTATTCCAGTTTTAAAATAAGCTTAATTGAGCAGATTCTGGTAATCCCGCAAATACACCAAGTTCTCTTAGGGCATTAACGGTTGTTTGATTTACTTTACCACGGGTTTGAAAATCTTCAACACAATAAAATGGTTTCTTACTTCTTTCTTCCACTATTTTATTAGCAACTGATTCACCTAGACCATCAACTGCCATAAATGGTAGATACAAGCATTTATTTTCTTCATCAATATAAAATGTTTTAGCTAAAGATTTTTCAATATCGATGTTTTTGAATGTAAAGCCTCTAGCAAGCATTTCTAGAGCTACTGCTAGAGTATCGCCAACAGCTTGTTCTTTGGCAGTTGCCGAAAATCCTTTTTCTTTAATTTCTGCAAGGCGTCTTTTTATGCCATCATAACCACCGAGCATCGCTGAAACATCAAAGTCACTTCTTCTAATTGAGAAAAATGCTGAATAATAATAAAGTGGATAATATACTTTAAACCAAGCAACCCGATAAGCCATCATAACATAAGCACAAGCATGGGCTTTGGGAAACATATACTCTATCTTACGGCAACACTCAATAAACCACTCAGGGACACTATATTCGCGCATTTGGGCAGCCAAAGGAATCCAGTTATCCGGTTCTTTCTTAGGTTTTCCTTTACGAACGAATTCACTAATTTTGAAAGCGGCGGATGGTTCCATGCCGTAATTCATCAAACTAACCATAATATCATCACGACATCCAACAACTTCACTAAATGAAGCAACTTTATTAACAATTAATTCTCGCACATTACCTTGCCATACATTAGTACCATGAGCAAGACCAGCAATTTTTACTAAATCTGCAAAGTGCGTTGGTTTAATTTCTAAAAGCATGTTAATAGCAAAGTTTGTACCAAATTCCGGAATTCCTAAAGTACCAGTTTTACATAAAATTTGTTCTTCAGTAACTCCTAGGGCTTTTGGGGATGTAAATAAACTAATGACATTTTTGTCATCAAAAGGAATATCCAAAATATTTACTTTTGTTGTATCCCCTAAATACCGAAGCATGGTTGGATCATCGTGACCCAGAATATCTAGTTTTAAGACATTGTCATGGATAGCGTGGAAATCAAAATGTGTTGTATACCAAGTACTATCTGGTTCATCTGCGGGATATTGGTAAGGGGTAAAATCAAAGACATCCATATATTGCGGAATAACGATAATTCCGCCGGGATGTTGACCAGTAGTTCTTTTAACTCCGGTACAACCAAGAGCAATTCGTTCAGTTTCTACACTATTCATAATGATACCTTTATCTTCACAGTATCCCCGAACATAACCAAAGGCTGTTTTATCAGCAACTGTTGATATAGTTCCCGCACGATAGGCATGGTCTTCACCGAACAAAACTTTAACATAATTGTGAGCATCGGCTTGATTATCTCCCGAGAAATTTAAATCGATATCAGGAACTTTTTCGGCTTTAAAGCCTAAGAATGTCGCAAATGGCATATCTTGACCTTCTTTTTTAAGTTTCGTACCACATTCACAAATTCGATCAGGCATATCATAACCGGAATCATAATGTTCCGTTAAAGGATGGCCTTCTTCATCATCAAAATAAGATTTCTTACATTTTGGACAAACATAATGAGGAGGTAGACCGTTAACTTCAGTTATTCCCATCATGGTTGCAACAAGTGATGAACCAACAGAACCACGGGATCCTACAAAGTAACCATCAGCATTACTCTTCTTAACTAATTTTTCCGCAATTAAGTAAATTACATCGAATCCACCACCGATGATACCAGAAAGTTCAGCTTCGAGTCTCTCTTCAATATTTTTAGGAAGTGGATCACCATATATTTCATGAGCTTTATTATAAACCATTTCTTTAGTCGTTTCTGCCGAATTTTCTAATATTGGGGTATATAATTTATCATGAATAATTTGTAGTTCTTCGCACATATCAGCGATAATATTCGGATTAGTCACAACTATTTCGCGTCTTAAATCTTCATCTAGGAAGGAGAATGCCTCAAGCATTTCGGAAGTTGTTAAAAAGTACATATTAGGTAGTTCAATATCACTTCTATTTAATGGATGCATTTTACCATTAGTTTTTTGATGAACAATAATTTTGCGATAAATTAAATCTTCTGGTCTTAAATTATGAACATCTCCCGTAGCTACAACTAATTTACCCATCCTCTTAGCGGTTTTCACTAGTCTTGAAACATAGCCATTATATTCTAAAACATTATGAAATTTTTTATCAGGACCAATTAAATGGGAATTACATGATGCCGGTTGGACCTCGATATAATCATAAAAGTTCATAGCATCAACTAATTCATCATCACTCATGTGAGTTCCTTTTTCAAAAATTTCGCCGTTAATACAACCACTACCAATAAGGAGTCCTTCTTGCATACTCATTAAATCAGTCCTTGGAATCTTCGCATCTTTTCCTTTAAATAAATATTTAGTATTAGCTAGACTAATAATTTTAAATAAGTTTTTTAAACCAACTTTATTTTTAGCAATAACTGTTAAATGGAAAGGACGAGCAAATTTAATCGCATTTTCTTTATCAGCTAGACCTTCTAGAGCTATAGTAGTATTAACATTTTCTCTTTTTAATTGATAAAGCATTTGATAAAAACATTTACTTGTACCTTCACAGTCGTAATCAGCTCGATGGTGCTTATCTTCATCCCATTCAACATTTAAGTTTTTAACTAAAGTTGAAAGTTTATGATTACGCCATTCTGGATACATATTACGAGCCATACCCATAGTATCAATAACGGTATTTTTAAATTCACCAAGATTATATTTTTTCATGGCACTAGATACAAAAGCGATATCAAATTGCGCATTGTGAGCAACCATTGGTAGGTCTCCAACAAATTCTAGAAATCTTTTAGTAACATTTTCTTCACTATCTTTACCCTCAAGCATTTCATCAGTTATATTGGTAAGTTCGGTAATAATATTAGGAAGAGGATGGCTACATGCAATAAGTTCATCAAACCTTTCAATAATTTCATCATTTTTAACCTTTACTGCCCCAATTTCAATCATTTGATCAATTCCACTATTTAATCCTGTTGTTTCCGTATCAAATACGACATATTCTTGATCAAATAAATTATATTCTTTATTATTAAATACTATATTAGCTTCAATATCTACAACATTAAGTTCAGCCCCGTATAAAGCTTTAAACTTATCTTTATCCTCTTTACCTTTATTGAGTTTAGCAACAGTATTATAAACATCAGGATACGCTTGCAGACAATTATGATCAGTTATAGCAACTGCTTTATGTCCTAGTTTCGCCGCAAATTTAACTAAAGAGCTTGCATCAATTACCCCATCCATAGCACTCATCATGGTATGAGCATGTAATTCTACTCTTTTTTCTTTTTCTTCATCCACAACTTTAATATCTTTACTAGGAATTTCTTCAATATTTTTAGCATTTAAAACCATTTGTTTTAAATAAGCATCCATTTCCATATTACCATGAATTCGGTACCAATTACCTTCTTTGATTTTTTTATTCAATGGTTCAAATTCTTCTTCATCAAATTTAACAATTTTCATGAGATAACTATCAGTTTTATCACTGATTTTAAGATTCATAATAAATATTGGACCTTTTTTACCCTGTCTTTCGACAACTTCTTTACCAAAGATATAAACTTCCACAATAATATTACGAACTTCTCCAAGAATGTTATTAAGCTGTGTTACTGCCCCATCCATATGTTTACCCATTATAACTGGAGAATCTTCTTCTTTAATTACTGTATCTTTATCATGTTTTATTTCTTCTCTCAATGTTTCTCTTAAATCTTCTCTAATTAAAATATCTAATTTGTATTCTCCTAAACCATATCTTTTTAAATTATTTATTATAGAGGGAGCTTCATGAAGTAAACCACCGCGTTCAAAATCATTTAGAACTTCAAAATACAAAGTATCCCCATTTATTTCAATTTCACTTGATTTAATACCAATCATCGAAGGTCTTCTGATAATTATTTCATCAATAAAATAATCTAAATAGTTTTTTATATCTTCAAAAGTAACATTTTCATAAACTAAATTGACAACGCAAGCAAGTTCATTATTAATACCATTACTAGCACACCAAAATAATTGATTAACATTGCCCACATCAATTACATCTTTATTTTTTATATAAACTATAAATTTTTCTTCTTTTTTCTTTAAAACAACTTTATCTAAAGTAGCATCTTCAAAGCCTTCGCCAGAAAAACTAATACTATCAAAAAATCTTTTTAATTCTGCACTCATTATATCACCTACTTCTTTTTATATTATTAACTATAATCTGACATTTGTCAAACCTCTTTGTGACTTTACCAGAAATTAGTACTAAATCTTTTTCTTTTACTTCTTTAAATTCTGGATATACATTTGGAAACACTGTAAAATCACTAAAACCAGTTTCATCACTACCAACAAAAAAGGCCATATCTTCATTATTTTTAGTTTTTATTTTTCGGATTTTATCAACTAGTACAACACAAGTTATATTTTTAAATAAATATTTATTAATACTTGCCATTTTCATATATTTACTATCTACATATTTACTCGCGGGGTGATTTGTTATATAAAATCCATAACTATTTTCTTCATCAGTCATTAAAATATCTTTAGAATATTCCGGATACTCGGTTAAAATTGGTTTTTCTGGAGTATAATCATCACTGGCAAGGCTTATATAATTAAAGATATTATCAAGAGCATTAATTAAAGTTTGATGCGTTACATTAAATTCATCTAGAGCTCCTGCTCTAATTAATATCTCCATTATACCTCTAGTTAAAAATTCTTTATTTTTAATAGCAAAATCAAAGACATCACTATATCCATTACCCCGATTTTCGATTATTTTTCTAGAGATATCTTTATTAATATTTTTAATAACCCATAAAGGCATTATAAGCATAGATTCATCAATATAATAATTATCATAAATATTATTAATACTTGGTTTATATAATTTTACTCCCCCACTTTTTAAATAAGTAAAATAATAAGTATTTTTGGTAGCATCAACTGAATTATTTAACTCTTCAACAATAAAATACATTGGATAAAAACATTTTAAATAAGCAAGCTCATAAGCAACTAATGCGTAAGCAACGGAATGGGATTTATTAAATCCGTAGCTTGCAAACTTTACTATTAAATTATATATTTCTTCTGCTACCCCACTTTTATAACCTCGCTTTATAGATGAAGAAATAAACTTTTCTTTTTCATCTTTTAACACATCTTCTTTTTTCTTTGATATTGCTCTTCTTACTATATCGGCATCAGCTAAAGTGTAACCCGCAAATTTAGTGAGTATGGCTATAATTTGTTCTTGATAAATAATTATGCCATAAGTTTCTTTTAAAATTGGCTCTAAATCTGGATGTAAGTAAGTTACACTTTCTAGACAATCTTTTCTTTTGATATAGCTATTTGCTTGATCTTTTGGCCCAGGTCTACCTAGAGCAATTAAAGCTACTAAATCCTTAAAAGAATTAGGTTTTAGTTTTATTACTAAATCATGCATCGCGGGAGTCTCAAGTTGAAACACTCCATCCGTTTTACCACTACTTAGCATTTTATAAACTTCACTTTTTTCTAAATCTATATCCTTTAAAACATTTTTCCCTATTAACTTAATAATACTAGCAATAGTTGTTAGATTCTTAAGACCTAAAAAGTCCATTTTTAAAAGACCAATATCTTCTAGATATTCCATAGTTACTCCGGTAAGCATGGTATTATTACTCATGTGAATTGGTATTACTTCATCAATATCAACACTTGATATAATTACTCCCGCCGCATGAGTAGAAGTGTTTTTCTTCAATCCTTCAAGTTTTAAAGAAATATTATAAACATTTTTTAATTCCGGATAGTTGTGCAGATATTTTTTTACAAGCTCATTATTTAAATTAGCATTTAAATTCATACTAGCATTAATTACTTTAGCAAATTTATCAACTAAATCTGAATCAATTTTAAGTAACTTTCCCACTTCTCTTATTACGAGTTTACTTTTTAAAGTATTAAATGTTAGTCCCAAAGCTACCCGTTTTTCGCCATATTTACTTCTAACATAATCAATTACTAAATCTCTTTTGGTGGCATCAAAATCAATATCAATATCAGGCATAGTAACTCTTGATGGATTTAAGAAACGCTCAAATAACAAATTATATTTAATTGGATCAATATCAGTTATACCTATGGCAAAGCTTACCAAGGAACCCGCCGCAGAACCTCTACCAGGACCAACCATTATATTATTTTTCTTCGCATATAAAACATAATCATAAACTATTAAAAAGTAATCAACAAACCCCATATTTTTAATAACACTTATCTCATATTTAAGTCTATTTTTATATACATCACTTACTTTGCCATTTAATCTTTTATTTAGTCCAACAATCGCTAACTTTTCTAAAAATATATCGGAATCCTTATCTAAATATGCAGGTATATATCTATTATTTTTAGGAATTTCTAAATTAATTAAATTAATTATTTCAGCAAGTTTACCAACATCACTAACGCTTTCATAATAAGAGTTTATATTTAAACTTGTATCATCTTTTCTTAACATATCTAAATATTTTAAATAATTGGTATCTTCTTTATTTAATACTCTTAAATCTCTCACATAAACTACATTATTACTAAGTATTAAGGCATTATTTTTCTCAAATGTATTACTATATCCTAAATATAAATACTCATAAAAACTTAAACTTTTATATAAAGTTATACTACTATATGGAATTATTACTAGTATATTTTCTTGATACTCTTCTAAATCACTAATATTTATCTCTCTAGTTTCCTTTATTGTATGTATCTTAAGTAAATTTTGATATCCTTTATAATTCATAGCATATAAATAAATATCTAAATTATCTATTTTGATATTTAGACCAACAATTGGTTTAATATTATTACTTAAACAAGCATTATAAAATTCTAATACCCCATATAAGTTTTCATCACATATACCACAAGCGCTTATTTTTTTATCACTAAAAAAAGTAATTAAATCTTTAATTTTAATTAAACTTTTTAAAATACTATAATCTGTTACTACTTTTAGTGGTACATACATAATTTAAACCTCATAATTTATTATATAGCAAAAATAAGCACTAGTAAATGAAAATTAATCCCT
>CALVKF010000034.1 GCA_944332555.1 uncultured Bacilli bacterium
GCATTTAATATTGGCCAAAGGAAATAGAAAAAAAAGGTCAATAAGACCCCAACAGAAATTACTACAACCATAGTCATGTTTAAATCTTGCGTAGCCTCTTTCATAACTTAAAACCTTTCTTTCTAAATTTTCATACATTACTTAATTATTACTATACAGTTGTTTAATTATCCCCAGTATCAACACCCCAATCTTCCGGATCAATTATACAACCAGGATCTTGACTTCCATTAGGACAACATTCACACCATCCTTCATCTGTAACACCATAAGCTTCTCCACCTGGACATATATTCTTACAACTATTCATAGTAAGTCCTGTTTGAATTGATGGCCAGATAAAGAAATAGAAGAACGCTCCAACTGCTGCAATAGCAACAACAGTAACAACAGTCATATTTAATTCGCCTGTAGCTTCTTTCATAAATAAATTTTCCTCCTTTTATATTACATAATTATTATAACTTATTTTTTTTTAAATATCAATTAATTTTATCCAATTTTGTGTAAACTATAATCCTATCATTTGAACTACAGCTAGAATAAGCAAAATCATCATGCCAAATCCGGTACATACAAGCATTTGCATTGTTTTACCTTCCATTTTTTCAAGTCTATTCTTATATCTTGTTTCTCTTGCTTTTTGTTGTAAGTTTGATATAGTTCTTGAAAATGTTAATATTTGTTCTTGTTTTCTTTCTTGTCTACCTAAACTTAAACGGTATAATAAACGCATCATTCGCATGGAATCCCTTACTGGATAACGTCTTGCAAATTGCATATATGGTTCAATTGTATCATCTCCAGCATTTATGGCATCAATCATTTCTTGAAGACCATCTTTAAATATTTCTGGAGCATCATCCATTGATTTACCTATTGCAACAGGTACTGTATAGTGTTGAATAAGAATTTCCATGTTTTTTAAATAATGGGGAAGCATGGAATCTATTTCATGCATATGGTTATTATAATATTTTTTTAAATCATTATATTGCATTTTAAATACAAAATAACCAACTACAAATATAAATAGTATTACTATAGAACTTAAGTTTTGAATTGAAATAAATAATCCTAATACCATGATTATTAAAGCATTTCTAATTCTTTTATTAAACATTATATCAGTATTAATATTATTACCATATCTTGCTCTTAAGTAAAAATCATAATCACTTTCTTTTAATTTTAAGAAAAACATTTGATTATCACTAATAAGTTGATTGATATTTATTTGACCACCAATAGTCATAACACCAAATACTATGACTGCAATAATAATTATTTCTATTTGCATTATTCCACCCCTACATCTTCATTATAATACTTTTCTCCAGAAAGTAAGAAAAACGCATTAAGTATAACAATAGCATGAAGTATTATCTGAACATACCAAATTTCTATTAAATCTAAATAGCTTTCTTCACCTAACATAAAACGCATTACAACTACTAATAAATAAAGCATAACACCAAATCTAATAAATCTACCATGGAAGTTTTTACGATCCATTTGGTCACGATAAACACCTTCAACTAGGGCATCGATATCCATTGACATATTTTCTAGGGCTTCTCCAGAATCTCTTGCTCCTTCTTTAGTAATTTGTAAGAATAATTGATGCATGTTTTTAACCATATAAAATGGATATTTATTGTTAAAATACTGTATTGATTCATCAATTGTTCCATTTTGATATGACATTTCAATCATTTTTTTTACATCACTTACAACTGGTTCTTCAAGTATACCTGAATTTGCCACACCTTCAAGAGATTTAACAAAACTTTGGGTTGTATTAAATTCCATAATTACATTAGTCGTATAAGTTTGAATTTGTTCAAATATATATTCACTATAAACTCTTTGACAACGAAGATATGCTAGATATGGAATTACTGCAATAGCTGCAATAGCATATATTAATGACCATGTTAAACTATAAAAATAGAAATATCCAACTAAAGCTGCAAAGCCACCGATTAATGCTACTTGAGCAATATATTGTCTTGATGTATATTCTTGACCTAATTCTTTGGCTTTTTCTCTTACCATTTTGAAAGAATATGGAGCATATTTATCATAAATTCTTTCAACATTACCTGTTATATAGTTATAAACACCTTCTTGAGGATTTTTACGATATATTAAAACAAATATTCCAATAGCTAATAAAAGTATTAATTCTAATATTGTACTCATACTATACTCCTTTCTTATAAACTTTCAACTGGTGTAGGATTAGAATTTGGATCATTTATATCATAACTAGCATTTTCATAATCTTCATTCATATTGCCATCTTCCTTAATAAAATAATGTGGATCCATTTCAACTCCTTGAGAGTCTAAATATCTAAGCAAATATTTAGTAGGGTTATTGAATGTTACTGTTCCATCCAAACTCTTTTTATACAATACATTTGCTTGAGCATTATTATCATCATCAACATAAAATTCCACAACTTCAACAATTTCCCGTTGAAAACGTCCTAATTCCTTACTCATAAAACCTTTTACATGAACTCCAAGCTGTACATATCTATGAATTGATTTTAAAAATTGATCAATATCTTGACTATTTTCAAGCAAACTATATAAACGCATTGGAATATTTAATGCTCTATCGGAGTGAATTGTTGATATAATATTGTGTCCAGAAGATATTGAATTTCGAACAGCTGTAACTGCTTCAGCAGAACGAACTTCGGATAGTAAAATCCATCTTGGATTTTGCCGCATACAAGTGACTAGAACATCAGAATATGAGGCAATATTATTAGTTTTCATAGCCACAATATCCCTGTGAGGGAATATTTTATCCAAGTGAAGTTCTAGAGTATCTTCAATAGTAATTATTTTTTCATCTTCTTTAGTATGACTTGCTAAATATTTAACCAGTTCTGTTTTACCACTACCAGTTTCCCCACTAACCATAATATTGCAATGGCCTGTAACACAAGTCATTAAAAATTCATGAAGATTTTCTGTTAAATATTGTTCGTTAAGTAACTTTTCTTTATTTAAACGGATTTTGGCAGGAGTTTTTCTAATTAAACAAGCAATACCGTTAGTGGCTATAGAATCATGAACAAAGTTAAGACGTAGTTCTGCTGATTCGGCATCCAAAAAAGGATGAGCCATATTAAAAGTTTTACCCATTACATTGGAACATTGAAAAGCCAGCTTTTCCATTAAAGCATTATTTATTTCTGGTCTTTCAACTCGATACACACCTTTATCAAGAGTTTTTAGCCATACTTGGCCACCATTTGAATAAGAAATATCGGTAACATTATCTTGCTCTAAAAACTCTTTTAAAGGCCCAAAATCTAATTGTGAAAATATTGCATCATTCACTTGATTTCACCCCTTTTATATTATTGATTAATATGTGATGATGTTGGTTGATACATGCTTTCAACTAAACTTGTTAATAAGTCATTAGAATAGCTAACATCTTTACCCGCTACAGTATACATTTTATTTCTTGGAACAGGTATTATATTATAACCTCTTTCATCTAATACATTTAAATATGTAAACATTTCATCAGTTACTGCAAAATAAAGTCTAGCAGGAGTTCTGTTCTCCGCATCATCAAATACGTTTCTATCATCTCCATCTTTAACTTCTAATACATCAATACTATTTATAAATTCATCATAGATTCTTCTGTTAGAATTTGGATCATTACCATAAATCCACAAATCTATTTTATCTCCAGGGTATATGGAATTAGCATAAGTATCTTCCATATTAACAGAAAGCGGATAAATAGTATATCCATCAGGTAAAGTGTCAAAATCAGTTTGTGAAATAACTTCACGAGTTACAACTTGATCTCGATAAAACATTGCTCCTTGAGATACAGAAGTACCATTATTAACATAATAACCTATTAATTGACTAGAGTTAGTTATTACGTCATTAGCACTATTTAAAAAACCTCTATTAACTTCGACATATTCAATATCATCGGCAGTGATTACTTCTGTTGCCAATAAATTTCTAGATGCCACTGGAACACGCACCGGATTTATTGCATTTTCTAGTGTCATATTATAGAAAAACCATAAAACAATTATACCAGCTATAACTGCTATAATTGTAATAGTATTTCTATTCGTTAATACTTTTCTAATTCCGTTTATTAATCCAGCCATTATTCCTCCTTATTCTTCTGGTGGTGTTGTTTCTTCTTCATTTGTTGATGAACCGCTACTATAATTACCACCCATATCTTGAACATTTTGTAATATCAAATTAATTAATTGTTCATTATCATATTCTGTTGCTCCAGCATCTTCGGTATATTGTTGATTTCTTGGAACTGGTATAACTTCCATATTCGAAGACCATTCAGCAAGTTTTAAATATCTGTATAAATCTGTTGGAACAGCAAATAATAAAAAGTCTGCTTCTCTACCACTAGTTACATCAAATACATTTTGACCAGCAGAATCTCTAACTGCTAATACTTCAATACTAGAAATAAATTCTCCAAAAATTACTCTACCTGTTGTTGGGTCAGAAGATTTAATCCACAAATCGATTCTATCTCCGGGATAAATAGAATTTCCATAAGTTGTAGTTTCATTAACTGGTAATTGATAAATTGTATAGCCATCTGGTATTTCTTCAAATACTGCATTTGGCAATTCTTCTTTTTCTACAATTTGATTCGAATAGAACAACCCACCTTCTGGAATAGATGTTCCTGTAGCTATATATTTACCAATTAATTGTTCAGTACTAGTGATTACATCTGCTTCACTTAAGAAACTACTACTAATACTGACCATCTCAATATCATCTGCAGTTATTTCTTCAGTGGGTGAAATATCTCTAGTTGCTACAGGCACTCTAGTAGGATTTACTGCATTATTAACCCGATACATATAAAATCCTACTAGAACAGCCACACCAGCAACAATACCTAAAATAGTAACCGTAGTTCTATTAATTACAAATTTTTTAAATCCCATTTTATTCCTCCGTTATTCTAATTTGTTTCCTTCAACTATCGAATCTATTCTTTCAACCATATCAAATTGTGTTGAATCACCAACAACCGTCAAGGCTCTACTAGTGGTTTTTATTTCCACACTAGCTTTAGGTGGAGCTTCATAAATCCCATAAAAACTAACAGTATAATCAGTAGCAAGTGAAGTAGTTTCAGCAAATCTTCTTAAAAATGATTCATAGAATTTTTCTTTATTTATTCTTATTTCTCCAAATTTACGGTAATAAGAATAGTCTATTGCATCAACCATTGCCGCTTCATTAATTTCTTTAAGCAGATAATAATCTTGGGTACTAGTAGTAGTTAAGTTTTGTACTAACATCATTATTACTACAATAAATATACCAAGTAATATTAACCAATATGCCCAATATGAATCTTTCATCTAATTTCACCTACTTCCATGCTGGTCCACCAATTACATATGATTGTCCAGCATCAGTTAGTTCATCACCAACTATTTGTTCCCAATTAGGGAATGTTGTCCAATACGTACTTGCATTAGATCTCTTCTTTGTAAAAGCCTCAAGATCTGGAATGTTATGGTTGTAATTATCATTATTTACGAGTTCACTAATTACTTCACTATAACAGAATAGATTTTCAACTTTAGTTGTTTCTCCAAATGTTGCATCTTCACATGTTAGTGAATCATTACCATAGCCACCTTTTTCTTCAGCAGCTGCATTGTATTCTTTTAAGTAACTAATAATTCCTGGAGTAAGATTAATACTAAATGCTAATCCATTATCGTCGGTTACTTTTGTACTACTATAAATTAAATCGTTTTGTTCTTGAATTTCATTAATTGTTTGTTCTGCCTTTTGAGATATTAATTCTAATCGTCCATAATTAATATCAGTTATCCAGTTATATCCATAATCCCTACTTGGATTGATAACTTCAGTATTAGTAATTGGCTTAACATTGATTTGTAACTCATCTAAATTGAATATACAGTTTATACAAACATCAGTCGGAGTAAAATTACAATTTGGACAAACTCCAGATGGAACAAATTCACAATTTGGACAATCATCTGGCTTACAATTATTAACATAATAACATTCATAATTTCCATCAAAACCATTTGTAGCATCGTAACCCAATGCGTTTGCTACACTTCTATCTTCATTACCACCATTGTAATCTATTAATCTACCATATTTATCTTCGCTACCATGATCTGCAGGGTCATAAAATTCTCCTAAATCCTCAAGTATCAACCTAAATGTTCCACCAAGAACAGACCTAGAAGATACAGGTAGTTTATGATCTAATTCTTCTGTACCTTCAACCTCTGAAGCAGTTACTTTTCCACTTACTTCAGATTGCCAAAACACACTTGGAGAGATATAATCTTGGGCTTTTTTGATAGTTTTTCTTACAAATGATGCTTGGGAAATATTTCTCATATCATTATCGCAAATACCTTCACCATCGCCATCAATTTTACACAATACATAATTTTTTTCTTCAAAAACGTCCGCATATCTATCATCATAGCCATATGCATAGCTGCCTATAACATCCGATTCTGTAATAATATTTGTTTGCCCAACATCATCTTCATCAAAATTATCAAATGTTGATGAATCACCTTCGCATTCATATTCATTGGTTGCTGTTTCTTTACAAACTTCAACATCTACTAAATATTCATAAACACCATTTTCTTCATCTGGTACCATTACTGTGTTATCAGCATTATCTTTAATTAAACTGTAATAAGGAATAGTTGATACATATTCTCCATTTTCTTCATATGTTTCGTCATAATAATATCTTAATGTATGTGCAAAATCATAAGTCATAGTCCAACCTGTTACACATTCATTATACATACTTATATTTTCTCTATATTCTTCAACAGCAGTGTCATAATCAGATTTAGCGGTTGTTTGTTGAGTTTGCATTCTATCTAACAATTTATTGTACTCATCCATCGCTCTAGCTTCACCGTCAACATAATATGATTCGCTTTCTTCATCATATGCACAAGTTTGATTATCTCGTACATTTAATGACTCTGTATTTCCTTGTGTTTCTTCAAAAGTACCAGATTCATCTTCTTCATTCCATTCAAATGTAAATCCAGTATATTCTGATGATTCAACATTTACTGTATAATTTGTTATAGTTTGCCCATTACAGCTAAATGTACTTTCTGTAATTTCAGCATTTTCTAGTTGTTCTAGAGCAATTGTTGCTTCATTATATCTGGTGATTGCATCAACCATATTATTTTCAATTCTTTGAATTTCTTCTAAATATTTTTCTTTATCTATACTTTTTAATCCATTTTCAGAATCTTCAGTACCGTCACCACCAGTATAACAATCTTTTGCTCCTTCAATGTGAGCTTTTAATTGGAAATATCCACCACAAACTACATCATCAATTTTTGGTTGTAATATAATACCATGAGCAAACTCACCGCTATTTAAAACATCTTTATAGTCTTCCTTACAAAATACATCACAATAGTCATTGTCTTCTAAACCACCATAAGTGCTTGCTAATTTATATGTATTTTCGGTTGTATCATCTACATTATCTAGAATACATTTTTTAATATCTTCTGGGGCTACAATATCTGAAGTTGATTCTTCTTCGTTATCACTACAAATTGGGGTAGTTATATAAGTACCACATACTTCTTCGCCTTCTTCACAAGGAATTTCACCTTCTAAAGTGCCATCATTTTCTGATGGTTCGCTTGGCTCACCAGTAACGAAATCACTTCCAACAATCAACATATCTTGATTTGTTACATTACTTTTCAAAACAACAACATCATAAGCTTTACTACCTGAATATAAATAACTTATAGTAAAAGTGGCAGGTTCACATTCTTCTTCATCTGTAAATGTTTTATTTAATGTAATTTTTAGTGTTACGGTACCATCAGTAGTTGCACCGTCTTCCAAACTTGAAACTAGAGATTCAATAATATTAGTTTCAGAATTATTTTCTAAAGTATTGGTTTCACCATTCGATGTATATTCAATTGTACTTAATTCATAACCACTTCCATTTAATTGAAAATTAATATTTTTGATATAATCATTTACTGTAGCACCCTCAAAATCAAATGTAGCTGTTATTTCAACAGTTGATTCATTTACTGCTACATCACCTAAAGATGCATTCAAAGAAAATCCTCCTTCAGATTCTGAAGAACTATTTCCATTTTTAGCATTTGCTGCTGCAGCCATAGCTTGATTAAATAAAGACTCAGCAGTAGAAACCGAACTTCCACTAGCACTTGCGTTTGGATCATAACCTGTATACATGGATGTAGCACTTTGTAAAGTTGATGCACAATTACCAGAAACACCTAACTGGCTCGCATAACTTGAATTAGCAGAATTACAAGCCCATTGAATACCTAAATTTACAAATACTGAAGTTTTGTAACCATTTCCTAAAACTCCTGGAGTACCATATTGATCAGAAAATGTTAAGTTACTACCACTATATAAATTAACTAGTTTCATAAAACCATAAGTAAACGCTCTAATAGCTACTTCTTTTGCTTCATATCCACCATTTCCAGATATTATTGCAGAAACACCAGCTAAATATTCATTGTTTTCATTCGTTTTTACTGTATACGTTGTACCACCATTAAATTGCATATGAGGGTCTATACAATACGCAACATATGAATTGCTACCGGATGTAGCTGTATACTCATAGGTGGTTAATGTACTTCCTCCAGGTGTTACTAAACCTTGATACTTAGTTCCATTTTGAGCGATAGAAAATGAATCGCCCATCCCTACAGCTTTAACCTCTATGCTAAAGACAAAGCTAAATAAACTAACTATTAAAAATAAACTAATTAACTTCTTTTTCATACTATATCTCTCCTACGTCTAATAATTATATAAGCGGCCGTTCCTCCACCAGCAACTACTATAATTATTCCTCCAGCAATAAATGCTGTTTTATGTTCAACCACAAATTCCCATATTTTTTGATACCATTTTAATTCTTCTTCTTGTTTTTCTTCTCTTTCAGCAATTTCATTAGCAATAGTTTCTGAAAATTGTTCGTATGTCACTTCAGGATAAGTAACATATTTTTGACACAAATAATAATCATCCATTTCATTACAAGGCGCAACTGTTGAATATATATTATACCTTGGAACTGTTAAATATATTGTTCTCAATCCACTACCTTCACAACCGGTTTCAGAAGAAGCTAAAATTTCTATTGTATATTCAACTATATCTTCATTATATGCTATTTCCATTCCATTATTATCTCTTAAAATAAAAGATAAAACTCCTGAATCTGTATCATTATATGAATATCTAGCATTATTATCATAAGTATTATTTTCAACATTAACAACCATATTTTCATTAATATTCAAAATATTAATTTGAATGAATTCTCCAATACATTGATAATTTTCATATTCTTCGCCATCAACAGCATCTGGTGGGTAACAATATGTTTGGTCTTCATATGGTTTAGTCACTACTTCATAACTTACCTTAACATTACTTACTTCTCTATTAAGTCTTGCTTGTTCTTCATAATTACATATTGCTCCTACTGGAGTAATACCAAAACCAAAAATTAATAAAGTTAAAATCAAATATTTTATTTTAGACATTTCGACACCTACCTATGATTAAGTTTACCACATCTATATATTTTTTTCAATTGAAAATTGATAATAAGATTAATTTATGTTATTATTTATAGTAGAATATGAAAGGATAAATATGAAGAAATTTATACTAGTTTTTATATTATTAATAATAAGTATCATACTATATGCACGTTTTATTGGTACAAATAATTATAAAATTGTAGAACATACTATAGAAATAGAAAATTTAAGTGAATCATTTAATGGTTTTAAAATTGTTCAATTTAGTGATTTTTTATTAGGTTCTACTAAAACTATAGAAGATTTAGAAAATATTGTAAATGATATTAATAATATAGATGCTGATATTATAGTTTTCACTGGAGATTTAATAAATGAAAACTATAATATCAGCAATGAAGAAATAGAACAAATAAAAGAAAATTTAAGAAATTTAGATTGTACATTATACAAATATGCTGTTATTGGTGATAATGATTTAGAAAATTATAAAGAAATAATGACAGATTCTAATTTTATAGTACTAGATAATGAATCAAACTATATATTTTATGAAGATATTACACCAATTAAAATAACTGGTATAACAGATACTTCAAATATTGAAAAAGCTTTAAATACTACTGATAATTTAGAAACTATGTATAATATTGTTTTAACCCATTATCCCGACAATATAGATAGTTTAGCAGAATATGATATTGATTTAGTTCTAGCAGGACATTCTTTACTTGGTCAAATAAGATTACCATTTATCGGAGGTATTATAAGAAAAGATGGTGCTAGAAAATATATAGATAACTATTATGAAGTAAATAATACTAAAATGTATGTATCATCAGGATTGGGTATTGATAATAATTATTACTATAGATTATTTAACAAATCAGAAATTAATTTATATCGTTTGAGTAGTGAATAACTACTTATTTTTTCACAATTAAAAATCCTATTTCTAGGATTTTATAAATATTCTACTAATTTAAAATTAGCATTTAATCTTTCTATTAAATCTTCAGCTTCATATTGGGAAAACTTTTTATTAAAGTTACTAGCATCCATTAAGAATAAATCCGGATAATTAATAAATATTTCTTTATAAGTATCTATTCCCAAACCTTGAATAAATTTCAAATTTTCTTCTACTAAATCTAAATGTTCATTTATTTTATCTTGAAGTTTTTTGGGAGTATTATCTAAAGCTTCTTGTATTTCTTCATTATCAAATCCATATTTTTCTAAAAACTTCATGCTACTCTCCCCATTCCTAAACTTTTTTCATACTCCAAAAGTTCATCAATTTTACTACTTAAAAATTCTAAATTACCTCCATAAGCTTTCATAACTTCCATAAGCATTTCTTTAGTACTTAATCCCTTATCTTTTATTTCATATAATTTTGCTTTTACTTCATCTTTTTTATCATCTAAAGCAAATTCTTCTAGTAATCTATAAGCCAGATCTAAAACTTCAGTATTATCTTTAGTAATATCTTCAGTTACTTCTTCTTCACTCGTTTGTCCTAAAACATAGTTATATAAGCGATTACCAAATAGATGTTGAGAAATTTTACCTTCTTCATTTTTCCATGGTATATTATGAGCTTCACTTTCTGCTATTCTTCTAGCAACTACATTAGCATCCCTAACAGCATTTCTTGGATTTTGTTTATAAGCATCAATAAAACCTAATTCCTCTGCTCTTTTAATATTTCTATTCAATTCTTCATTATCCATTTGTAAAACTATTAATTGAGATGCTTTAGAAATATGTATATCATTATCTTCTAATAATTTTATATTATTTTCATCAAAATCTGTTGCTGATACCAAAAAATCTTCTATTCTTTCTTTTTCACTAAAATTACTTTTAAGTGTTTTTAAAAATTCTTCTCTTGTCATAATACTCCTTTCTAATATGCCATTAATGGAACTTTTTCCGGATCAAGTCCACTTATTTGTAACACATTAATTGTATTATTTAAGCCTTGTAAATCATATTTAGTTAAAACACTTGGCATTAAGCTAATATCTTTAGCCTCTTTACCTAAACTTAATAATTTATTAATTTTTTCATCTAATTCTTTATCATATAATAATGAATAATTATCTTTTAATATATCTAAATTAATTTTATTATATTTTAATGTATTAACATTTTTTACTAATGTATCTTTATCATAATTTTCCATTATTTTCTTTAAATCTTCATCTTTAAAATTAAACTTGTTTAAACCATTTTCATCTAATAATTGCAATAGTTTTTCTTTTTCACTTTTGTTATCTTCGACATTTACTTGTTCTTCTTGAATCGGCACTTCAATTTGATCAATTACTTGACTAAATATATCTTCAAGAACTGGTTTTTCATTAACACTTTCTTTAACTTCATTTATATTAGGAATTTCTTCTTCCTTTTCATTTTTAATTTCTACTTTTTCAGGTTGAACTGGAGCATCAAAAATTTGATCTTTTGATTCTTGTTTCGCCTCTGCAATAACTTCACTTATTGTTTTACCGCTTTGTTTATCACTACTTTTTTGTGATGCATCATATTCATATAGAGCATCTTCTGGGAACATTAAAAGTTTAGCTGCTTCACGGGAATCATTTTCACTAAAATCAAATTTATCAAGTAGACTCGTAATAGCATCACGAGTAATATTGATATTACCAGATAATGCAAGATCAAAGTATTCATTAAGTTTTGCTTGATTACTTAATGCTGCATCTTTTCTAATACCTAATTCTTCTACTTTAGTAATGGCATTATTCATTTCTGTTTCTACTTCTTCTAACTTCTTACTTGCGGCATCTTTTTCAGATACAATTTCTGAAATAGTATTAGGTAACATGCTATTTACTTTTTCATTTAGTAGTGCTGGTTCAAAATCAAGATTCAATCTTTCTAGAACATTAGCAAAATCATCTCTATTAATACTACTTAATACAGATGTTAATTTTTCTCCTTCTTCCGCCAAAGTTTTTTCATCTTGACTTAAACGTTCAATTTCTTGTAAAAGGACTTCTTTTTCATTTTTAGTTCTTTCTTGAGTTTCGATAGCATCTTCTCTTTCTTTATTCATTTTAGTAAGAATAACACTATCTTCTCCTCTTAAATTATATAACCTATCTAATAGGTTTTTTACTTCATTTGATAAAGTCTTCAATTTATCACACCCTTTATTATAAATTGATTATAGCAAATTTTTAAAAAAATGTAAATAAGAAAACCACAACATCTGTTATTATTGTGGTTTTCTTGTGTTTTTTATATCATTAAAATATTCCGGTGCTAACAATTTTTCTTTTTCACTAAATAAATAATCAAATTCTTCTAGTTTTTCTTCACCAAGATATTTAATCTTACGAAGTACTATATCCTTAAAATCTAAAGTGCTTAAATAATTAATCAATGTATTATGAATAAATAATCTTCTTATTGTCCAACTATAATTTTTAGAAATAGGCATTTCTGTATCTAATGTAACTCCTTCTTTAAATGTAAAAATAAATCCATCATAATCCATATATCTCAGAAAAATTTGGGTAAAAGGCAAATCACTAAATTTAAAACCATTTTCTTCAAATTTAGTGGTTGCTAAAACTAAACCAAATAATACAGTATCAACTTTTTCAAATCCCATTGCAAATAAAGATTTAACAATATCTTCAGTACTAATATTATACATGATAACCTCCTAAAAACATTTTAATATAAATTGGAGGATTTCGTCAATATACTTTAGTACTGAACGGTACTGAACGGTACTGAACGGTACTGAACAGCTCTAAACAGAGAAGATAATATAACTTTATTAGTTGTTTTCTATGGTACACTACTAATATTAATAGTATTATTTGATAGTTTCAGTAATGGAATAATGAAAAACAACTTTGTCATAATAGGCACATTTATTATGACATTAGAAATTGAATATTTATTATTTGAAATTCTAAAAAAGAAACTAAACAATTATTAAAAAGTAGTAAATAATTTAAACAAAAAATAATCATTTACCTTTTCTTTAGATTAGGTATTAGATTATTTTTTATATATAAGAATGCACTATATTCCTAAATACCACAAACGCATATATAGTAATATAGTGCTTCTGAAGTTTCAAAAAAGTTCTACTTCGTACTAAATTTTCACAATTAATCTATCGTGTTTTCCCCTTTGATTCCTTATTCATTTCATACGAAGATAATCTATAAAGTTGTTCTTCATCTATGTGAATTACTTTCCCACCAACCGGATTAATCTTGATTCCACCAAAAACTATCCATATTGCATCTATTGGTGTACTTGGCATATCTGCATATCCATCTGTAAAAATTATCTTGTTTTCGACTCTTCTTGTAAATGCATTAACAGCTACATCAAAGTCAGTTCCACCACCTCCATAAAATTTCAGATTATCAATATCGGATACATCTTTAATTTCAGCAAAACCATAAAACTGTGTATCGAAACATCCAACTTTAACTTTAGATGTTTGCAATATGTTTTTACATTCTCTTAAAAAGTTTCTAAGTAGCGTTTCATTTATAGAACCACTTGTATCCAAAACAATTTCTGTCTCTGGTCTGGGCATTTCTTCTAAATATGCTGTTACTACACCATCTTCTATCCCGGCATTTCGATATGACCAATCAACATCGTATTTTACAGCTTCTTTTAACAATCTTCTCCAATCAATAAGTGGTTCAGACATCCCAATGTCAGTTATATTTCTCCTTTCACTGTTTGTAATACTTCCATGACCATGTGACTTGCTAGCTAGTGCCTCTCTTAATTCTTCTAGTTGTTTTTTTCTCGCAATTTTATTTTGTTTAAATGCTTCTTTTTCTCCTAATTCTGTTAACTTTTTTATTTCTTCATTTCTTTTCTTTTCTTGCTCTTCATTTTGCTTTTCATCAAGTTGTTGTGATTGTGATTGTTGTTCTTGCCGTTTCTTTTTTATTGCATTATCCCACATAGAATGAGTGTCATGTCCAACGTCTTGTTGTTTTTGTTGTTTATCTTGTTCCTGTGAACTTTCATTACTAGAACCACTTTGTTGTGGCTGTGATTGTTTATCTTGCTCTTGTGACCTTTCATTACTAGAACCACTTTGTTGTGGCTGTGATTGTTTATCTTGTTCTTGTGAGCTTTCACTACTAGAACCACTCTGTTGTGGCTGTGATTGTTTAT
>CALVKF010000035.1 GCA_944332555.1 uncultured Bacilli bacterium
AATGCTAAAATAATTTTGTAGGTTTTCCGACATTTTTATATTAGCCATTTCCTACATTATTATTTTAGCATTATCAATTATTAAATTATCACATCACATTTTCTAATCATTTCCGGGTAATTTCCGGGTAATTTCCGGGTAATTTCCTAGTAAAATTATCTAAGCATAATTCAAATTAAAACATTTTAAATATTCACGTCGACTTATCTCACTAAATAAAGTATATCACATTAAATAAGTGTTTACAATAAAAAAACTAGATAATCTAGTCTTTCTATACATTAAATCTAAAGTAACAGATGTCACCATCTTGCATAACATAATCTTTACCTTCAATTCGCAGTTTTCCGGCTTCTCTTACTTTTAATTCTGTATCATATTCTACTAAATCATCATAGCTCATTACTTCTGCTCTTATAAAGCCTCGCATCATATCACTATGAATTATACCAGCACACTCTGGAGCTTTCATACCACTTCTAAATGTCCAAGCTCTAACTTCATCAGTACCTACAGTAAAAAATGTTTTTAAGCCAAGAAGATTGTAGCTAGCAAATATTAATTTATCTAAACCACTATTTTTAATTCCCACTGATTCTAAAAATTCTATTCTTTCTTCATCTTCTAGACCTGCAAGATCTGCTTCAAGTTTAGTGCACATAACTATTACACCAGAACCTTCTGCTTCGGCATAATTTTTAACAGCAAGTGAGTATTCATTATCACCAACAGCTATATCATCTTCGCTCACATTTGCAACATATATAATTGGTTTAATGGTTAAGAAATTAAAGTTTTTAAGGAGTTTTAGTTCATCTTCTGAAAAACTTATTCTTCTTAAAGGAATATTTGCTTCCAAATTATTTTTACATTTATTTAAAACTTCTACTTCAGCCATTAATAATTTATCCTTCGTTGCTTCAGCCTTCTTTTCTACTTTTCCCAATCGGTTATTAACAACTTCTAAATCTGCTAAAACTAGTTCAATGTTTATTATTTCAATATCACTTACAGGATCAACTTTACCTGTAACATGAGTGATATTAGGATCAAGAAAACATCTAACAACTTCAACAATAGCATCAACTTCTCTAATATGTGATAAAAATTTATTTCCTAAACCTTCGCCAGCTGATGCTCCTTTGACAAGTCCAGCAATATCTGTAAATTCAAATGTTGTTGGAATACTTCTTTTTGGGTTATATAAACTAGTTAGATAATCTACTCTAGCATCTGGCACAATAACTGTTCCCACATTTGGTTCAATTGTTGCAAATGGATAATTCGCCGCTAAAATGTTTTGTTTAGTAATTGCATTAAAAAGTGTTGATTTGCCAACATTAGGAAGTCCAACAATCCCTGCTTTTAAACTCATATTATCCCCCTTTCTATGGTGCTACGCTAGTACCAACACCAAGTGGCATACCAACAATATACCATACTAATATTATTCCTAAGAACAAGGCACATGTTGCTCCTGCAAAAGGTAATTGGTATTTTATAGCATCTTTTAAAGTAACTGGCTTACTACTTTGATTATAAGTAGCTAAAAATGCTAAATAAACAATAAAGTAAGCAAACACTGGAGTTAGGCCAATCGATACAGCATTACCTAATCTAAATATAACTTGAGCAAATTCGGGACTTACACCAGCTTGCATAAGTGTTGGTACGGTTGATGCCAGTGTTGACCAACCACTTATTGGACTAGGTACAACAAAAGTAACAATAATTGATGTAATAAATAATAATATACTTATAGGTAGTCCACTAAAGTTAGAATTATTTATTAAATTAGCAAGTGATGCTGCAACTACATTACCAATATTTGTTTCTTTAAAAATATTAATAAATGTTGAAACGGCAAATATCATAACCAGAATTTTACCAATACCATTTAGAGAATGACCTAAAGCATCAACAAATTCTTTATTATTTTTTATTGTTTTAGCTCCAATTCCATAAAATAAACCAAGTAATACAAATAATACCGCAACAACAAAGACAAAGCCTTGTGAGAAGAATGAATCATAACTAAATAATTTATCAATATATAATTCTTGAGAATTATCTAGCAAATTACCAGAGAATGGTAGTCCTGGAATAATATTATAAATAAAAATAAGCAAATAAATTAAACCAGCACCTAAAGAAAATATTAATCCCCGCATTTTCTTTTTAGTAATAACTAATTCATCTTCAATATCTTCCTCAGGAAACTCATACTTAGGCATTCTTTTAGCCATATTTTCTACTATATTACTAATAATTAAACTAAGTAAGATAATACCTACAAGCATAACAAAGATATAGCCAAATGATGAAATAGTATAACTACTATCAAATATATATGCATTAACTAATGTATAATCAAGTAAGCTTGAATCAATACTTGTTAAAAATACACTTAGGGCACTACCACAAGTAAGAGATGCAAATGAAGTGATTATACCAAGCATGGGATTTCTTTTGCCATAAAGGAAAAGTAGAGCTCCAAGAGGTATAAAGATAATATAAGCAAGATCTCCCATAATACTTGCAAGTATACAAATAAGTACCCAAACATAGGTAACAGTTGTTTTTTTCATCTTTTTAGTAAGCATCGTAATAACAGTTTTTAAAAAACCACTTTTTACCATTATTCCAATACCTAATAATATAATAATTAAATGAGAAAGTACAACAAAGTTAGCAAAACTAGATACTGTTGTTGTAAATATATATTTTAAACCACTTAAATTAAATAAAGAAGTTACAGCTTCAGTTGTAACAACATATTCTCCCGTTAATGTTGAAACTCTATTATAAGTAGCTTGAACATCAAAGAAACTTAAAATTCCACTTAGTACAATAGTTACAAAACAAAGCACTAAGAGCATCATCACTGGATGCAACCCAATTCTTTCTTTAGTTCGATGTTTTTTCATTTTTAATCACCTTTTTAAGTTTTCGCATAAACTCCAATCTATCCATAAGTATTTCTCTACCACAGTTGTTGCACTTCAGTTTTATATCAGCCCCATTTCTTGTAATAGTCCATAAATTAGTGCCACAAGCATGTTGTTTTTTCATAATAACTTCATCATTTAAATTAAAATCAATTATATTCATTATTCATCCTCAAACTTAATGTTCATCTTTTCTAATAATTCTTCTAATTCATCTATACCATCAAAGTATATTTCAATTTTATTTTTACTTACTCTAACCTTTTGATTTAATTTATCCATTAATATATTTTCATACATTCTATATTTAGTATCAATACTTTTCTTTTTAGGACTTATATTTTTTGTAACTTGTCTTTCTTCTTGACTCATTTTTTCTAAATCATGAACACTTAAATTATCTGTAATTACTTTTTTAGCCAGTTCAACTACTAAATCACTATCTTCTATTTTACTAAGTACTCTAGCATGAGACATAGATAAATTTCTTTTTTCAACTAGTTTTTTAACTTCATCAGGAAGTTTAAGTAAACCAAGTATATTAGTTACATAAGTTCTACTTTTACCAAATTTTGATGCAAATTCTTCTTGAGTATATCCCCTTAGTTTAATGATATTACTAATAGATGTTGCTTCATCAATAGGATTTAAATCTTCCCTTTGAATATTTTCAATCAAAGCAATTTCCATCATTTCTTGATCATCAAAATCTTTAATTATTGCTGGTATTTTTTTAAGACCTGCAATTTTGGCAGCTTTAGTTCGGCGTTCCCCCGCAACAAGTTCATACCCTTTAATACTTTTCTTAACTATTACTGGTTGCACTACCCCATATTCGGCGATAGATTTAGCTAGTTCATTTAAAGATTCTGTATCAAAAGTTTTTCTTGGTTGGTAAGGATTACTTCTAATATCATCAATATTGATTTCGACAACATTACCTTCATTTTCTTCAACAATATCTTTTTCAAAGCCATCAAAATCAATAACTGAATTAGAAAATAATTGTTCTAAACCTTTCCCTAAAGCTTTTTTCTTAGTTTCCATCTCTACTTATCACTTCCTTTGCAAGATTAGCATAGGCTTCAGTTGCTCTACTCATTGGATCATATTCATTGATTGGTTTACCATGAGAAGGGGCTTCAACTAGTCTAACTAATCTTGGTATAATTGTATTAAATACTTTATCTTTAAAATACTTTCTAATTTCTTCAATAACCTCTAAACCAATATTAGTTCTACCATCAAGCATTGTAAGAAGTACTCCTTCAATCCTTAAATTAGGGTTCATTCCATTTTGTACCATGATAATAGAATTAAGTAGTTGTGTAATACCTTCAAGAGCAAAGAATTCACATTGCACTGGTATTATTACACTATCACTAGCAACTAATGCATTCATAGTACCTAATCCAAGTGATGGTTGACAATCAATGATAATATAATCATAATTATCTTTTATTTCATCTAATTTTAATTTTAATTGACTATTTTGCTCAAATGTTTTATCTTCAAGCATTTTTTTGACAAACTCAACATCAACACCTGCTAAATTAATTGTTGCAGGTATAATACTTAAATTTTGAAACTTAGTCTTCTTAATTGCATTCTTAACTTCGCATCTTCCAGTAATAAGTTCATAAACATCACACTTAAAATCATTGGAATTAAGACCCAAGCCAGTTGTAGCATTACTTTGGGGATCCATATCTATTATAAGTACTTTTTTACCTAATTTCCCTAAAGCCGCGGATAAATTAATACTAGTGGTAGTTTTACCAACACCACCCTTTTGATTAACAAGCGATATAATTTTAGCCATAATACAGCACACCTCTTCGTACTACTCTATTTTATCATATATTACTAATATTTTGAAATACTTTTATAAATTTTTTTATATTAAATTTAAAAACCAATAGATGTTCTATTGATTTTCACATTTATCCAAAATACATTTATATATTTTATTTATACCTTTATATTTTCTTATTATATTATCTTTATCAAATACTATATAACTAATCTTATTTCTATGAAGCAATCCTATAACTTTATTAATCATACTTATAGGAAAACCTAATCTATTATTAATTACTTTATAATTAGTTAGTACACTCACAACTATTGCATCATTACCATATACATTATAAAACTTACCATGTTTATATATCTTAACTACACATTCCATTACTACTCCATGCAACACCTAGAAACCTACAACTTCGTCGCAGACTTCTAGACGAAATTTCGCTTGGCCTCGCACCTGCGGTGCGTAGACAAGCTTGTTTCCTCGCCATCAGTTCACTCTATTCATCTACGGACAGTTTTTAAAAACCATAAAAATAGATGTAACATACTTGCTACACCTATTGTCCTTTAAACTTGATAAAACAAAACTTTTTTGATATTATTAATTTAGATAAAAATAAGGAGTTGTTTTATATATAATTTATATTTAAATTTAAGGAAAATGTGAAATTTTGCTTCAAAATAGCCCGGAAAATGTGAAAAATAAAGCTAAAAAGCTCCGGAAAATGTGAAAAAATGATATTTAAGCCCTGATTTTAAGGCATAAATTGCATTATTAGAATTTTTCATTTAAAAATAACTAGAAACAAATGCTTCTAGTTATTTTAATTATCAATAGTTTTCCATTCTGTTGTTCCACATTTAGTACATATTTTTGGAGCAAGTATTTTCTTACCCTTAGGAAGTTCCATATCTGTATCAATTTTACTACATAATATGCCACTATCTGGATCAATATAAGCTACTCCAAATTTGGCATCCTTACAACTATCACATTGTGCATTTTTCATAAACATTTTCCTCCATATATAATATGGATTAAATATTAATTATTATACATAATTAATATTTCCCAGAAGTATGCCAAAAAATCAACATTTTGGTCGAAATTCGACCCACTTTTTTGCCATTTTGGTCGAAATTCGAGGGACTTTTGAGTTGTTTTGGTTGAAATTCGAGGAACTTTTTCAAACAAGTGTAAAAACAAATATTTATGGTGTTATTGTTTTATTTTTAATATGATATTCTATATTATTTTTATTACAAAATTCAATTACTTTATTTGCCATATTATTATAAAACTTCTTATAATCTTTATATTCTGATACTTTTTTATTATAATGTAATCTACCAAAAATTATTTTATCTGTAAATGCTACAGCATTTAAGATATCATCCAAATTTTGGTCTACAAAATTTGGAGTTGGATAAGGTTCAATACTAACCCAAGTTTTACATCCATTATCATGAAGATATTTTAAACTAGCTATTCTTTCTTTATATGGAGCTGACCCCGACTCCATAATTTCTCTAAATGATTCATTTAGAGAAATTAAAGTAATACCATAACTATTTTCCTTACTTAAATCTACTAGTTCTTTTGGTAATACTCCTTTAGTTAAAGCAGTACAAGGAATATTATAGCTATTAATTAATTTTAAAATACTAATTGATAGTTCTTTTATATCTTCAGATTGTCAGTAGTAAAACATAATTGAACACTTTTGATTTTATCTTTTAATTTTGGTAATTCTTTTTCCAATAATTCTATTGCATTATCAACTACTTTAGGTTTAATCCATTCATCATAGTTTTTTACAGTACCAAATCTTTTAGCCATCATCATAGCATAACATGGATAAAGACAACCATGAAAACAACCTTGAACATGATTTACTGTATAATCTCCATATTCTACACCAGTTTTATATAATAAGGATTTTCTGTTAATACTTCCAATACACTTCATTTATTTAAACCCTCTTTTATAAGCATAAAACCGATTCTCAAATGGAATCGGTTTTATATTAAAAAATAAAAATTAGGGCGGCCTCACTAAGACGCCCCCCACATAAAAATGTATTACCATTTTTGACTTCCATATATAATATATCATACAAATTACTATTTGTCAACCATTATCTAACAATATTATTTGGTAAATTTTGTTCTTCTACAAAATTTTGGCTTTGAGCTAATCCTAAAAGAGTTTGAACTCTTCTAGCAGCATCTTGTCTTGCTTCTAAGGGATACATCTCACTATTAGCTACATTTGTTAAACTATTAATAAGCATTGATTCTCTTAACTCTCTTATACTTTGTTCTAAAATACTTAATTGTTCATTCATTTTTATTACCTCCATATCTTATATTATATAACAAAATAAAAAGATTAACAATATTTGTTAACCTATTTTACTAATTCAAGTCTAACTTCTAGAGCATCATCACCACGGCGTTCATTAAGTTTAATGATTCTTGTATAACCACCGTTTCTTGTTTCATAAGTTTTTGCTAGTTCATCAAATACTTTACTAACAACATCTTTGTCATTATGTAAGAATGCTAAAGCTTTACGACGAGCTACTAGTGATCCATCTTTGCCATAAGTAATCATTTTATCAACAAATTTTCTTACTTCTTTAGCACGCGCTTCAGTAGTAACTACATAACCATAGTTTAAGCAATCTTTAGTTAAACCAGCAAGGATGCTTCTTCTAATTCTTGTTTCTCTTCCTAATTTTCTATATTTCATATTCTACTCCTTAAATGATAGTCCTAATTCAGCAACTTTATCAAGAACTTCTTTTAGAGACTTCTTACCTAAGTTTCTGATCTTAGTAACTTCTGATTCTTTTTTATTAACTAAATCTTGAACAGTATGAATACCAGCTCTTTTTAAACAGTTGTAAGCTCTAACTGAGAATTCTACTTCTTCAATTGGAGTTTCAAGTGTCTTAGTCATGTTATCAACTTTCTTTTCTTGCATTATACCTGTAATATCACTTATTGAATTTAAATCAGCAACTATATTAAAGTGTTCAATTAAGATTTTAGCCGCTAAAGACATAGCTTCTTCTGGTAACATAGATCCATTAGTTGATACTTCCATAACTAATTTATCATATGATTCATCTTGACCAACACGAGTATCTAATACTTCATATTTAACAAGTTCAATTGGTGAATATGAAGAATCTATTGCGATAATACCAATTTTATTTTCATTAAGTTTTACTTTATTTTCAGCTGCTGTTACATATCCACGACCATTATTAACAGTCATTTCCATACTGATTTTACCACCTTTAACTAGGTTACAAATAACTAAGTCTGGGTTCATAATTTCTACATCAGCATTCTTTTCAATATCAGCTGCTGTTACAGGTCCTTCAGTTGATTTTGTAAGTCTTAAAGTTTTAACTTCTTCAGTATGATTTTTTACAACTAATTTCTTTAATGCAAGAACAATACTTGTAACATCTTCAACAACACCTTCAATTTTTTGAAATTCATGCATTACTCCATCAATTTTAACAGTGGTAACAGCACTTCCTGGAAGGCTTGATAATAATACTCTTCTTAAAGCATTACCTATAGTTGTACCAAAACCTCTTTCTAGGGGTTCAAGTTCAAATTTTGCAAAGTGATTACTTTCTTGTGCTTCTGTAATTTTGTAGTCTGGTTTTTCAAATTTAATCATAAAATCGTTCCTTTCTTTAATTAATTTCTAGGTCTTTTTGGTGGACGGCATCCATTATGAGGAATAGGTGTTTCATCAACAATACTTGTGATTTCTAATCCAGCAGTTTGTAGTGATCTAATTGCATTTTCTCTTCCTGGTCCAAGGCCTTTAACATAAACATCTACTTTTTTAACTCCAGCTTCAATAGCTGCTGCAGCTGCTGCTTCACTAGTTAAGCCTGCAGCAAATGGAGTTTTCTTCTTTGATCCTTTATAACCAATACGACCAGCAGAAGACCAACTTATTGCATTACCATCTTTATCACAAATAGTAACTATTGTATTGTTATAAGTTGAATGAATATGTGCTTCTGCTTCAGGAATATTTTTCTTAACTTTTCTTTTTCTTCTATTATATGCCATATTACTTACCTACTTTCTTTTTATTAGCTACTACTTTTCCTCTACCTTTACGAGTTTTAGCATTTCTACTTGTTCTTTGACCTCTAACAGGTAGACCTTTTTTGTGTCTAATACCTTGATAACAATTAATTTCCATTTTATTTTTAATATTCATTTGAACATCACGACGAAGATCACCTTCAACTACATACTTATCTACTTCTTTACGTAATTTAGCAATTTCATCTTCTGTCAAATCTTTAATTTTTTTTGTTGGTTCAACTTTAGCATCTTCACATATAGTTAAAGCCAAACTTCTACCTATACCATAGATTGCTGTTAAACCAATACAAGTATGTTTTTCACCTGGTAGTTCAATATTTTTAATTCTTGCCATATAATCCTCCTTTAACCTTGAACTTGTTTATGTTTAGGATTTTCACAAATAACCCTAACTTTTCCTTTTCTTCTGACAATTTTACATTTCTTACAGATTTTCTTTACACTTGGTCTAACTTTCATAATTTCACTCCTTATCTATTATTCCATTTTATTATCCCACGTTCTAAATCATAAATTGATACTTCTACTGTAACTTTATCACCTGGTAGAATACGAATCATATTCATACGCATTTTACCAGAGACGTAGGCTTTTACAGTATGCCCGTTAGGAAGTTCTACTAAGTAATCATTACCTTTTAAAACTTCAATAACTTTACCTTCTAATTCAATTTTATCTTTTTTACCATTTTCTTTTTTTTCCATTTTTTATTCTCCTGTTAATATTTCATATCCGTCTTTTGTAACTAAGACTGTATTTTCATAATGCGCCGCATATGCGCCATCAGCAGTTTTAACTGTCCAATCATCATCAGCAACATATACATGTTTAGTTCCTAAATTAAGCATTGGTTCAATACATATTGTCATACCAGCTTTTAATTTTGTCATATTATGATTATCAAAATTTGGAACATCTGGTTCTTCATGCATATTTGTACCAATTCCATGGCCAACTAGTTCTTCAACAACTGATAAGCCATGACTATGGGCATATTCTTCAACTGCCATAGAAATATCTCTAATGCGAGCTCCTTCTTTAACTTGGCTTACTCCGGCATAAAAAGCACCTTTGGTATCTTCAACTAATGCTCTCACCTTTTCTGGAACATTACCTATAATATATGTTCTAGTAGCATCAGCATGATAGCCTTTATATGATAATACTAAATCAACTGAGACAATATCACCATCTTTAAGTACTCTACCTCCAGGTATTCCATGTACCACTTCATCATTTACTGATACACAGACACTTTTGGGATATCCTTCAAAACCTAAAGTTCCTGAAATACAATCATTTTTCTTTAGAAAGTCTTCAACTATCTTGTTTATTTTATCAGTTGTGATTCCTGGTTTAATATGTTTTTCTAATGTCTTAAAGCAAAGAATATTTTTCTCTCCGGCTTCTCGCATTAACTCAATTTCTCTTGCACTTTTAATACTAATCATTAATTACCTCTAAGATACTTTTAAATATATCTTGTACATCTTTATTAACATCTATTTTAATTAATTTTTCTTTATCTTCATAATATTTTAATATAGAATCAGTATTGTCTAAAAATGTTTTAAATCTTACTTTGAATGATTCAACATTATCATCATCTCTTTTTATTAGAATACTTCCACAATTATCACAAATACCATCCACTTTTGGTTTAAGTTTATCTATATTAACATTATAAGATTTTCCACAATTACAAGTAAGTCTACCTGTAATTCTTTTTATAGCTTCATCTTCATCTAAATCTAGATAAATCACAATATAATCGTCTGTTAAGATTTTATCTAAAGATTCAGCTTGATTAAGAGTCCTAGGAAAACCATCTAAAATAAATGGTTTTCCTTTCAAACTTGTAAGTTTATCTTTAACTAGCTTTATAATTAAATCATCACTAACAAGTTCTCCTTTATCTATAATATTTTTTACTTCCGCACCTATTTCGCTACCAGAATTAATAGCTTCTCTTAGCATATCTCCAGTAGAAATATGGTTATATCCTAATTTTTCTTTTAACATATTACTTTGAGTTCCTTTACCAGCAGCTGGTGGAGCAATAAATATTATATTTTTCATTTTAGCCTCTTTCTTTTCGCCGCATAACTACGGCTTACTAAACTACTTTCAATTTGTTTATATGTTTCAATAGCAACTCCAACAACGATTAATATTCCAGTTCCACCGATTGATACGGTTGATGGAAGATCAAAAATCATTGAGAATACTATTGGTATAGCAGATAACACTACTAGGAATAAACTACCTGTGAATGTTAACTTACCTAAAGTATTACTAATATACTTTGATGTATCTTCTCCTGGTCTAATTCCTGGAATGTATCCACCTCTTTTATTTAGGTTTTTACTCATTTCATCAGGATTCATTTGCATAAATGTATAAAAATATCCAAAGAACATTATTAAGATTATGTATAAAATAAATCCTGTAAATGTATCATAATTTATATAAGTATTAACAAAATTAATAGCTCTTTCATTACCAATAATATTAACTATTGTTGCAGGTATCGTAATAAGTATTTGGGCAAATATTACGGGAATAACACCTGCGGAATTTATTTTAATTGGTAAAAAACTTTGTTGTGCCCCATAAGCACTAGTACTTCTATTTGCGTATTGAATAGGTATTCGTCTTTCTGCTAGTTGTATCCATATAATACCTACAATTATAAGGATATATGAAATAACAAACAGAATAAAGAAGAAAATACCTAAGCCTAAGCTGTATGTATCAGCCGTGATAAATCCATCATATGCCCCAGTAAAGACACTTGGCATACTCATGATAATACCTGCCATGATTAGCATTGATTGACCATTACCTAAACCTTTACTAGTAATTTGGTCTCCCATCCATAAACAGAAGGCAGTACCAGCAGTCATAACTAGTGAGGTCTTAAGCATTGTGAAGATATCACTACCATTCATAAAGAACACACACATTACATAAGCTTGAATAAATGCTATTATAATACCTAAATATCTAGTAATTTTATTAATCTTTTGTCTACCTACATATCCTTGTTCTTTTAAATCCTTAAAATATGGAATTATATCCATTTGGAGTAATTGGGTTATGATTGATGCAGTAATATATGGAGATACACCAAGGCCAAAAATCGCAAAATTACGAAGACCTCCACCACTCATAATATTAAATATTTCTAAAAATCCTAACTCATCATATACTCGGGATGCCCAAGGAATAGTAATAGCACTACCTAAACAAAATATTCCTAGACAAAAAATGGTAAAATAAATTCTTTTTCTTAAATCTTTATTAGCTTTACTAAAAAGTTGGGAAAACCCACGAAACATCTAAATCACCTCAGCTTTGCCACCGGAATTTTCAATTTTTGTAACAGCTTTACTAGAGAATCTGTGAGCTTTAACTGTTAACTTTTTAGTAAGTTCACCATTTGCTAAAACTTTTACTCCATTAAGTTGTTTTTTAATCATTTTTCTTTCTTTAAGAATTTCTGGTGTTACAGTATCACCATCATTAAAGTACTTTTCTAAATCTGCTAGATTAATTACAGCAAATTTAGTTGCAAAATTTTTATTATTAAATCCTCTGATTGGGATTCTTCTATGAAGTGGAGTTTGTCCACCTTGGAACCATGCAGGAATTGATGCACCACTTCTTGATTTTTGACCGTTTTCACCACGAGTGGCAGTTTTACCCATACCAGATCCTGGTCCACGGCCTACTCTTTTAGAAACTTTAGTTTCTTTACTTTTTGGTAAATTTTCTAATCTCATATTATAATTCCTCAACTTTCTTGCCACGAAGTTCAGCAATATGTTCTGGTGTTCTTTGGGCCTTCAATGCATCAAGTGTTGCTTTAGCAACATTTACTTGAGTATTAGATCCAAGTGATTTAGCAACAATATCTTTAACACCAGCTAGTTCTAAAACAGCTCTGGCAGCTCCACCAGCAATGATACCACGACCTTCTTTAGCAGGTTTGATTAATACAACAGATCTACCAACTTTAGCCATCATTTCATGTGGAACAGTTCTGTTATCTTTTAGGGCAACTCTACATACATTTTTATTAGCAGCTTGAATTGCTTTTTTAATTGCTTCAGGTACTTCATTAGCTTTACCGCTACCAATACCAACTAGTCCTTTTCTATTTCCAACAGCAACAGTTGCAGAAAAACGGAAGTGTCTTCCACCTTGGGTAACTTTAGTTACACGAGTTATTGAAATAACTTTTTCTTCAAGTAAATTTTTCTTATTTTCAAATTTATTATCTTTTCTCATGTTACCTCCTAAAATTCTAATCCTGCTTCTCTTGCTGCATCAGCAAGGGCTGAAACTCTACCATGATACTGATATCCACCACGGTCAAATACGACATTTTTAATTTTTAATTTTAAACATTTTTCAGCAATATCTTTTCCTACTGCTTTAGCAGCTTCAATATTACCACCATTTTTAATTTTTAATTCTAAATTTGAAGAACTTGCTAGGGTTGTTCCTATTACATCATCAATAACTTGAGCATAAATTCCTTTATTTGATCTAAATACATTAAGTCTTGGACATTCTTTAGTGCCCGTTATATTCTTACGAACTCTAACGTGTCTTCTAACTCTTGCAACATTTCTCGCTTCTTTTTTAATCATTTCCTATACTCCTTCCCTAAGCCGCTTTCTTACCTTCTTTACGACGAACATGTTCATCTTTATAACGAATACCTTTACCTTTATAAGGTTCTGGTTCTCTTATCTTACGAATATTCGCCGCAAATTCAGAAACTTTTTGCTTATCAATTCCATGAATTGTAATTTCAGTATTTGATTCACTAGTAACAGATAAGTCACTAGGAGCTTCAACTACTACTGGGTGAGAATATCCAGCATTAACAGTAATTTTATTACCACTAACATTAAAACGATATCCAACACCAACTGCTTCTAATCCTTTAGAAAAACCTGTGTGTACACCAATAATCATATTATTAATTAATGAATTAGTAGTTCCTTGCATCATATTAGCTTTTTTGCTTTCCTTAACTTGTTTAGTTAATACAGTATTATCAACAACTTCAACATTAATTAGATTACTAAATGTATAACTTAATTCTCCTTTAGGACCTTTTACAGTAACATTATTTCCATCAACACTAACAGTTACACCTTCAGGGATAGTTAGTTTTCTTTCACCAATTCTACTCATAATTCCTTACCAAATATAGGCAAGTACTTCACCTCCTA
>CALVKF010000036.1 GCA_944332555.1 uncultured Bacilli bacterium
TTCAGGGATAGTTAGTTTTCTTTCACCAATTCTACTCATAATTCCTTACCAAATATAGGCAAGTACTTCACCTCCTAGTCCCTTAGCTCTAGCTTCCTTATCAGTCATTAAACCTTCAGAAGTTGAAATTATAGCAATACCTAGTCCATTTAGTACATGAGGAAGTTCATCAACTTTAGCATAAACTCTTAAACCAGATTTACTAATTCTTTTAAGTCCAGTAATAACTCTTTCTTTCTTAGGTCCATACTTTAAAGTTAATGTAAGTTTATCGCCATTACTATTCTTTTCATAAGTATAATCTGCAATAAAACCTTCTCTTTTAAGTATTTCTGCAATACCAAGAGTCATTTTTGTACCTATAACTTCAACTGTTGCGTATTTCATTTGATTAGCATTACGAATACGAGTTAACATATCTGCTATTTTATCTTGTACAAACATTTTATTCCTCCTTACCAACTAGATTTCTTAACACCAGGTAATTTACCTTCATTTGCTAGTTCTCTAAAACAAATTCTGCAAATACCATATTTTCTTAATACTCCATGAGGTCTTCCACAACGATTACATCTAGTGTAAGCACGAGTACTAAACTTAGGTGTTCTTTTGTTTTTTACTATCATACTTTTCTTTGCCATAAGTCCTCCTTAATTCTTGAAAGGCATTCCAAAGCCTTTAAGTAAACTTTTAGCTTCTTCATTGCTCTTTGCAGTTGTTACGAACACGATATCCATACCACGAACTTTAACAACATCATCATATTCAATTTCTGGGAATATTAATTGTTCTTTGATACCTAAAGTATAATTACCATGGCCATCAAATGAATGAGCAGATACTCCACGGAAATCTCTTACACGAGGAAGGCCAATTTTAACTAACTTTTCAAAGAAATAATACATATTTTCACCTCTTAAAGTTACTTTTACACCAACAGGTTGACCTTCTCTTATTTTAAATCCAGCGATTGACTTACGAGCTTTTGTAACAACAGGTTTTTGACCAGTAATTTTAGTTAAGTCATTTACTGCTGCTGTTATAAACTTTTCATCTTTACTTCCTTCACCAGCACCAATATTAACAATAATTTTTTCTAATTTTGGTACTTGCATAACTGAAGTATATCCGAATTCTTTCATTAATTCTGGAACTATTTCTTTAGTATATTTTTCTTTAAAATTACTCATAACTACTTACTCGCTTTCCGAGAAGCTGTTTTAGAAGTTTTTTTAGTTTCCTTCTTTTCTTCTTTAGCTTCTACTTTTTCTTTCTTTTCTTGGGCTTTTTCAGCTTTCTTAATTTCTTTAGCTTGGGCTTCAGTAATTACTTTAACATTAGATACATGAATTGGAGCTTCAATTTCAAAAATTCCACCCTTATCATTTGTAGTTCTAGGTTTACTATGTTTTTTAACAATATTTACACCTTCAACAACTACTTTTCCTTCTTTTTTTAATGTTCTAATTACTTTGCCTTGCTTACCCTTGTCTTCTCCAGTAATTACTAAAACTGTATCATTAACTTTAACCTTCATTTTTGCCTCCTATAATACTTCGCTAGCAAGAGATACGATCTTCATATAATCTTTTTCTCTTAATTCTCTAGCTACTGGACCAAGTACACGAGTTCCAACTGGAGATTTATCATCTTTAATTAAAACACATGCATTGTCATCAAATTTTATATAAGAACCATCATTTCTTCTTACGCCTTGGGCAGTTCTAACAATTACAGCTTTAACAACTTTTCCTTTTTTTACTGGACTATTAGGAATAGCTTTTTTTACAGTTCCAACTACTACATCACCGATATTAGCATATTTAACTTTAGATCCACCCATAACTCTAATTACAAGTATTTCTCTAGCTCCGCTATTATCAGCAACTTTAAGTCTACTTTCTTGCATTACCATAATAATACCTCCTAAAGGATAACAGCTTTACTTAGAATTTCGACAAGTTCATATCTTTTAGTTTTAGATAATGGTCTAGTCATTCTAATTCTTACTGTATCTCCTACTTTAGCTTCATTTGCTTCATCATGCGCTGCATATTTCTTAGAATATTTAACTTGTTTTTTGTATAAAGGATGTTTTTTAGAAGTTTCTACGTTTACTGTAATAGTCTTATTATTAGAGCAACTTACAACTCTACCAACTAATTCATGTTTTGCTTCAGTCATTATTTATTACCTCCATTTAGTTCTCTTTCTTTCAAGATTGTTTTCATTCTTGCAACATCTCTTCTTAACATTCTAAGTTCAGCTGGTTTTTCTAATGTACCATTTGCTTGTTGCATTCTTTTTGTGAATAATTCTTCTTTTGTTTCGATTATTTTTTTATTTAATTCTTCATCGGATAATTTTCTTAAATCTTCAATTTTCAAGAGAATCACCATCCTTTACATCTTTTTTAACAAATTTTGATTTAACTGATAATTTATGAGAAGCAAGTCTAAGAGCTTCACGAGCAATTTCTTCAGATACTCCACTAACTTCAAACATAATCTTACCATTTTTTACAACTGCTACCCATTCTTCAACATTACCTTTACCTTTACCTTGACGAGTTTCTAAAGGTTTTTTAGTTCTTGGCATATGTGGGAAAATATTGATATATACTTTTCCACCACGTTTCATAAAACGGGTCATTGCAATACGAGCTGCTTCAATTTGTCTAGCTGATATCCAGCCACCTTCAGTTGCTTGTAAACCGTAATCACCAAAATGTAATTCTGTATTACCTTTGGCATGGCCATCATAACTTATTCTATGACTCTTACGATATTTAGTTCTTTTGGGCATCAACATTTTTATCAGCTCCCTTCATTTTTTTTGCAGGAAGAATTTCATCTTTATAAATCCAAACTTTAACACCGATTTTTCCATAAGTTGTATCAGCTTCAGCAGTAGCATAATCTACATCTGCTCTAATTGTATGTAGTGGCACAGTTCCTTCAGTATAACCTTCAGTTCTTGCCATTTCTGCTCCTCCAAGTCTTCCTGATACACTTGTTTTACATCCTTTTGCTCCCGCTTTTAAAACATTTTTAATAGCTCTTTTTTGAGCTGATCTAAACGGAGCTCTAGCAGCAATTTGGTTAGCTATATTCATAGCTACTAATTTAGCATTTAAATCTGGTTTCTTTTCTTCCACAATGTTGATGTAGATTTCTTCACCAACAAGTTTTTTAAGTTTATTTCTTAATTTTTCAATATCTTCTCCACCACGACCAATTATTACACCTGGTTTAGCAGTATAAATAGTAACTTCACATCTATCTTTCTTACGTTCAATAATTACACTAGCAATAGCAGCATCTTTAAGATTTTTTTCTAAATATTCTCTGATTTTAATATCATTATTTAAATATTTAGCATAGTCACTCTTCGAATACCACTTTGATTCCCAGTCCTTATTAACACCAAGACGATATCCTATTGGATTTACTTTTTGTCCCATACTATTTTACTCCCTTCGCAGTATCACTTACACAAACTGTAATGTGACTACTTCTTTTATCGTGACGATCTACATTACCACGACTTGCAAATTTAATTCTTTTATAAATAGGTCCTGGATTAATATAGCATTCACTAACTCTTAAATCTGCAACACTCGCCCCATTATTATTTACAGCATTAGCTACAGCAGAATTTAAAACTTTAAGTATTAATCTACTAGCTTTAGTGTTAGTGTTTTCAAGAATTCCTCTTGCAGTTTCAACATCTTTACCTCTAATTAAATCCATAGTCATGCGCGCAAGTCTAGGTTTAATTAAAGCGTTTTTATGAATTGCATATGCTTCCATGTTACCTCCTATTTATTTCCTGCATGGCCAGTAAACTTACGAGTTTGTGAAAATTCTCCAAGTTTATGTCCTACCATGTCTTCAGTAATATATACTGGTATAAAATCTTTTCCATTATGAACCGCTATTGTATGACCTACAAAGTCAGGAAAAATAGTAGATCTTCTTGACCAAGTCTTAATAACAGTTTTCTTATTATTTTTATTCATTTCTTGAACCTTCTTCATTAATGATTCATCAACAAATGGTCCTTTTTTCAAACTTCTTGCCATAGTACCCTCCTATTTTTTCTTCCTACTTACAATAAGCTTTTCACTTTTCTTTTTGCTCTTACGAGTTTTAACACCAAGTGCAGGTTTACCCCAAGGTGTCATTGGGCTCTTGCGTCCTACTGGAGCACGACCTTCACCACCGCCATGTGGGTGATCATTAGGGTTCATTACTGAACCACGGTTAGTAGGTCTAATACCCATATGTCTTTTTCTTCCAGCTTTACCAAGGTTTACTAGTTTACTATCTTCATTTCCTACAACACCAATTGTAGCAATACAATTTCCAAGTACTAATCTAGTTTCTCCAGATTGTAAACGGATCATTACATATTTTCCTTCGCGTCCTAGTATTTGCGCACTAGCTCCAGCACTACGACAAAGTTCTGCTCCTTTACCTGGTTTTAGTTCAATACAATGAACTACAGTACCAACCGGAATGTTCATTAAAGGTAGGGCATTACCTACTTTAATATCAGCGCCTTCGCCATTTTCAATTATATCTCCAACCTTTAGGCCATTTGGAGCGATGATGTATCTTTTTTCGCCATCACGATAATTGATTAGGGCAATATTTGCTGTTCTATTTGGATCGTATTCAATTGTTGCAACACGACCAGTTACACCTGTTTTTTCTCTTTTATAATCGATTACACGATATTTTCTTTTAGCTCCACCACCAATATGGCGAACTGTCATTTTACCTTGATTATTTCTACCACCAGTTTTACTAGATTTCTTTAATAATGATTTAGTTGGAATACTAGTAGTTATTTCCTCATTTGCAAGAGTACTCATGCCTCTTCTGCCATTAGTTGTTGGTTTATAATGTTTAATAGCCATAAATTCCACCTACCTTACATTTCTATAGAAGAACCTTCGGCTAAAGTAACAATAGCTTTTTTATAAGTTTTAGTTCTTCCAGAGTATCTTCCAACTCTTCTTCTTTTTGATTTAGTATTTAATGTATTAACACTTTTAACACTTACTTTAAACGCTTCTTCAACAGCTTTCTTTATATCAGTTTTAGTTGCATCTTTAACTACTTTAAAAGTATAAACATTATTTTGTCTATTTGCCATAGATTTTTCGGTAATAACTGGTGCAATAATAATATCTGAATAATGCTTCATTATTTAAGCACCTCCTCTAATTTGTTTACTGCTGCTTCATCCATAACAACAACATCAGCATTTACTAAATCATAGCAATTTACTTCATCAGCATAGATTACTAATACATTTGGTAAATTACGAACTGCTAAATATAGATTTTCAGCATCATCACTTGTAACAAATAATATTTTATTATCAAGTTTTAAATTTTCAAGAACTTTTAAAGCATCTTTAGTTTTAGTAGATTCCATATTGAAATTATCAACTACTACTAATGCTTTTTCTTGTACTTTACTAGATAGAGCGCTCTTTAGAGCAATAACTCTTTCTTTCTTATTAATTTTAAATGTATAATCTCTAGGACTTACACCAAAAGGTATTCCGCCGCCTACCCATTGAGTAGCTCTTGTACTACCTTGACGAGCACGACCGGTTCCTTTTTGTCTCCATGGCTTTCTTCCACCACCAGAAACTTCACTTCTATTCTTAGTTTTTCTAGTTCCTTGACGAGTAGCATCAAGTTGTAAACGAATCATTTTCTTAAGACAGTCTTCATTAATTTCGATATTCCAAATGCTATCTGTTAATGTTAAATCTTTAACTTTTTCACCATTTAGATTCTTAACACTTATCTTTGTCATATTTAATCCTTTCTAAGCAATTATTTGCTTTCTTCAGCAGACTCAGCTGTATCTTCAGTTTTAACTTCTTCTGCTTCAGTTTCCACTACTTCTTCAGTAGTAGCTTCTACTGCTTCAGCATTTTGTGCATCTTCTAAAGCAACTTCTTCAACTTCATCAACAACTGTTTCATAAGTTAAGATTTCTTTTGGATCTTTCTTACGAGAATTTTTAACTGCTGATTTAATTAACACTAATGAATTTTTAGCTCCTGGAACATTTCCACTAACTAAGATATAATTTTCTGCTTCGTTTACTTCAATAATTTCTAGATTTTGAATAGTAACAGTATCAACACCCATGTGTCCTGCTAATTTTTTACCCTTTAATACTCTTTTTGGTAACATTGTTCCTAAAGATCCAGGTCTTCTGTGGTAATGTGATCCATGAGTCATAGGTCCACGAGATTGATTATGTCTCTTAATTACCCCTTGGAAACCTTTACCTTTTGTAACACCAGTTACATCAACAACATCACCAATTTCAAAAATACTTGCTCCTACAGCATCACCAACATTGTAACTGGCTTCTACATCTCTTATTTCTTTTAAGAAGCGCTTAGGAGTAGTATTTGCAGCTTTAGCTCTTCCAGCTTCAGCCTTATTTGCTTTCTTTTCGCTTTTTTCAAACACGCCAAGTTGAATTGCACTATATCCATCTTTTTCTGGAGTTTTAACTTGCATTACTACATTAGGTTCAACTTCTACAACTGTAACAGGAATAAGCTTACCATCTTTAGTAAATACTTGAGTCATTCCAACTTTGCGTCCTAAGATTCCTTTCATAATTCTAATTCCTTTCTTTCTTATAATTTAATATTTACATCAACACCACTTGGTAAATCTAGGTGAGTTAATGCATCAACTGTTTCCTTACTAGGATTTTTGATATCAATTAATCTCTTATGAGTTCTTCTTTCAAATTGTTCTCTTGCATCCTTATATTTATGTACTGCTCTTAATACTGTAACTTTTTCAATTTCTGTTGGTAAAGGTACGGGACCAGAAATTTCGCCACCAGTTCTTTTAACAGTTTCCACAATTTTTCCAGCAGCAACATCGAGTAAACGATGATCATAAGCTTTTAAATTGATTCTCACTTTTGTACTTGACATCTGACATGTCCTCCTTTCGCCTATATCTAGTATAGACATACTCCGCACAAGTTCTCTAATTCACCATATTTCTTTACCAACTTACCCTAGTGTATCAGTAACCTTGCACATCAACGCAGTCATACATAAACAATAATACCATTAAATTCTATGGAATGCAACCATAAATTTGCATTTTTTTCAAAAAATTTTCACAAAACTAAAAGGAAACTAATGTTATTAACAAAATAAATAATGTAAAAAATTATAAAATTCCTTTATGATTATCAACAATTATAACTTATATGTTTCATATATTAGTAAATTCAATTTTAATTTTTATAAAAATAAAACTCATTTAAAAGCATATGTTATTACAATTTTTGTTATCAATTAATCACACCCGAGTGATAAATCCAATTGAGAAGATGTTATTTTTTTATAATGTAAAATAATAAGTACATTAAATATATAGACAAATCATATCAATTATTATATAATGCAATTAGGGAGGGTACGATGATTAAACAATTTAAAGAAGAGCCATCATATGAAGAAATCGACATTGAAAAAGATTCGTTAGATTTTGGTAAAATTGATAATTATGCTTTTGATTTAGATAGAGATGAAACTTGTTATCGCGGAAAAAGTCCTGACATAATAAAAAGAAAACAAAAAGCCAAACAAGTATTACATACTCGGGATTATTCTTCATTAAAACCTAGTAAATCACTAATAAGAAAAAGACTTCGTTAAAAAAGTCTTTTTCTTATTCTTCAATCAATAACGATTCTGTTCCTTCCATATCTTTAGGAACTGCAATATCCATATAATCAAGTATTGTTGGAGCTACATTTACTAAACTACCACTTGTTTTTAATTTAACTTTTCCATCACATATAATAAATGGCACTAAACTTGTAGTATGAGTTGTACAAATACTACCATCTTCATTAATCATTGTATCAGCATTACCATGATCAGCAAGTAAAATTACTTTATAAAAGTTTTCATCAGCTTTTTCTAGCAATTTACCTAAACATAAATCAATTGCACTACAAGCTCTAATAGTTGCATCCAAATTTCCTGTATGTCCCACCATATCTGGATTAGCAAAATTAACTAAAATAAAATCATAATCATTATTCATAGCATTAACCACTTTTTTAGTTACTTCAACACAACTCATTTCTGGTTTTAAATCATATGTAGCAACATCAGGTGATGGTATATGAAATTTATCACAACCATTAATTTTACCATCAAATCCACCATCAAAAAAATATGTTACGTGCGGATATTTTTCTGATTCAGCAATTCTTGCTTGGGTAAATCCCAGTTCACTTAAATATATTCCTAAAGGTGATTTTACTTCCACCGGTTCTATTAAATTATAAGTCTTAATCTTTTTATCTACCGGCAAAAAACTAAATACTAATAAATCACTCATATCTAAACAATCAAATTTATCAAAAGTACTATAATTTACCAATGCATTTAATATTTGTTTAGCTCTATCTGCTCGATAATTCATCCAAATTAAAACATCACCATTTTTAATTATATTTTGACTCGCAATTATTGGTTTAATAAACTCATCAGTTATGCCACTTGCATAACTATTATTTATACTTTTTTCAATATTTAATGAACTTATTCCTTTTCCTTTAGTCACTAAATCATAATAAAGTTTTGTTCTATCCCAGTTTTCATCTCTATCCATTGCATAAAAACGACCTGCAACACTTACTATATCACCAATGCCATACTGATCAATTAAATCTTTAATCATTTTAATAAATGTATAAGAAACATCAACTTTAGTATCCCTACCATCAGTAATAAGATGAAAATGTATTTTTTTAAATCCATTATCTACTAACAATTTATACATATTAATAAAATCATCTACACCAGCATGAATATTTCCATCACTACACAAACCCATTATATGAACATCCTTATCTTTTTGTTCCATAAGTTTAGCTACATTACTATTTTCATAATCGACATTTTCAAAAAATTCATTAACTAATATTTCTGATTGTTTTAAAACTCTACCAGCCCCAATAGTCATATGCCCCACTTCACTATTGCCGGCTTGGCCTTTATTTAAGCCTACAGCTTCTTCTGATGCTTCAAGTAATGCATGAGGATATTCTGCCCAAATTCGATCAAAATTTTTCATATCAGCCATTTTTATAGCATTACCTTTTTCTTCTTCTCTAATGCCAAAACCATCAAATATAATTGTTAATATTTTTTTCATATTCCACCTTCACTACACTTATAATACCACAATTATAGTAAAAATACAATTTGAAAAAAACATTAAAAATAACATATATTTCTATATGCTATCCAATTAATTCTTTAGTATATAATTTAAATTTATCCGCAATTGTCGTTAAAAATTCCGCATTAGTAGGTTTACTACGATCAAAATCAATACTATTACCAAATAATTCTTCCATTAATTTAATATCCCCTCTCATCCAACTAATTTCAATTGCATGTCTAATTGCTCTTTCAACTCTTGTAGTAGTTGTATCATACTTTTTAGCAATTATAGGATAAACATCTTTAGTAACTAAATTAACCAATGACGAACTTTCATATAAAAGCATTACACCATCTCTAATATAACGATACCCTCTAACATGAGATGGTATACCTAAATCATGTAATAAAGAACTTACTTCAACTTCTACATTAATAGTTTCTTTATATTTTATACTATTATTATGTTCAAAAAGTTCCATCATTCTAGTTTCTAATATACTTAAATCAATTGGTTTAAGCATATAATAACTAGCATTTAAAGTTTGTATTTTTCTAATTGAAAAATCATCTTTAAAGCTTGATAGTACAATGATCTTTTTATCAATCCCTTTGCTCTTCATCTCCTCAAGTATTTTAATACCATCAACCTGCGGCAATAAAATATCTATTAATAATAAATCATAATCTTTAGTATTATTAACCAAATATTTTAAAGCTTCATCCCCTTTACTAAATACTGCTACAACATTAACTCCTTCACTATTTTTAAAATACTTCTTAACACTCCCTAATACTGCTTCGTTGTCATCAACAGCGACAACTCTAATTACTTTGTTCATGTGTTATTCCTCTTTCCTTTTGCGTATATTTCCTGCTCCTAAATTCATTATAAAGTATAATCGCATAAAAAGCTACAAAAACTTTTGTCGAATTATGTCAACCCGTGTCAACATTTGTCACTTTTTGTCGAAAATCTCTATTTTTAGCATAATTTGGCATCTAAATATATAACTAAGCTCAAATATTATAAAAGCATAGTCATATATATAGGTAAATATAATATGTTATTTTCTATCTTTAAATCACTTGTATGAATTATTATAGGTTGAGCCAAATAATCTTTATATTTACCAATTAATTTATTTAAAGAGCTATATGTGTAGTTTTTGCCGGATTTAACCTCAATAGGTATTATATTATGCATTGAAGTAATTGCGGACTTTGATAATAAAAAATCAATTTCCATTGTCTCACTTGAATCTTCTCTATTATTTCTAGAAAAAAAGTATAATTTATTTTTAGATGCCACCAACATTTGGGCTACAATATTTTCAACTATCATTCCATTATTGAAGGTAAGTTTATTAAATAATATTTTCTTATAAATTTCTTCACTTGTTATTTCTCGTTCATTAAAAGTCATAGATAATAACAAACCTGTATCATTCATATAACACTTTAATGAATTAGAATCTAATCTTTGACCAAGACCAATATTTGGTTCAGTAGTATTATAAGCAATATTAATTATACCAGCATCTTCAAGAAAATAAAATGCTCCTTCGTAATCCCTATATCTAGCATTTTCATCTAGTGTTGCCAAATTAAACCTTTTCTCGTGTTTAGCAAGTTGAGCTGGTATAGTATCAAATATTTGTTCAACTTTCAAATTTAGTTCTTCTGCATGTTTTCGTATATCATCTCTATATAATTTTATAATACTTCTTTTTATTTTATCAACACTTGCAAAACTATTAGTTGCACTAAATTCTAGTACAGCTTGGGGCATACCTCCAACAATCATATACTTATTAAAATAATCCATTATTGTTCTATGTAATAGTGGTCCAACTGATTTCCTATTTTCAAAATGTTCTCTAATAAAGTCCATAAGTGTATCTCTTCCCATTGCCCATAAAAATTCTTCAAAATCCATCGGATACATCACTATGCTTTCTTCTTCAGAGGGAATTAATATATCTTTAACATTCTTTTTTATAGATATTAAAGATCCTGTTTCTAAATAATCATATCTACCATCTTCTACTAAAAACTTAATAGCTTCTCTAGCTCTTGGAAAAAATTGTATTTCATCAAAAATAAACAAAGTTTCTCTTTCATAAAGTTCTACACCATAATAAGAGGAAAGGAGCAAAAAGAAATCATCTAATTTATCTAAATAATTATTAAAAATATTTTTTACATCATCTGATACTTTAGAAAAATTAATTAAAACATAATTTTTATAATTGTTTTTAGCAAACTCCAAAGCTATATAACTTTTGCCAACACGCCTAGCTCCTTCAATTAACATTGCTGTTTTACCATTGCTTTTCTTTTTCCACTCCAATAAATCATAATATACTTTTCTTTTCATCATATACCTCCGCATATCAATATTCTAGCATATTTAAGACAAAAAAACAACATAAATTCACGGAATCAAAGATTTTAAATATCATATTCTACACGAAATCAAGAATTTTGAAAGTTAAATTTTACACGAAATCAAAGATTTTAGTTGACTTTTAGATAACAAAATAAAAAAATTAAAGAAATTACAGTTCCGGTCGTTAATTCGACAAAATTCGCGCTCTCTTTATGTTAGAATATGTCCTCATATGGAGGGTTATATGAATTACTACAATGAAATAAGAAATGAATTAATAAATAATGAAATAACTAAAAAAGTAAAAGATTATAGTAAGAATAAAAGTGATCTTACTACTTATTATAATGTAGGTAAATTATTAAGTGAAGCTGGTAAACATTATGGTGAAGGCATTATAAAAGACTATTCAAACAAACTAACTAAAGATTTGGGAAAAGGATATACCACATCCGGATTGAAAGAATGCGCCAATTTTATTGGTTGATTGAAAAAGGTGCGCCACTGGCGCACCAATTGACTTGGAGCCATTATTCGGAATTATTACCCTTAAAAGATTTTAATGAAATTAATTATTATATACGGATGTGTATTACACATAATTTAAGTAAAAGACAACTACGTGAACGAATCAAAAACAGAGAATATGAAAGATTAGATGATAAAACTAAAGAAAAGTTAATTTCTCAAAAAGAAACATCAGTAGTTGATTTCATTAAAAATCCAATTGCTATAAAAAATACTACCAATAAAGAAATAATTTCTGAAAAAGTATTACAAAAAGTTATTCTTGAAAATTAGATGATTTTTTAAAAGAATTAGGTAACTTATTTTGTTATATTGTTAATGAATATAAAATAAAAATAGGTAATAACTACAATTATATTGATTTGCTATTGTACAATTATGAATTTAATTGCTTTGTAGTAGTAGAACTTAAAGTAACTGAGCTAAAAAAAGAACACATTGGAGGGATTGAAGTATATATGAACTATATTGATAAAAACTTAAGAAAACCTACCCAAGATAAAACAATAGGTATTATTATATGTAAGAAAGATAATAAATTTATTATGGAGTATTGTAGTGATTCTAGAATACTTGCCAGAGAATATCAAGAAATATAAGGAGGATTATATGAATTATTTAAAAAATATAGAAGAATTAATTATCGAAAATGAAGCTAGAAAGAAAGCAACTGCACTAAAAGATAACTCTAGTACTTTGCTTACTTATTGGAATATAGGCAAACTTATAGTTGAAGCTTAAGGTGGAGAAAAAAGGGCTAGGTACGGAGATAATTTAATTAAAGAATGGGGTGAGAAATTAAGTCAAAAATATGATAAAGGATATGATAGTTCATATCTTGCTAAAATGAGGTTGTTTTATTTAGATTTTCCAATTTTGGAATCAGTGATTCCAAAATTGAGTTGGACTCACTATATTCAAATATCATCTATGAAAACGAGAGCAAAAGGAACTATTATATTAATTTAGTTATATTAAATAATCTATCAGTAAGAGAATTAAAAAGAAGAGAAATAAAAAACAAATCTTTTGATAGATTATCTTATGTTGATAAAGAACATATTGAAATTATTAGTGATACTAATAATACTTCATTATCAATTAAAGATATGATAAAAGATCCAA
>CALVKF010000037.1 GCA_944332555.1 uncultured Bacilli bacterium
TTATTTATTTTTCAATTCAATTTGTGCCTTTCAGAGGACTGAAAGGACGACAGAAAGGAATGTTAGTTATATATGAATAAAAAATTATTGTTGATAAGTGGAGTATTACTAACATTAAGTATAATAACTATTATTATCTTTAATAATATTGATAATAAAGAAAATAATATAATATCAAATGTAGAAAAAGATACAGAAGTAATAAATAGTAATATGATAACTATGATGTATGAAACAGAATCCGGTACAGGTATTTATGAAGAAACAAAAGATACAACATGGCCAGAATCAGGATATATATTTAATGAAAATTTAAGTGGTTGTGAAAATGGTGGAGAATTAGAATATAATTCTATAAATAAAACAGTAAATTTATTAAGTAATAAATCAGATAATTGTTATGTTTATTTTGATAAATATGATGGAGTATGGATAGATACTGTAAATGTTACTAATGTAACGGGATCATCTGTTACATTAGATATAAGTGCTACAAGTGAAAATGGTAGTATTACAACATATTACTATTCATTAAATGATAGTGAAGAATATCAAGAAACAACAACTAATCCAATAACCATAAATGACTTAAATAAACTAACAGAATATAAGATAAGCATATATGCTATAGATAGCACAAATGCTAGATCTAATATATATGAAGTAATAGTTAATACAACAGATGAATCGGGACCAATAATAGAAAGCATTGTTGCTAGCAATGTAACTTATAATAGCATAGAAATAACAGTAAATACGACAAGCGATGTAGGAATAAAAAGGTATTATTATTCAACTGATGGAGGAGAAAATTATATTTTAAGCGATAAAAACTCATATGTATTTTCCTCGCTTAATGATAAAACAACATATACGTTTTATATTTATGTTGTAGATAACGATAGAAAGGAATCTGAAGAATTTGTTTTTAGTGCAACTACTCTAAATAACCCTTCATTATCAAACTATATTATCGAACTTTATAATTCTGAAAATGAGGGAGTTAACGGTGTATATTTCCATGACGGCCTTGGACAATATGGTGAATATGAAGCCGGCGATAATAGTTATAGATTTGCCGGCACAAATGTAAATAATTATGTCTGTTTTGGTACAGATGAAGTAACATGTCCAAACTCAAATAAATATCGAATAATTGGGTTATTTGAAGATAAAGTAAAGTTGATAAAAGCAACCAGTTATGGTGATTATGCATGGGATACAGGGAATAATTGGTATTGGAGTTTATCTACATTAAATAACAATGTTTTAAATAATACATATTTAAGTTCATTTTCTGATAAATACCAAAGTCAAATTTTGGAATCAATTTGGTATTCAAGTCAACACGGATATTCTAATAGTTCTGTAAAAGAAACTTATGATTTAGAAGTTGTTAATTATGATAGGTCAAATTTTGCTAAAATAGGTTTAATGTATATACATGATTATTTCTATGCTGCCTCACCAAATTATTGGTCAGTTGACTTAAGAAATTATGATAATGTAAATAATAATTGGATGTTTTCTGGCATAAGGGAATGGACTATTGAAACATCTAGTATGTTAGGTAATTCTGCTACAATTAGCGAAACTGGTTTATATATGGGTTTGACTAATAATTCTTATCTTTATGCTGTAAGACCTACATTTTACATTTCTGGAGAAATAATGTATGATGGAGGTTCTGGAACAGAATCTGACCTCATTCGCCTGGAAATTTAGGCAATATAAAAGGAAAGCTTGAGCTTTCCTTTAATTAGTTGCGTATGACTTAATAAATTTTAATATTTCTCTATCACTTGGGACTTTGCCTTCAACACATTTTTGATTGTTAATGATAAGAGCAGGTATGTTTTTAATATTATACTTTTTCATTGATTCTTGGTCGTCTTTGAGTTCTATTTCAACAGCTTCATCATAGTTATTTATAGCTTTTAACAAAGCTTTTTTTTAACTAATTCTGTTGCTACAATTACTACCAATAATCTTTATTTTCAAATAATCACCTCAACTTTCATCTACATCATATCGTAATTTAGTGAAAATAATATGTTCAAAATAAGAAAGATGTGTTAAAATAAAGTAGTGATATTATGAAAAATAAGGGATTTACGTTAATTGAATTAATAGTTACTATAACTTTAATTGCAGTCATTTCTGTAACTATTGGTGTAAGTGTTAGTGGAATGCTTGCTCGCCAGAAAGAAAAAGATGCTGAAGATATGAAAGCCACAATTGAATCTGCAGCATGTGTCTATGTGGAGATAAATGATATTTCTGGTAATACTAGTATTTCTTTAGATGAGTTAATTAATGAAGGATTACTTGATAAAGATTTAACTAACCCTTTAGATGATACAACATTATCTGGTTCTGTTGATATAACATGGGATAATGGTGAAAAAACTTGCAACTATGATTTTCCGGGATTAGATGAATAAAAACTATAAAAATTTGAATAAATATGTTATACTTAAGGTGGGATAGTTATGAAGAATAAAAAGAGGACATTAATTATTTTATTGGTTTTAATTATAGTTTTGATTGTTATACTTGGAATAATTGTTTTATTCGGTGGTATGAAAGATCGAGAAATTAAAGAATTTTATCAAACTATAGAAGAAATCACTTGTGAATATGCAGAAGGAGAAAATATAAATGAACCATTATGCAATGCATTTAGTAATTTGTGTCATGTGAATTATGATACCCTTATTAGTTGGGGTTATTTAGATGAAAATTTGGTAAATCCTAAAACTGGCGAAAGGGTTAGTGAAGATAATATGAGTTATGTAGAAATAACTTGGGAAGATAATAAAATGATTTGTACATTTAAAGAGGGTTAGTTATGGAAGAAGCAATAATTGAAGTTTTAAAAGATGAAACAAAAGGACAAACAATAGATGAAATAAATAAAAAGTTACATTATAAATCAATTAAAGGTATTAATGATTTACAAAAAACTTTAGATAAAATGACCACAGAAGGAATACTTCATAAATCTAAAAAAAGAGAATATATGCTAATGAGTAACACAAAAACTTTAAAATGTGGTTTTTTGCGTATTAATAGAAGTGGAAATGGGTTTGTCGATACAAATGATGGCCCAGATATTTTTGTACATAGTGAACATTTAAATGGGGCAATAAATGGCGATTTTGTAGAAGTTGACTACTCAACTCACAACAATGAAGCTTATGTAATTAAAATATTGAAAAGAGATTTAAGTAATTTAGTTGGGGAAATAGTTAATATTAAAAATAAATTAACCTTTAAACCTGATGATGAAAAATTAGATATTATTGTTAAACTTACTAAAGAAAGCTTAAACCAAGTGGTTGAAGGTCATAAAGTAGTAATTGAAATTATTAAAGAATTAGGCAAAAAATCATATTTAGGACGAGTTTCTAAAATTATTGGTCACAAAAATGATCCGGGAGTAGACATTATATCTATTGCTTTAAGACATGGAATAGAAATAGATTTTAATGATGCTACTATAGCAGAATTGGATAGTATTCCAAGTGAAGTATCAGTTGATGAAAAAAAAGGGCGAAAAGATTTAACTAAAGAAATGATTTTTACAATTGATGGTGATGATACTAAAGATATCGATGATGCCATAAGTGTTAGTAAAAATAATGACAACTATATTTTAGGAGTTCATATTGCTGATGTATCCAATTATGTTAAAATGGGTTCTGCCCTATATGATTCGGCCTTTAATAGAGGAACTTCCAGTTATCTAGCAGATACAGTAATACCTATGATTCCTCACAAGTTATCTAATGGTATATGTTCACTTAATCCGGAGGTTGAAAGACTTACTGTTAGTTGTGTAATGACAATTAATAATAATGGAAAAGTAATAGACTATGATATTTTTCCTTCAGTAATAAAATCAAGAAAACAAATGACCTATAAAAATGTAAATAAAATTTTAGAAGAAGATATAGTTCCTCAAGGTTATGAAGATTATGTAGATACTCTTAAATTAATGGCCGAACTTGCTAAAATATTAAGAGCCGAAAAAGTATCCCGCGGCTATATTGATTTTGGATTAGATGAAGCAAAGATTATCCAAGATGATAAAGGTAGAGCAATTGATGTTGTCAAAAGAGAACGGGGAGTTGGTGAAAATTTAATCGAAGACTTTATGATCGCCGCCAACGAAACAGTAGCAACGCATGTTTCTAACATGGATTTACCTTTTATATACCGTGTTCATGATATTCCTAATAGTGAAAAAATTGAAGATTTTAAAAATCTAATAAAACAAATGGGATATCAAATACACACTAATTTAAATAAAATAACACCACTTACTATGCAAAGTATTTTAAACGAATTAAGAGATAAAAAAGAATTTAATATTTTATCAGATGTCCTTTTAAGAAGTATGAAAAAAGCTATATATAGCACAAATAATATAGGGCATTTTGGCCTAGCTTTAACCAACTATACTCATTTTACCAGTCCAATCAGAAGATTTCCGGACCTTACAGTTCACAGGTTACTTAGGACATACTTTTTTGAAAATAGAATGGATTTGGAAACAATTAATTATAATGAAAAATATTTAATTGATGTTGCAAGTGTTTCTAGTGAAAGAGAAGTAGCTGCCCAAGAAGCTGAAAGAGATGTTCTTGATATGAAAATGGCTGAATATATGGAAGGGCATGTTGGAGAAGAATATGATGGTGTTATTAGTGGAGTTACAAACTTTGGTATGTTTGTACAGTTAGACAATTTAGTCGAAGGTTTAGTCCATATCAGTACATTAGATGGCTACTATGAATATATTCCGGAAATTTTATCACTAGTTAGTGAAAATAAAAGATATCGTTTAGGAGATAGTGTAAAAGTAATAGTTGTTGCTGCCAGCAAAGAAGCTAGTACAATAGATTTTGAATTGGTGGGGGATAATAATGGAGATCAAAAATAAAAAAGCTTATTTCAATTATTTTATTAAAAGAGAAATCGAAGCGGGTATAGTCCTAAAAGGAACTGAAATAAAATCAGTCAAAAAGGGTTCAATAAATATTACTGATAGTTATATTAGAATAAAAAATAATGAAGCATATATTATTAATATGTTTATTGAAAAATACGAAAGTGCTAGTATATTTAATCATGAAGAGACTAGAGAAAGAAAATTACTCTTGCATAAAAATGAAATAAGAAAATTACTAGAAGAAGTAAAACAAGAGGGTTACACATTAGTTCCTTTAAAGGTTTATCTAAAAAATGGCAAAGCTAAAATATTAATTGGAGTTGCTCGTGGTAAAAAATTATATGATAAAAGGGAAGCTATTAAAAAAAGAGATGAATTAAGAGAAAGAAGGAAGTAAAATGAAGTTGAAATTTAAAAAAAATAAAAAGCCAATATTTATAATTATTTGTATTGTTGCACTACTTGCAATAACTGCTTCAATCTTATGGGTTAGTGGAGTATTTGCTAGTGATAAAGACAATACTGAAAATAATAACAATGAAGAAGTAGTACCAAACGAACCAGAAGAAAAAACTCTTCAAATAGTAGATACTAATTCTACTTCTCGTCCTTATGCAGTTATGATTAATAATATAAATGTTGCAAGACCTTTGCAAAGTGGACTGCAAGATGCTTATATTATTTACGAAATAATTGTTGAAGGTGGTATTACTAGATATATGGCATTGTTTTTAGATCAAGATACTGAAAGAATTGGTTCAATTCGTAGTGCTAGACATTATTTTCTAGATTATGCTTTAGAAAATGATGCAATTTATGTTCATCATGGTCAAAGTCCACAAGCTCAAAGTGATTTTAGTAGATTAGATGTTGATAGAATTGTTGTTGATAATTCTAAAACTGGCTGGAGAGATAATACTTTAAATGTCGCAACAGAACATCGTTTATTTACAAGTATTGAAAAACTAAATAGCGGATTAGGTAATATTAGAACCGAAAGAGATAATGATTTATTACTTAATTATAGTATTGATGAACTTGATTTAAGTTCTTATGTTGGTGCAATACCAGCTAATAATGTAACTATTAAATATTCCGGATATATTACTAATACATATGAATATGATAGTGAATCTGGTGTTTATAAAAGGTTTGTTAATGGCGAAGAACACACAGATTATATAACTAAAGAACAATATACATTTAAAAATATTATAACTTATCAAGTTGATAATTATACATTAAATGACGGTGAAAATAAAGGAAGACAAGATATTGAAAATATTGGTGAAGGAACTGGATATTATATAAGTGGTGGTTATGCAGTGCCTATAACTTGGGAAAAAAGTAGTAGAACAAGCCAAACTAAATATTATTTAGAAAACGGCGAAGAATTAGTTGTTAATGATGGTAATACATTTATTCAAATTCAACCCGAAGGTCAAACATTAACTATTGAATAAGGAGGCAATATGTTAGATTTTATAGAACAATATTATATTTTATTTATTGTAATTAGTGTAATATTAATATTTTCACTTATTGGTTATTTTGTTAATGAAAGAAATAAAAAAGGTACTAGTTTTAAAGTTAATAATGAAACACATGATAATTTAAATATTTCAAATGATACAAATAATATCAATATTGCTAATAATATTGCTGATAATATGTCCATTAATGACATCATAAATAAGAATGTTGATAACAAATAAATATTAAAGTCCACTAAAGGACTTTTTATTTTTAAAAAATTTTGATATAATTAATTAGTCACAAGGATGGTGTTTAAATGAATTTATCTATAATATGGGATATATTCACAAAGATATTAGATATATGTTTTGTATGGATTGCCTTTTATTATATTTTAAAAAATGTTAAAAACAATATTAAAATGGTACTAATCGTTAAAGGAGTAATTTTAATATTAATAGTTAAACTTTTAAGCGATTGGTTAAATTTATATACTGTTGGAGTAATACTTGAATATGCAATTCAATGGGGGCCACTTGCAATAATTGTTATATTCCAACCAGAAATTAGAAGTGTTTTAGAATCAATTGGTCGTACTCAACTTTTAGGAAGACACAAAATTTTAACAGTTGATGAACGTGAAAAAGTAGTTTATGAAATAATGCGAGCAGTTGAATACTTTAAAAAGAACCGTATTGGAGCTTTAATAGTTATTGAAAGAGAGATATCTCTAGAAGAATATATCAAAAATGCTACCAAAGTCTATGCAGATTTATCGGATTCTCTTTTAGAAACAATATTTTTCCCAAATTCTCCACTTCATGATGGTGGAGTAATAATTCAAGGAGATCGTATTACTTGTGCTGGAGCAGTTTTTAAAACTAGTATGAATCCAAGTTTGTCAAAAAGACTTGGGACAAGACACAGAGCTGCTTTAGGTATTGCTGAAGAAAGTGATGCCATAGCTTTAGTTGTTTCCGAAGAAACTGGTAGACTTAGTATTGCTGTTGATAGCAATTTGCATTATAATTTGGAATTAGATCAATTTAGAATGATGCTAATTGATGAATTAAAGCCAAAAATGGAAGTCTTCTTTGAAGCTGATGAAAGTGAAGGTGAAGACGAAGAATGATAACAAGATTTTTTAAAAAAATATATCGCTTTATTGATAAATACATAGTTGTACCAATAAGTAGAGCAGTATATTATTTATCAAAGAAGTTTAAGAAAAATCAAGGTAAATTAGATAAAATTTTAAATAAACCAAACTTTTTGATTTATTTATCATTGCTTATTGCAGTAGGACTCTTTTTACTTATAGATTCTAAAGTTATTTCTCTAGTTGAAACAGAAGCAGAGGTAATTACCAATGTTCCGGTGGTTGTAAATTATAATGAAGAAGCTTATGTAGTTGAAGGAGTACCTGAAACAGTTGATATTACTATAACAGGTCGAAAAAGCGACATATATTTGGCCAAACAACTTGGAGAATATGAAGTTATCCTTGATTTGTCGGATTATAAACCTGGGGATACTCCTTACAAAGTATATTTTACATATTCAAAATCAATTGATTCATTAAGTTATCAATTATCTCCAGAATATGTTCAAGTTACTATAAAAAACAAAGAAAGTGAAGTTAAATCAATCGATTATGATTTACTTAATATTGATGCCCTAGATAGTAGATTAAGTGTTGAATCAGTAACCCTTAACCAATCCGAAGTAGTTGTTAAAGGTGGTAGTGATGCCCTTGATGCTATAGCATCTGTTAAAGCTTTAATTGATTTAGAACAACAAGAATTTAGTGAAGCCGGTACATATGATATAGATAACATTGAACTTGCGGCTTATGATTCCCACGGAAATAGATTAGATAATATAGAAATAGTTCCTGATACCATAAGTGCTACAATAGTATTAGATAGTTATTCTAAAACAGTACCACTATCAGTTCAAACCACAGGAACACTTGTAACTGGAAAATCTATTGCCTCTATTTTAATAAATAACACTACTTCATATTCTATAACAATTTATGGAGATGAATCAGACCTAGAAAATATAGAAAGCATTCCAGTAACTATAGATGTTTCGGATATGGGTAATGAATCAACAAGAACATATAATGTTAATATAAGACGACCTAATGGAGTTCGCGACATGAGTGCTGACAGTGTTGAAATTACCGCTACATTTGGTGATGAGGAACAAAAAACAGTAGTTTTAACAAGTAATTTTGCTCAAAGAAATATTGGTAGTGGCTTAACTGCCAACCCAATTGCTGGTCAAGAAATAAGTGTTCAAGTTAAAGGTGTAGCTTCAGTCATTGAAGATATAACTGCTGAAGACATTCAAGCTTATATTGATCTAGATGGTCTAACTGCTGGTGATTATGAAGTTGAAGTAAAAATAGATAATAATAATCCACTTGTAAGTTATGTTGTATCTAATACCTTACGGATTAGAATTACCGAAAATTAAGGAAAGAGACTAATTATTAGTCTCTTTCTTCAAAATTCATGAATAATATTCCAATGTTGATAAGTCCCGTAATACCAACAAGTATATAAATAATTTTTTCAATAACTGGAACACTTTCAAATAAAGTTGCCACTAGATTAAAATCAAATAATCCTATAAGGCCCCAATTGATAGCTCCAATAATAGTTATTACTAAAGCTATTTTTTGTAACGTTACCAAAATATCACATCCTTTGTTATTATAATAACCAATATTTTCTTAATTATACATATTTTTAAAAAACAGAAATATATTTAATTAGAAAAGGGGAATTGGTAATGAAGAAAATTTTATTTTTAGTAGCATTTATGCTTCTTACTTTAACGGGGTGTGGAGAAAAAAATATTGATGATGTCATAAATGAATTTAGTAAAGATGTAGAAAATAGCAAATCTTATAAACTCAACGGAACTATGGAAATAAGCAGTGGAGAAGAAATATTTGCTTATAATATTGATACATATTTTATGAAAGACGATTATTATAAAGTAATTCTTGTTAATCAAACCAATAATCATGAACAAATAATACTTAAAAATCCTGATGGATTATATGTAGTTACACCAAGTTTAAATAAAAGCTTTAAATTTGATAGCGTTTGGCCAGAAAATTATTCGCAAGCATATTTACTACAAAATCTAGTTAATGATATTAAAAATGATTCTGAACCAACTTTAGAAGTAACAGATGACAGTTATATTATTAAAAGTAGTGTAAATTATCCTAACAATGAGGAGCTTGCTTATCAAAAAATTTATTTTGATGATAATATGAACATTAATAAAGTTGAAGTATATAATGAAGAAGACATAGTTAAAATAAAAGTTACCTTTAAATCAGTAGACTTAAAAGCTAAATTAGATGAAGATGACTTTTTACTTGATGATTTAATTGATACAGAGACAAATACCCAAACGGATACTAATACAGAATGTACTGGAGAAAATTGTTCGGAACAAAATACCTGCGAAGGAGATTCTTGTGAAGAAGAAACTAATGCAACATTAGATAGTATTATTTATCCATTATATATTCCATCAAATACCCATTTAAGCAGTAGTGAGACAATTGATACTGAAACAGGTGAAAGAGTAATACTTACATTTAGTGGCGATAAAAATTTTGTCATAGTAGAAGAAGTAGCAAAAGCAAGTAATGAATTTGAAGTAATTCCTGTTTTTGGAGACCCACTTATGTTAAATGAATCAGTTGGAGCGATAAGTAGCAATTCGATAAGTTGGCATTCTGGAGATATAAGTTATTATCTTGTAAGTAGTGATTTATCAACTTCAGAATTAATAAGTGTGGCAAAATCTCTAGGTAATACTTCTACTGTAATTTCTACAAAATAAATAAGAGCTCTCATTATTGAGAGCTTAAAAAATTTAGCCAATCTTCTTGAAATAATGTTATAATTTTTGTATAATAACAATTAAGGAGGAAAAACATGGCTAAAAATCAAGTTAAGTTAAACGACAAAATTAATAAAAATAATAAGCTAAAACAAGATAAATATGTAAGTGATGATTCTAAAGAAATTAGAAGATTTGTCATAATATTATTTAGTGTCATTATTATAGTATTGATTGTATATGGTATTTCTAGAGTATTGATTGACGAACCAGATGATACCTATGTTAGAAATACAACTGCTGGGGTAATAGATTATGATATGGTTAGTATAGGAACAATGTTAAATAGAAATTATGATGAATATTATGTAGCAATCTACGACGAAGAAAATCCTAAAGCAGTATATTACTCAACCATAATTTCTTTATATACCGAAAATGATGATGCTATAAAGGTATATTATTGTAATTTGGGAAATTATTTAAATCAAAAGTATAAAGCTTCCGAAGATGGCCAAACTAATCCTGAAGCTACTAGTATTTCTGAACTTGCTTTAGGAGATTTAACTCTAATTAAAGTTGAAAATGGCGAAATAGTTGATTATTTGGAAGGGCTTGACATAATTAGAGAAGAATTTGGTGTATAGAGAAGAGTTTAGCTTTTCTTTTTTTTAGGAGTGTGCTAAAATTAAGGTGGTGATTCATTTTGGAAAATAATAAAAAAGGGTTTAATTTAATAAGTGTTATAATAGTAATTTGTGTTACATCGATAATATCAGGTATAACTACAGGTGTAATAGTTACTAATAGTTATAAAAATAATTTAGGATTAACTTATGAAGATTTAGTAAATGACGAAAGTCTTAATGAATTCTTAGAAGTTTATTCATCAATAATTAACAATTATTATGAAGATGTTGATAAAAGTGCTATGATTGATAGTGCTGTTGATGGTATGCTTGATTATTTAGGAGAAGATTATACTACTTATTTAGATCAAGATGCCACTAGTGAATTAGAAGAAAGACTTGCTGGTAGTTATCGTGGTATTGGTATGACTGTTGGTGATAAAGTTATTTTAGAAATTACTAGTGGAACACCTGCAGCAGAATCTGGTTTGCAAGTTGGGGATACAATAACTGGAGTAGATGGTGTGGATGTTACGCAAATGAGTAATGAAGAGGTAACTGATTTAATTAAAGGTAATAAGAATGATAGTGTTAGCTTAACAGTATTAAGAGGAGAAGAAATATTGACATTTAATGTGGGAATAGAAACTATTCCTATTTCAGCCATTAATTATAAAATGCTAGAAAACAACATTGGTTATTTACAAATGGAAATGTTTTCGGCAACATTGGACGAACAAGTAGCAAGTGCTTTAGCAGATTTAGAAAATCAGGGTATGCAAAAATTAATAATAGATTTAAGAGGAAATACTGGTGGTTATTTAGAAAGTGCGGAAGCAACATCTAGTTTGTTTTTAGAAAAAGGAAAATTAATATATTCTTTAGAAGGTAAAGAAGCAACAACACAATATTTTGATGAAACTGACGAACATACAAATTATCCAATAGTGATATTAATTAATGGTCAATCAGCTTCAGCTGCGGAAATTCTAGCAGCAGCTCTAAAAGATAGTTATGGAGCAATACTTGTTGGTGAAAAAAGTTTTGGTAAGGGTAAAGTTCAACAAACCTATAATTTAAGTGATGGTTCTATGGCAAAATATACATCCGCAAAATGGTTACGACCAAATGGTTCTTGTATAGATGGTGTGGGTTTAATACCTGATTACATAGCTAATATGACATATACATATGATGATACGGGAGTTATAAATGGCCAAATTGATTCTCAACTTAATAAAGCTATTGAAATAATAAGTGCAATGTAGTGCACTTTTTTTGCTTATTTGAAAAATTTATTGTATAATCTATTAAAGAGATGAATTAGATGAAAATAGGAGATAAGTTTAAAATTCATTGTTATAAACATAATGGCAAAATATATCAAGCTAGCGAAGAAGCGGTAATATTAGATATATTTGAAGACTATATTGTTTGTGGCAATAATATGGTTACAGTTACTGAAAATAATGGAAGAAGTTACAGGACAAAAGAATTAGCTATAATATATTTTTATAAAAATAACTGGTTTAATGTAATTGCTCAATTAAAAAGCTTTGGTTTATTTTATTATTGTAATATTGCTACCCCTTATGTTGTTGATGATGATGTAATAAAATATATAGATTATGATTTAGATTTGCGAGTATTTCCTGATGATGGGTATAAAATACTTGATAAAAATGAATATAACTACCACAAAAAAGTTTTACATTATCCAAACGAAATAGATTTAATAGTTAAAAATGAATTAAAATTATTAATAGAGATGAAAAAAAATCATGAGGGGCCATTTAATAAAGAGGCAGTTGAGTATTATCATCATAAATATGATGAATTGCAAAAAAATGGTATCATTTAAGAAATTTAGCATAAAATATAAAGAAAAACCAAGAAAATAGTCAAAAATCAGTCAAAATTTGCAAAAAAATCAAAAAAATGCAAAAAAAATGAAATTTTTTGTTGACAAGTTGGTTTTGATTTGGTATATTACTAGTGCACACACGGAAAAGTGCATGAATGATCTTTGAAAACTGAGTAAAAAAGTCAATTTTGAGTAGCTTTGATTAAACTTAAAAATTGAGATTTAAATTAAATAAATCTTTTTTATTGAGAGTTTGATCCTGGCTCAGGATGAACGCTGGCGGCATGCCTAAGACATGCAAGTCGTAC
>CALVKF010000038.1 GCA_944332555.1 uncultured Bacilli bacterium
AAAAAAAAAAAAAAAAAAAAAAAAAAAAAAAAAAAAAAAAAAAAAAAAAAAAAAAAAAAAAAAAAAAAAAAAAAATCAACCTTTCGGTTGAAGAAAATTTATCTTTTACAAAAAGTATTTTAACAATTCAATTTTCTATTACTTCTTTTTTTTCTTGTTAATTTTATTCTTTCTTTCTAATTTAATTTACTTAATTCAACCGCAATATTTTTAACTTCTTTGTCGAAGCATGTCTAGTTTTGTCGAATCGCTTGCAATATCAAAAATATCCTTTATAATAGATAACTGTTATCTGTATTGGTGCAGCGCCGACGGTCTTTTTAGCTAAAGACTCCAGGGGGTCATGGATATGATTCTTAAGAGGGGTCCAAGGTTGAGGAGGCAGTTTATGATTAGAATATTAAAATCCTATATCATGATAATTATTAATATTAAAATAAAATTTAGTATTAATAAAAAAGACGCCACTAAAAAGTAGCGTCAGACAAATTTCTGGCGTTACCCAATACGGGTAACACTTATATATATAATATACCAAAAATTTAATAATTATGCAATTATTTTTATAAAATATCTTCAAATATTTTTTCTTCTTCTTTTATTTTTATTACTTGTTTTGATTTTATCGCTTCATCAATTAATTCTTCATAAGGTATTAGTTTTTCATATTCAATACATTTGTTTAGTTCTGGATTAATTACAGGATGTTCTGGCACAAACACTGTACAACAATCTTCATATGGTAAAGTACTTATATCAAATGTTCCTATTTTTTTAGCAATATCAATTATTTCTAATTTATCAAAGCAAGCAACTGGTCTTATAACAGGCATATTTACAACACTATTAATAACAGACATGCTTGTTAGAGTTTGACTAGCAACTTGACCAATAGATTCACCATTAACTATTATTTTGGAGTTTTCACTATTGGCTATTTTTTCAGCAATACGATACATCATTCTTCGCATTATAGTAATTAAATATTCATAAGGAATATTTCTTAAAATAGCTTCTTGAATTTTAGTAAAGTTAATGGCATATAAAGTCATGTTTGGGTTATATTTAGCAAGTACTCGAGCCAGTTTAATAACCTTATCTTTAGCAGCTTCACTTGTGTGCGGAGGGGACTCAAAATAAAGGGCTGATAGTTTTACTCCTCTTTTTATTGTTAAGTAACCCGCAACAGGAGAATCAATTCCGCCGGAGAGCATAAGTAGACCTTTACCTAAAGTTCCAACAGGATAACCACCTAGGCCATGGATACCGTTTGTATAATAAAGGATGGCATCTTTTCTAATTTCGATATGAATAATAACTTCAGGATTATGAACATCTACCCGACATTCTTTATTGTTTAAAATAACACTACCAAGTTTTTTGCTTACTTCCATACTATCCATCGGATATTCTTTATCACTTCTTTTAGTTTCTACTTTAAATGTTTTAAATTCTTGTGTTTTAATTAAATCTAAAACATTATTAGCAATTACCTCAAAAGTTCTATCTTCATCAATAAAACCTATAACTATTTCATGAATACCAAAGGTATGAAGTAAAACATCTATGGTTTTATCAATATTCTCTTCACTAACAGATATAAACATACGACCACGATCATAACTAATGATGTGATTGCAAGTTAAAGCATTATCAATATTATTTTTTAAGGCTTTTAAAAAGAAATTAATATTAGCTTTTTTAGTAGATAATTCTGCATATTTTATTATAATTATTTTTTTCATAAACCCCCTACTTAACTATTTTTAAACTATCATACACTTCACTAAAAATATTTAAAAATTTATTTATTTCATCAGTTGTTGTAACATAAGACAAGCTAATTCTTAAAGTATGTTTAGCTCTTTTTAAATCATCATAAATAGCCATAATACTATGGGATACTTCACCACTTGAACAAGCAGTATTTGTAGATAAATATACTTCGTATTTATCTAGGGCATTAATCATTACTTCTGGCATAACATCCATTATACTAATATTTAGTATATGAGGTATGGAATATTTAGTTTTATTTATTAAAATATTTGGATATTTACTTAAATTATTAACTATCTTTTCATTTAAAAGATTAACGAATCTTTCTTTTTTCTCTAAATCATTTAATGCTAGTCTTAAAGCTTTAGATAAAGCTGCAATTAAAGGAAGTGGTGGCGTTCCAGGTTTTAATTCATTAGATTTACCACTACCATATAAAATTGGAGCGATACTTACCATACTACTTTTATATAAAAAACCAATTCCTTTAGGTCCAAATATTTTATGAGCAGACATACTTGCTAAATCTACATCATGAAAATTAACCGGAACTTTACCAATTGCTTGGGTCATATCAGAATGAAGTAATGTCCGAGCATTTTCCTTTTTTATTATTTGCCTAATCATCTTTAGCGGTTGTCTTACACCAGTTTCACTATTAACAGCACAAATGCTTACTAAAATTGTATCTTCTCTAATTTTATTTTTTAAATCATCAAAATCAATTAAGCCTTCAGAATCATTATTAACATAATCAATACTAAAACCAATACTTTTTAAATAATCACAAATAGCATAAATACTTGGGTGTTCAAGTTTTGATGTAATAATATGTTTTCCTTTTTTGTGATACTTCATTGCCACTCCAATTAAAGCCATATTATTAGCTTCAGTTGCTCCACTTGTATAAGTAATTTCACTGGTATTAATACCTAGAATGTCCGCAATTTGTTTAGTAGCACTTTCAAGAAGACTTGCTGATTTTCTTCCTAAAGCATTAATAGAATTGGCATTACCAACAAATTCTTTAGTTACTTTAGAAATTGTATCAAATACTTCATATGAAACAGGAGTTGTTGCACTATAATCTAGGTAAATCATTGTTCCACCTCAGCATTGGCGGCATCAACATAATCTTCACAAGTGCCATCTGTAGGATCAAGTAAACATTCTTCACAAGCAGCAATTGGGGTTGTGATATCTCCAGTAAAATTAGCAATTAAACCAAATACAAGATCAACTATCGTCGGAATGAAAAAGATAATAACCCCAATAATAAATCTTTTAAGTAATCCAGTGGCAGCATTTGATATGGCTTTATCATCACTAGATACTACAGCTTTAGCAAAATCGACGATACCTAAAATTATAATAATTAAAGGAACTGCTATTTTTAAAGCTACAAAAAAGTAGCCTGCAAATTGCCATATTGGAGATGTTCTTTCACAAAAATTTAACTCCGCCGCAGATACATTAAGTGGCAAAAGCAAAATAACTAATAATAAAAAACTAATAACTTTTAACTTCATAAATCCTCCTTACTTGTATTCTTCAAGTAATCTTTTATAAATTCCTGGTTCGACAATATTGATAGCATTAATAGCATTTTCTAAACTACTTTTAAAATTACCCTTTAAAAAATTATTTTCAGCTTTAATTAAATTAAAATCGACTTCTTTATTGGTAACTCGGTATCTATTGCCATAAACAATAGCTACCTCGGCCATTTTCGCAGTTTTGACTGTTTCATTAATAGTATTATAAACTTTTAAAACTAGGTCTCTCGCAGTATCAACTCGAACATTTAATATTTTAATCGAAATTGGTCTTTTGTCAAGAGCTTTTATAAGTTCATTAATCGCCGCCATGGCTTCAGATAATTCTACATAATAGTTTTTAGGCACACTTGGAAGTTTAAATGAACGCACTTTTTCTTTAGTTTGATTCAATATTTTCTTTATTTCATCAAGTTGTTCTCTGGCTCTTAATTCATCCTCTTTTAAGCTACCTAAATTCTTTAATGCCCCATTTAATTTTTCTTCAGTTTTGACAAGTTTTGAATTAATTAATTCCATTTCTCTTGCAAGCTTACTAAAGGGTAGCATTTTACTTCTGGCAACATCTACTGTTGAATCATAACTAGACCTAATATTCATTATTTCATTTTTAATTTCAGTAATTACTGCTACTTCATCATCTGTTAAATCATAGCTATATTTTATATCATCAATCTTTTTATATAATTCATTATTTATTTTTTCTAATTTTGTAGCTTTAATTAAAATACTTCTACTATAATCTTCAAAAATTCTTTTACTTACTTTTTCCTTATCAAAATCATTATATAGCGAATCAAAATAATCATGCATTGTCTTAAGTTCAAATAAAGAATCTTCAATATTTAATACATTTAATCTTTGAAATATGTCTTGAATCTTTTTACTCGCTTCTTCAATATTATAATCAATATTTAAATATTCTAAATTATAGCCTTCTTTAGTCATTTTACTAGCAATATTTTTAATATCCTCAATTTTTTTAGGTATTAAATTTTTACCTAAATTAACTATTGGTCTAGTTTCTTCAATAACAGCCTTTAAATTATCAATTATATCAGATATAGCTTTAACTATTTTACCTACTTCAGTATAAGCGTTTTTTTCCATAGATGACTCAAATGCTTGAAATAATTTATCAACATTTTCAAATTGTAATTCAAGTGGCACTTTAATTATGCTATATTCTTCTTCATAATCTTTATAAGTACTATAAATATCTCGGTATGTTGCTTTTAATTTAGTAATAGTTTCTCTATTTCGCTCTTCACTTAAAGTTACATCTTTTATTTCATCAAGTAAAAATCCTGCTTTAGTTTTTAAATTATTTAATTCAAAATCTACTTGTAACATTAATTTTTTTAGATTTTTATAATCTTTATCTTCAAATAGTTCCTCTATTTCATTAATAGTATCAGTAACTTTAGGTAATGCTACATCTTTTATTTCATTAAATCTTTTCTTCCAATCTGCTAATTTTTCTTTCATTTCATCATTATTAACTAAAGCTTCAACTTTATTTAACTCTGATAGCATACTGGCAGATATTATTAAATTTTTTTCTTTTTCTAATTCATCTATTTCTTTTTTTAATCTATTTTTTTCTCTTTTACTCATTAAAGATAAAACAATTATTACTATAATTATTGTTAATATATAATAAGCAACCGCAATTAATAAAAAAGTTGTCCTTCCCATATTTATTCACCTTATATAATAAGTTTATCACATATTATGATTTTTTTAAAGGTTTAAATGAGCCGAACAATAATTTATTAACTAATTTTATCAAAGTATACATAACAAGCATCAGGACGATTTGCTTCAACTATAACTTGTTTAGTCTCATTATCCCATGAAACATTACTGCCATTTGTACAATTTGATTTTTCACTATTATACTCATAAGTTTCATCTAACCAAGTACTATCGGTAATTTCTTCATAAGTATTAGTATCTATTCCGGTTTCTCTTAACATCGTTATAGTATTAGTACTATAAAAATCTTTATTATTATTTGTATTAGTATTGTTTTCTTTATTTAAAACATCTAAACTAATATCATTTTCAGGGTAAAAATAAAATATAGCAATAATTAAAACTATTAACAAACAAATACATACTACTAGCACATTAATTTTTCTTTTTATCATAATTATTTATCCTTTCAAATACATTGTAACAAAACTTTATTAAATTTATTGTCGATATAATAAGTATAGACAAAATTTGTCTATAAAGCAAGTAAAATTAATAATAATTTAATTAAATGGACATATAATTAAGTAGATTAAATGGAGGGTATTATGGTAAATAAACAAAATTTATGGTTTGTAACATTATTTTCATTAATTTTAGTATTAGGTATTTATTATGTTAGTATGGGAGATGAAACTCTGGCAACTCTTGCAGGAGATAATGATGTCTCCGAAGTTGTAGAAGTAACTGAGTCGGATGTAATTGTAGCCTTGCAAGTTGAAGATGATGAATCAGTATTAGAACAAATGACGGAATATCAAAATATATTACTTGACTCATCTGCAACACTTGAAGAAAAAAATGACGCCTACGAGGGATTACAAGCCCTGAACAATAATCAAAGTGAATGTGAAAAAATTGAAAAATTAATCAGTGATGAATTTAAATATGATAATTTTGTCAAAATTGATGGCGATACAATTAGTATAGTTATTGCAAGTAATGATCATAATACAGAAATTGCTAATAAAATAATTAGAGCAGTTCAAGAACTTTATGATACTCAAAAATATATTACAGTTAAATTTGAATAAAATGGCACCAAAGTATAAAATACTTCATAAAATACTATGAAGTATTTTGTTTTTAGGAAGGGATAAATATGAATAAAAAAATATTAACTGAAAGAGAGCAAGAAGTTTTTGAACTTTTAGTAATTAATAAAACAACTAGTGAAATAGCTGAAACTCTAGGAATTAGCGAAAAAACTGTTCGTAATCATATATCTAATGCTATTCAAAAACTGGGGGTTAAAGGCAGAGCTCAAGCAGTTGTAGAATTAATTAAACTTGGAGAAATAACAATTTAAATAAAGACTTCGGTCTTTTTCTTTATTTAAATAAATATAATTAAACAGGTGTTTAATTATGTTAAGAAAATCATCCATTAGAAGAATAATGTTAGCAACTCTTGCTCTATTTTTATTATTAATTATTTATTTTTTTCCAACTACCCCAAGTATTTCTGAATCACTTTCCTATATAGAAAAAGAAGAAATGCCAATATTTTTAGTAGATAATATGGAATATATTGCTAGAACATCAATTGTTAAAAATAGTGATAATACTGATGATTTAATTAAAGAAGTTATTGAAAGTCTAACTATTGGATCAAATAAATCTAACTATATTCGTGAGGGTTTTAAAGCAGTAATTCCGGAGGGTACTAAAGTATTAGATATAAAACTAGAAGATAGTATTTTAACTATTAATTTTAGTAAAGAACTTTTAAATGTCTCTCAAGATAGCGAAGAAAAAATGCTAGAAGCTATAATCTATTCTCTTACAGAAATAGAAAGTGTAAAAAAAATCAAAATATTAGTTGAAGGTGAACCTTTAACCCATCTACCAAATAGTAATAAAAAAATACCAGAACTTTTAGATAAAAATTATGGTATTAATAAAATATATAACCTAGATTCAATTAAAGATACTAGTAAGACAACAATCTATTATTTAAGTAAATACAATGATTATTATTACTATGTTCCTGTAACTAAAATTAGTAATGAAAACCTTGAAAAAGCGGAAATAATTATTAATGAACTAAAAACTACTCCGATATATCACACTAACCTAATAAGTTACTTGGCCGCAGCAACTAATTTAACTAACTATGAAATACTTGAAAATAGTATATCTCTATCTTTTGATAATCACTTACTCGCGGGTATTGATGATGAAGATATGCTTGAAGAAGTCAAATATGCCATTTCCCTATCCATTAGAGATTCATATGGCATTGATGAAGTAATATTTAATATTCCGGAATAGAAATTTACTCTCGTTTTACTCTGACATATATGAAAAATATAAAAAATTTGGAAAATATGGGAAATTTAGGCAAGAAAAAAGCCCGTAAATACGGGAAATTTTAAAATTCTGGTGTCCTCGAAGCGATTCGAACGCTTGACCGTACGCTTAGAAGGCGTATGCTCTATCCAGCTGAGCTACGAGGACATCAACAAGATAATTATAGTATAAAATTTAAAATAATGCAATACTTTTGCTTGTAATAAATTTAAGAATTTGATAATATAATTATAGAAAGGAGTATGTATATGAATTATTACGACTATAATAGCATAACTTCAACTGCAAATACTCTTGAAGGCGTTGCTGTATGGACAATAGTTTCTTTAATACTAGCTATTATTGGTGGAGTTTTAGTTTATTTCTTATTCATCAAAAATAAACATTTAAAATTAACTCCATTCTTAAAGAATTTAAGAGACTTACTAGATTTTAAAGTAATGATTTTAGAAACAATACTAAAAATACTATATTTAATTATTACAATATTTGTTATTTTAGTATCATTTAGCTTCATTGCTGTTAATTTCTTAACATTCTTACTAGTTTTAATTTTTGGACCAATAATTGTTAGAATTATTTATGAAGCATCAATGATGTTAATAATGATTTGGAAGAATACCAAAATAATTGCTGACAACACTACACCAAAAGAAACTAAGAAAGAAGAAAAAAAAGAAACTAAGAAAAAAGAAACAACAGAAGAAGATTAATGCAAAAAAAAGAATTCCTTATACATTAGGAATTTTTTTATGCTCTACTTGCGTATTTACCATCTTTGGTAGATACTAATATTTTTTCTCCTTGATTAATAAATAAAGGCACTTTTACCACATAACCAGTTTCAATAGTTGCATCTTTAGTAGCATTTGTTGCAGTATTACCTTTTACCGCCGGTTCTGTTTCTACTACTTCAAATTCAATTTTTTCTGGTAATGTAATACCAATTATTTCCCCTTCATAGGAATCAATATCTATTTCTAATCCTTCTTTAATAAAGTTGATGTTATCTCCTAAAACAGATGCTGGAATTTCAATTTGTTCATATGTTGTATTATTCATAAATACATAAGTATCTCCCATAGCATATAAATATTGGGCATGTACTTTATCTATATGAGCTTTTGTTACTTTAATATTAGTATTAAAAGTATCTTCTGTAACAGCTCCGGTTCTTAAATTTTTTCTTTTAATTCTAACAAATGCTGGACCCTTACCTGGTTTTACATGTTGAAATTCTACAATAGTATATAGTGCACCATCCATGATAATTGTCATACCATTTTTAATGTCATTAATGTTTATATCCATTTAACTCACACTCTTTCTTTTATTTTTTTTCTTTAGCAATAACAGCTTTTTTACACTTAGGACAATATCTTTTAATTTCTAAACGGTCCGGAGTGTTCTTTTTATTTTTACTAACAGGGCGTAACTCATATCCACAAACAGAACATCTCATAGTTACTTCACTACGGTTTTCTTTTTTTGCCATAATATTCCCTCCTTACTGACAAGTTCTCTATAATTATACCAAAATTATGAGATTTTTCAACTAATTTAGCTTAAAATAACAAATTTTTGCTAAATAATTAACAATTATTCTCCAGTAACCAAGTTTAGGGAATTAGTTAAATCATTTAAAGAACCACTACATACTCCACTATCTTTATTTATATAATAATTTAAAGTATATAATTTATCTTCATAAATTAAAGCATAAATATAAGTATTTTCTTCATTAAAATAATACCAGGTATTATTATTAATAACTATACTTTCAATATTGCTTGCTTGATAAACATTTTCTAAATAAGCATTTTCATTATCATAATTATTATTCATAGTTTGAATTATAAAATTACAATCATTTTCTTCATCAGTATATTTATAAGAAGAATAGGTATTACTTTCATAATTATTTACAAAACCATCAGGTATATTATAATCAATTCTTGTAATTTTTTCTTCTTTTAAATCATTAGTATTATTTAAAATATTAGATATTCTTTCATATTCTTCTTTATATGAAATTATTAATATAACTGAATATATAACAATAGAAATTATTAGAGCAGTATTAGATACCCCACCCTTTTTCTTGATCTTTTCTAGTATCTCTTCTTCATCGTTAGTACTCATCTTTATCTTATTTATATCTCTATTTATTTTATATAAATATAAATCTTTAAATTTCATGGCTACAATAAATGAATATATAATAGATATTAAACTAGTAATTGTAGGCATGTTAAAAATTGAATCAAATATTAAAGTTATTAAAAAACTAATAATATAATATATTAATGCATATAACCATAATTTGCGGTATAAAAAATATATTATTGATACTAAAAAAGTTGGCCAGGAAAAAGTAGAATTCATTATTTTATTATAATTTTTACCAATATAAGCTTCAATATATTTTTCATCTTGCATAATATCACCATTAGCATTGTAACAAATTTAATAATTATCTGCAAGAAAACTATTTCTTATCAAAGAATTTACCAACATCCGCTTGATTAGTTCCTGCTGAACCTCCAACTATTTGGGATAGTTCTTGCATACTTAAGTTAGTTCCTAAAGGTATTCCTAGTTTATGCAATCTTTTTGCAGTCTTTATATTTGCGTTCTTTTCGCCACTTTTTTCCCCATTCGCAAAGCCATCATCATATTTTTCATCTAATTCACCTTTATATAACATTTCTCTATCTTTTTCGGGTGTTACTCCCCAGTAAAACTCAATATTATCATTTATTCTCATAACTATTTCTTTAAACCTCCTTACATATTCATCTTCTGGATAAAACTCTTCTAATGCTTGTTTTTCCAATTTTAGCATTAATAAATATATATTTATCCATTTCTTCTTCATCATTATAACATAGATTTTCTAAACTATCTAGGCTTACATTACAAACTTTAACATTATCTAATATACAATCAAAATTCTCATTTCTATATTCAAAAATATCAATATAATTTAAATCATCATTTTTCATTAGTCAATTCTTTCTGAGAAGCATAACTCATTAAATACATATAATTTCGATATAACTTAGTTTTATTAAAGTCACCATTATTCATTTCTACTACCATATAACCATAATTAGTTTCTACTAAAACATCAAGATTCTTTTCTTTTTCTTCTTTAGTACGCTGCGGTAGAGTTGGGACAATATATCTTTTTACTATTATTTTTCTATCAAATATAGTACTAAGAATCAGGCTTAAAACAATTTTACCATAATCATCATCAATACATACATTTTTAAATATAACATTATATATAGCTGGGAAAAATTCTTTAGTTTCCAAAATTTTACCTCCTTGGCTCTATATAATAGCACACTCATTTTAAAAAATTTGTCGAATCCTGTCGAAATATTTAAAAAAATTGCAAAATTGCAATTTTTAATAATTATCTGCAAGAAAAGAGGTTAATTCTTTAGTTATTTTACTAGCTCCATAATACATTGTATCATTAGTTCCATTATTGTGAGATATATTCGGAGTTATTACAACAACACTATATTTTGGATCTTCATTAGGAAAATAGCCTGCAAAAGTGGAAGTAATGGTCTGTACATCAACTTTACCATCATTATCACTATCATAAAAAGATTCACTAGTTCCTGTTTTACCTGCTGCCAGTAAATCATCCCTAACATAAATTTTTCCAGTACCTTCCTTTAAAACTAAAGTTAATCCTTCCCTAATTCTGTTTAAATATTCTTCGTCTACTGCAATATCGTTAAGTATTTCTATTTCATTTTCAACAACTACTTCATCATCATTTCTAATTTCCTTCATTAGTGATAAACTCATTCTTGTTCCACTAGCCATACTATTAATATATTGTAAAACCTCAATTGGAGTATAAGTATCATATTGCCCAATTGCTAAATTAAGAAGAAGATCATCAGCAACAGTAGAACCAATTATACCTGTAGTCTCTCCTGGTAAATCGATATTGGTGATGGCACCTAAACCAAAACTTGCTAACATATCCCGATATATTTTAAAATGTTCTTCTGTTGCATTTAACTTCATATTTGGGGTATAAGTATTTCCTGTAAGAGCTATAGCAATCATAAATTGATAATAATTAGAAGAATATGCTAGAGCTGTTAAATCATTAATTCTTCCTAAACTCTTAAAACTACATTTCTGTGGTGTTAAATAAAGTTTAACACAAGAATCAGTTATATACTTATCCATTTCAATTAAATTATTTTGGTATCCTACAGCAATAGTTGCTCCCTTTACAGCTGATCCTATTGTAAATGATTTATTAATTGTATTAAGAGAAATATCACTCCAAGTATCATCACTATTAAGTCTAATCCCCGCCATAGCAATGATTTCACCAGTTAAAGGATTACTAACTAGAGCATATGAATCTTTGTAATAATCGGTATTAGGATATTTCTTACCCAATAATATTTTATCTTTAATTATTTCTTCAGCTTTCATTTGGATATCAATATCGATGGACAAAACTAAATCATTGCCCCTTTGTTCTTCTTCAACTAAAGTAAGAGTATTATCACTATTTACTAAATATTTAGCCTTTTTTCCCTTTAAATATTCTTCATATTCTTTTTCTAAATAACTAATTCCTACAATATCTGTTAGTTCATAGCCATTACTTAAATACTCATCTACCTCCTCACTTGGAATACTACCAACAGAACCTAATATATTTCTTAGGGTATCTCCATATAAATAAATTCGCTCCCACGATAGTTCTCCAGTAACTCCAGGAATATTACTTTCAATTACTTTAGCATATTCTTCATCACTAACTCGCTTTAATATCTCTTTTTTACTGTAGACATATCCATCATTCATTAAACTATATACTTTAGCACACTCCCTAAATAATTCATCTTCTTCATTTAACATATCTTCAGTTATTCGCTCTATTTTTAAATCATATAAATCACTACTAGATAGTTTTCTTTCATCAAGTAATTTATATTCTTCTTCAGTTATTAAATTACTACCATTATTATTGTTTACTAACCAAAATTCTTTTTGTTCTAAAATACTACCTTCATCAACACTTAAGATACTAGCTAACTTTTTGGCTATTTCAATTTCTTCACTAGTACTTATGCCTTTTATTTTATTATAATAAATTGTTTTTACTCCTAGGTTATCTACTAAAACTTTACCATTAGCATCAAGTATTCTTCCTCTTGGAGCACTACCACCCGACACATAAACTACAGTTTTATTTTCAAGTGCTAAAGTAAAGAACTCTTTATCAGACCAAATAAAAACTAATCTTGTTAAAAAGACTCCAAAAACTGCAATAACTAATAAATACAAATACATCTTCTTTTTCATATTTATAGTATTTCTTTTTTTAGTTTTTTCATACAATATAATAGGTGTTAAGGTTGAAAATAAAACTACAAAATTAAGACATACTGAAAACCGTCAATGAAGACGTTAAAATAAACCAAAC
>CALVKF010000039.1 GCA_944332555.1 uncultured Bacilli bacterium
AATTAACAAACATAAATCGAATAAGAAAATTTTTCGCATAATTATCTCCTTTCATTATATAATTTCAACAAAAGTAGGCAAAATTCTTTTTTTTGAGTAAAGTTTTTTTAACAAATTTTTATTAATACTTATTTTTTGGCTAATATAAGCCAAAAATAGCAATAAAAAATAGTGTAAATATTTACACATATTTACACTATTTTACATTACTTTTTTGCTAAATTTTAGCTAAAAATTTTAAAAATTTAGAACATAGTTTAGGAACTTTGTCAAGAAAAAGTTGCATTACTCTAGCTGAATGCTTAAAGTCATGTTTGCTAAATCTATTAAAGTATTTGGAGCAATACTTTGGTTTGTGACATATCCATAACCCGAATACTCTAAATTAAGGTCAATTAAATTACAATAAGTTTTAACTTCATTTAAACTCCAATTACTCATATCTGGCATAGATATTTCATTACTATTCGTAACTAAAAATAATTTTCCATTTTCTAAAATTGAATTATTTTTTGAAGGGTATTGATTTATTATATATTTTCCGTTACCAATAACTATAATATCAATTGGAATACTTTCTAATATACTAGTTACATTATTAATGTCTTTACTTAAATAATTATCAGTTTCATAGACTTTACTTAAATCAACTGTATTATCTTCTTTAGTAAGTTTTGCATATTTAGCAATTTCATCTATAGCAGTTGTTACTACTCTTGCAAATCTTGTTGAAGTTCCCTCGAAATGCCTAGCTGCTACATAAACAATGTATTCAGGGTTTTCTTCTGGAAAGAATCCCGCAAAAGAACGGATTGTATCATATTCTCCAGTCATATATCCTCCACTTGCAGATGCTATTTGAGCTGTCCCAGTTTTACCCATTAAACTTACATTGGCATCACTATAAGCTTTACCAGTCCCTTCTGTAATAACTTTATGCATCAACTCATACATTTCTTCAACCGTTGAACTACTATAAACATTATTAACAACTTCCCTTTGCCCCTCATAAGTAATGTTACCTTCACTATCAACTATTTTATCTACTATATATGGTTTAATAATATTTCCATCATTTGTCATGCTAGATAATGCTTGTAACATTTGAATTGGAGTAACACTTACACCTTGACCAAATGAAGCATTAGATAATTCTGATTTATAGACAATTCCGATATCTCCTACAGCTTCATTAGCTAGTTCAATTCCTGTTTTTTTACCGAAACCTAATTCCGCATAATAATCGGGTAATTTTTGTTCACCATCTTCCAACATACGGAATGCTAGTATTGTTGCGGCTACATTAGAAGAATTAGCAAAACCAGTATCAAAACTAATTTCACCCCAACCACCTTTTTCAGCATCATTAACTGTAGTTTGACTATCTATTTGAATTGAACCGGACATATAAGTTTCATCACCATCATATAATCCTTCTTCTATGGCTGCCGCAAAAGAAAATATTTTCATAACAGATCCCGGTTCATATTGATAACTTACTAAAGGGTTCATATAGCTAGTAATTGTATTGGTATCATTAGGATCAAAATTAGGGCTAGTAGCACTAGCTACTATTGCTCCCGTAGTAGCATCCATAACTGTAAATATTGCCCATTCAGTATTATATTCATCAGCATAAGTACTAACAGCATTTTCCGCTAATTTTTGAATATCAAAATCAATAGTTAAATATATATCCGCCCCATCAATTGCTTCTTCAGTTTTTTCAGGTGTATTAGGTATTTGATAATTACTTGATGTATATTTTAAATATTGTGTATAACCATCAGTTCCAGATAATACATCATCAAAATATCCTTCAATACCCAGTTCACCAACTAATTTACCCTCTTCATTTTTCTTGGCATAACCAATAATATATGAAGCAAAACTAGAGTTGCGATAATATCTTTTTTTAGAATTGCTTTCAAAACTTATCCCCGGTAATCCCAAAGCTTCAATAGCATTTTTTAAAACTTCAGTAATATCATTTCCTCCAGGACCTAATTGAGTTTGATATAAATCTTTATTTAACAACTCTAAAATTCTTTCTTCGCTCATCCCTAGTAAAGGCGCTAATGCTGCAGCTGTCGCCTCTTTATCAACAACATGCCTAGGATTATCAGGATCAGTTGTTCTAGATTCATCAAGATAAGCAATTACATTATATGAATTAACAGTAGTTGCTAGTTTTTCCCCATTAACATCAAATATTTCTCCTCTATTTGCTAAAAGTGTCCTTTCGACCGTAGTAATCGATTCTGACATTGCTTGTAAATTAATACCATCTACTTCATCACTTAAAACAACATATGAAAGCTTACCTATTGCTGCCACAAATAAAAAAGCAACAATTAACATAATAAACTTTGATATTTTAACAGTTGCTTTCTTCTTCACCTTATTCTCCTTCTGCTGATACTATTTTTATATTATCATTAATATATGATAAACCATATTCTTCAGCTATTTTTTTAATATTTTCTAAACTTGCCAGTTCATCAATTTGCATTGATAAACTTTGATTAGTAAGTTCTTGACTTTCTATATTATTTTTTAATTTTTCCACTTCATTATTTGTTTCACTCAAAAGTGAACTTGTATAAACATTAAACATTGGTATGGCTAATAATAATGCTATTAATAGACCATACATAAATTTTTCTCCTTTAAGTAATTTTAATCTTTTTTTATTTTTACTAGCCACACTATCATATCCTTTCTATTATTCTTAATTTTGCACTAGCACTTCTAGAATTTTCTTCTAATTCTTTTCGACTCGCAACAATTGGTTTTTTATTAACTATTTTAATTAATGGCTTATATTGATCGGGAATATTACGTTCTCCTCTTAACATTTCATCAACTTCACTATATTTTTTAAATATTCGCTTTACTATTCTATCTTCTTTAGAATGAAATGTTATAACGCTCATCCTTCCCCCTTTTTTAAGCAACTTAATTGCTTGGGGAAGAATATTCTCTAATACTTTTAGCTCATTATTTACTTCAATTCTTAAGGCTTGAAATATTTTTCTTTCAGGATGATGCTTATAAAAATAGTTAGCTCCAACTGCAGATTTAATTACTTCTACTAATTGCAAAGTACTATTAATATTTTCTTTTTCTTTAACTATTTTTTTAGCAATCACTTTACTTAATTTTTCTTCACCATATTCAAAGAATATTTTACTTAAATCATCTTCCCTATAAGTATCAATAATTTCTTTAGCACTTATTCCACTTTTTGACATTCGCATGTCAAGTGGTCCATCTTGCATAAAAGAAAAACCTCGATTAGCATCATCAATTTGTGGTGAAGAAAAACCCAAATCAAATATTATGCCATCTACTTCTTTAATATTTTCCCTTTCTAAATACTCTACCATATTTACAAAGTTTGTATTAAAGATTTTGTAATTATTTCCAACCTTTCTTAAAACACTATTTGAATACTTTACCGCCTCAAGATCTTGGTCAAAGGCAAATAGGTATCCCCTCTTTATTCTTTTTAAAATACTTGCACTATCTCCCGCATAGCCTAAAGTAGCATCGACATAAATGCCATCTTCTTTAATATTAAGTGAATCTATTAATTCATTTTTCAAAACACTATAATGCATCATTTACCTCAAATAAATGCTCTGCAATTTCTTCAAGTTCACTTGCATTATCTTCCATAAATGAATTAAAGGCATCTTCACTCCATATTTCTAATCGGTCGTTCACGCCGATAATGACACATTCTTTGGTCAAACCGGCGTAACTAACCAACGGGGAGGTAATGTTTATTCGACCATTATTATCGAACTTACCAACAGTAGCACCAGAGAAGAAGGATCTAGAAAATGTACGGGCATTTTTTTTCGTGAAAGGTAGAGTATTTAGTTTAGCAACTAGTTTTTCCCATTCAGTTTTTGAGTAGACATAAAGACATTTTTCAATTCCCCTAGTAATGATAAAATCATTACCTAATTCATCTCGATATGTACTAGGAATAACTAATCTGCCTTTATCATCGATATTATGATGATATTCACCCAGCAACATAATATCCCCCACTTTCTTCCACAGTTTACCACTGTCCACCAATATAGTACCAAAAATACAAAAAAAAGTAAATAATTATTATTTACTTTTTAACGTGTTTACACTATTTGACACTTAATTAATTCTCACTTATCGGATATGTCACTTGCTGCATCCGAACCAAAACATATATAGTTATTTGGATTGGCCCCAGCATATCGATAAGAGCCATCTCCAACTTCTTGATCAGCTGCGACAATTGACATAGAGGTGAAAAAGATGATAGGAAAAATTATTAGAATAATGCGGGGGGAAAATCATTTAACCCAAGAAGAGTTAAGCAAGATCACTTTTATAGGAAGAAGCACTTTAAGTGATTATGAAAGAGAAAAAACTGATATAAGTTTTGAAGATATAGAAAAAATTGCTGATGCTTGTAATTATAAAGTTATTTTTTTAAATAAAGAAGATAATAGTAAAATATTATCTTCCGAAAATATAGAACGTAAAGAAATATAATTTTATTTCTTTATTTTTTTTATTTGTTCATTAAAATCATCACTTTGACAAACATAAGAACCTGATACTACCCCATCTGCTAATAAAACTTCATTGATGGTGGTATCGTTGATACCACCATCAACATATATTTCTATATTATATTTTAATTTATATTTAGATAATTCTTCTAATCTATTTTTAGTATTATCTATAAATGTTTGGCCACCACAACCCGGATATACACTCATTAAGAGCACTCGTTTAATATATGGAAAATATATTTCAAATGCAGATATATCTTCATTAGGATTAATAGCTATTCCTGAATCAATATTATTAAACTTTAAATAATTAAATAAACTAGTAGGATTATTTGTAGTACTAGGATGAATATAAATACATATGGGATTTAATTTAAATAATGTATCAAAATAATTTTCGGGATTATTAACCATTAGATGAACATCTAATGGTTTAGTTATCTCATCTAAATTGGGTAAAGTATTCCTTGTAGGAACATATAAGCCATCCATTAAATCGACATGTATTCCATCAGCAATAGAATTATCTATTTTTTTTATTGTTTCTTGAATATCAAATTTACTACTTATATAACTTACTACTACTTTCATTTATCTCCTTTAAAAATCTAATATAATTGATATATCTTGATGGTAATATTAATCCTTTAGCTAAAGCTTCCTTAACTTTACAGCCAGATTCATTATTATGAGTACAATCTTGATATAAACATGTATATTTACCAAATTCTTTAAATGTTTTAATTAATTCTTCCTTAGTTAATTTCAAATCAAGAGCACTAAAGCCCGGGGTATCAACAAAAAATATATTATTTATCTCATATATTTCCGTATGTCTCGTAGTATGTACTCCTCTATTTAGAGCATCACTAATCGGTTTAGTTTCAATATTTAAATTTTTATCTAATTTATTTAAAATACTAGATTTACCTGCTCCAGTTTGACCAGTTAAAACTACATTTTTTCCCTTTAATATCTTTTTTAATTTTTTTAATTTAGTATTAGGTATTACTAGTATATCTAATGATTCATAATATTTGAAGGCTGGTTTATATTCCTTTAATTCTTTATTATTTAATAAATCAATTTTAGTTAATATAATAATAGGTTTAATATTATTAGCAATTACTAAAGTAATTAATTTATCTAGTAAAGTATAAGATAAATCTGGTTTTTTTAAACTAGTAACAATTAAAGCATAATCGATATTAGCAACAGTTGGTCTTGATAATAGATTTATTCTTGGTTTAATATCATTAATTCTTAAATCATCAGGATCAAATTCTACTATATCCCCAACAACTAGGGAAAGCCCAACATTTTTAAACTTTCCCCGTGCTGAACAGTTATAAATAGAACCATTACTATTAACTGTATATTGATTACTAATTTGTCTAGTAATACGTCCTAGCATTATTCTAATCCTTCATTTATTGATGGATCATCTTCTGATTCTCCAGGTTCTCTAGCAACAGTAATAGTTAATCTAGCCCCTTCAACAACTGTAGTTCCTGCTGCTCTACTTTGATGAATTATTGTACCTGGTTCATATTCTGTAGTATCTTCATAATTAATTGTTAAATTAATTCCATAATCATCTGCAAATTCTTCGACTTCTGAAACACTATATTCATCAGCAACAAAGTCCGGATATTGGTTGGTTAGATTTGGAATATATAATGTTATTCTATCTCCTTCTGATAATCTTTCGCCCGGTTCAACAGATTGATCAATAATTATACCTTCTTCATAATCGTTAGGATCTTCCCCTTCTTCTAAATCTTGACGTTCGATTATAACTTGTAAATTTAGAGCTTCTAATCTTCCTTTTACTTCATTATAATTTTCTCCGGTATAATCTTCAATTTCTACAGTTATATCCCCTAAAGATATGTATAAAATAATTTCTGTGCCTTCTTTTCTAATTGAACCTGCCGCAGGAGATGTTTTAGTAACATTACCTTCTGGAACTGTTTCACTTGCTTCTTCTCTTTGTTCATCAGCAACAATAAATCCCGCATCTTGCAAGGCATTTATTGCTTCACTAACAGTATATCCTGATACATCAGGTATTTCTTCTTGCCTTGATGAAGTAATATAAGGTATTAATACAACAACAGTTGTAATGATAACAATTAGCCCTACAAATACACTAGCCAGTATAATTATTAATTTATTTTGGGAAACATTATCATTTTTATTTTTCTTAACTTTTCTTTGCTTCATTTCTTCACCATCCTTACTTTCTATATTTTCTACCTCTTTTTTCTTATCTTTCTTTTGGGTTTCTTTAACTGTTTTTAAAAGTTTAGTGTCATCATAATCATGTTCCGGATATTTAAATGTTATTTTAAGTTCATTCTTTCTTGAATCATCTAAACAGGTTTTTAAATCCTCATGCATTTCTCTAGCATCAGCATATCTATTTTTAGGATTCTTGGCTGTTGCTTTTAAAATGATATTTTCAACACTTTGGGGTATTTCAGGCATTTCATCTCTAATGCTTGGCATTGGTTCTTTTAAATGTTTAAGAGCAATTTCTACAGCATTATCTCCTTTAAAGGGAAGTTTACCTGTTAAAAGTTCATACATTAAAATACCAATTGAGTATATATCACTTTGCAAAGTTGCGCCCTTACCACTAGCTTGTTCTGGAGGTAGATAATGAACACTTCCCATAACCGAATTAGTTTGCGTAAGTTGAGTAGCATTCATTGCAACCGCAATACCAAAATCGGTTATTTTAACTAGCCCATTATCTAGTATGAGAATATTTTGAGGTTTTATGTCCCTATGAATTATATATGAATCATGAGCAACACTTAATCCATTAGTTATTTGAAGTACGATATCTATAACTTCTGGAACCGTTAGTTTACCACGTTTTTTAAGTAAATTTTTTAAATGTTTACCCTCAACATATTCCATGACAATATAATATTCGCCATTATCTTCACCAACATCATATACTTCAACAATATTGGGATTTGATAAACTAGAAGCGGACAATGCTTCTCTTTGGAATCTTCTTACAAACTTTTCATCAGTAGCAAGATCTCCCCGCAATACTTTAACAGCAACATTTCTATCTAAAATGGTATCATATGCGAGATACACATTAGCCATACCACCTTCACCAATAGATTTAATTATTTGGTATCGATCACTAATTTTTTGCCCCTTCATTATCATCGCAAATCATTCCTTTCTCTAACTAGATAGGCAATCGATATATTATCAAGTCCTCCCCTGGCATTGCATTTTTTGATTAATTTTATTACCTTTTCTTCTACTGTAAGTTCATCTTCTAATAATACTTTTTCTATTTGATCATCACTTAACATTGAAGTAAGTCCATCGCTACAAAGCAAGATTTCAGTTGATTCATTATCCACATCAAAGATATCTGGTTCAGCCTTTTCAGCTGCCCCTAAAGCTTTCATAAGCACATTTTTCTTGGGATGATTTTTAGCTTCTTCTTCCGTTAAATTACCGGCATCAACAAGTAAATTTACTAATGTATGCGGTTTTGTAACTCTATGTAATTTGCCACTTTTCATAACATAACCTGAAGAATCACCAATACTAGCAAAAATAAGAAATTCTTTAGTAATTATTGCCGCCACAACAGTTGTACCTAAACCTTTAGAGTTTTCATGTTCTTCACCATAATCGAGTATTTCTTTATTGATTTCCATGATATTATCATTAAGCCAATTTACTGCATCATTTTTAGTACCAATCGATGCACTTCCTTGAAAACGTTTACCTAAATGAGTTAAAGCAATACTACTGGCGACTTCTCCTTTACGGTGTCCTCCCATACCATCAGCAACAACCATTAAGTACTCATCATTCATATTCTTAAGGATAGTTACACTATCTTCATTATGTTCTCGCACCTTTCCCGTATCTGTTAAATAAAAAGATTTCGTATTAATCACTCTCACTTCTTAATTGTCCGCAGGCCGCTTTAATTGACCCACCAAACTCCCGGCGTATTGTTACATTAATTTTATTCTTAACTAAAGTATTATAGAATTTATCAATCCTATCTTTACTACTTTTCTTAAAACCAATATTTTTAGTTTCATTATAAGGAATCAAATTAACATACACATTCATACCTTTTAATAACTTAGCAAGTGCCTCTGCATCACTCACATTATCATTAACCATATTAAGCATAACATATTCTATGGTCACTCGTCTATTGGTTTTTGCAATATAATCCCTAATTGCAGGCATTAATACCCCTAAACTATACACTTTGTTGACAGGCATAATCGAATTTCTGATCTCATCTGTTGCTCCGTGCAGGGAAATTGCCAAGTTAACTTGTAAATCCAAATTACTAAATTCTTCTATTTTAGGAACCAATCCACAAGTTGAAACCGTAATATGACGAGAACCTATAGCAAGTCCATGAGCATCATTAATAATGCGAATAAATTTAATGATATTATCATAATTATCAAATGGCTCACCAATTCCCATTAAAACTACACTATTAATTTTTTTACCAATATATTTTTGAATAAGTATTATTTGTTCAACTATTTCATAAGCCTCTAAATTTCTCACCTTTTTAAGTCTACCGCTTTCACAAAAACGGCAACCCATATTGCATCCAACTTGACTCGAAACACAAACTGATAAACCATAATCGTGATACATAAGAACCGCTTCAATTTTTTCTCCATCAAGTAATCTAAACAAAAACTTTTTAACATCAGTTCCTTCTAATACTTTTTCAATATTTATAAATTCATTCGTAAAATCATTATTCAAATTATCAATAATACTTTGTTTAATATTGGAAAATTCATTAAAATTATAAACATGTTTTTTATACAACCAATCATATACTTGTACTGCCCTATATTTCTTTTCCCCAATATTTAAAAAGTATTCTTCTAAATCACTTAAAGTTATCCCAAATATATTATTCACTTAAAACTCCTAAATCACAAATACTAACTACATTAAAATCTAAATCATAACTACTAGTTTCAGTTGTAATACTTATATTAGTTATATTTTCTAAATCTGTTGTAATAGCTACTTTATATCCATCTTTATCATAAGTAATAACTCTTACATCTTCTTCTTTTTCGGTATTATATAAATATTCATTTAAATTATTAAATAATATATCTAAATTAATAAAATTAGTATCTATTCCTTCGTACAAATTAGCAATTGGTACATACTCATTTAATATTACTTGATATGCATTTAAATCATTTTGATAATATTTTATTATTCCCCCACTTGTTTCTCTATAACCTAATTCTTCATTATTACATTTAGTACCATTATAAATATAATTTATATTATTATTTGTAATTTTATAACTATATTCATAATTACCATTAATTAGGTTTTCAATCATTTCACTAAACAAAGCAAATTCATAAGTTTCTGTGGGTTCATTATTATTAACTTCATTATCATTTAGATCATCTAATATATTATCATCAGCATTTCTCTCACTTACTAATACAAATACTATTAAAGCTATAATAAAAATCATCCAAGCACCTAGTTTTATTAAAGCCTTACCTCTTTCAGTTTGCCAAAAATTATTATTTTCCATTAACTAACCTTCTTTCCTAAATAATTGTCTTTATCTATACCATTTAAGAAACTTTTAATATCCATAATATTTTTACCCATAGGTTTTACAGTACTTAAATATATTATACCATCAATACAACTAATACCAAGTTTATCTTTATCAATTTCTATTATTTCCCTTACTTTATTGACATCTTTTTTGACAAATTTAGCATCAAGCACTTTTATTTCTTTATCATCAATTACAACATTTGCTAAAGGACTAGGATTAAATGCTCTTATTTTATTGATGATTTTTTCTCCTTCCATGTAAAAATCAATATGTTCATCTTCTCTTTTTATTTTAGGAGCTAATGTATAATCGCTACCTTGTTTAATTCTTTTTACATTACCATTAAAAATATCTTCTAACACTTTTTCTAAAGTATCTCTACCAAGTAATGATAATTTATCATGAATAGTGCCTCCAGTATCATTAGCTTCAATTGGCAATTTAGATATACTTATAATATCACCAGTATCCATTCCTTCATCCATATACATAATAGTTACTCCAGTTTCGCTATCACCATTCATGATTGCATATTCAATCGGAGCACTCCCCCGGTATTTAGGTAAAATTGATGCATGAACATTAACACAACCACACTTTGGTAAATCAAGTACTTCTTTAGGAAGTATTTGACCAAAAGCACAAGTAACTATTAAATCAATATCTAATTCATTTAATGCCCCATAATCTTCTCTTATTTTACTAGGTTGAAACACTTCTATATTATTATTTATCGCTACTTCTTTAACAGGACTAAACTTTATTTCTTTTTTTCTACCCACCATTTTATCAGGTTGCGTAACAACCATTATAACATTAGTTTTTTCTATTAACATTTCTAGTACTGGAACTGCAAAATCAGGAGTACCCATAAATACAACATTTTTATCTTTCATCTCGTCACCTTTTCTTCTATATTATATCAAATTTTGTGAAATATTAAAAGCAGATATAAATTTAAGATTCGGTTTTTTGTGAAAAAACATAATAATTTTTATAGCAATTTACTTTACAGTAAAGCAAATGTAAAGTA
>CALVKF010000040.1 GCA_944332555.1 uncultured Bacilli bacterium
TAGGGTTCACCACTTTTTTGGCTCCCACTATGGTAGGGTTCACCACTTTTTTGGCTCCCACTATGGTAGGGTTCACCACTTTTTTGGCTCCCACTATGGTAGGGTTCACCGACTTTTTAATCAACTTAATGTATTATATAAGATTTCTCTCATCTAATACAATATAATTGTATCACATCTTCCACAAATCGTCAACTGTTTTTTGCAAAAAACTTGTAATTTTTATATCTACCAAAATCCCTAACTATTGGTAATACCAATTACACCTAAAGTATACTAAATAATTAACCACAAGTCAATAGTTTTTATGCAAATTTTTGTTCGTTTTTATAGATTTAATAAATTATGTATTTTTTTAACAAATATAAAATAAAATTATATGAGGGATAAATATGTCCAAAAAATATGATAAATTACTATTATTAGCTGTTATAGCTATTATTATATTTGGAATTATTATGATATATTCTGCCTCATCAATCTGGGCAGAATATAAATATCAAGATCCATTTAAGTTTGTTAAAGCTCAAAGTACTTTCTTTTTACTAGGTTTATTATGTATTTTTATTATATCTAAATTAGATATTAATATTTTATATAAAAAAGCTAATTTAATTTTACTTATATGTTTTATATTATTAGTACTTGTTTTAATACCAGGGATTGGTTCTATTCGTAATGGTTCTAGAAGTTGGTTTGGCATTGGTTCTTTAGGTATCCAGCCATCTGAATTTGCTAAATTAGGTTTAATTATATATGTGGCAAAGTATTTAGCAAATAATAGAAAAATTATTAAAGATGTTAAAAAAGGAGTATTGCCTATTCTTCTCGTGATTGGAGTATTTTTCGTTCTCATTATGCTTGAACCGGACTTTGGTACAGCCATGGTTATTGTCTTAACTCTTGTAGTTATGATATTTATCTCTGGTGTTAAACTTTCATTTTTTATTAAAGTGGGATTACTTGGTTTACTAGGTATAGTTGGCCTTATAATTATTGCCCCTTATAGAATGGAGAGAATTGTATCATTTTTAAATCCTTGGGTTGATCCTTTAGGCTCCGGTTATCAAATAATTCAATCTTTATATGCCATTGGTCCTGGTGGTCTACTTGGTCAAGGATTTTTAAATAGTCATCAAAAACAATTTTATTTACCAGAACCACAGACGGATTTTATATTTTCGATAATATCTGAAGAATTTGGTTTTCTTGGCATACTTATAGTAACATCATTTATTGCTTTTATCTTTTATCGCATTATAAAGATTGCTTTAAAAGAAAATAATTTATTTAAAAAATATTTAGCATTTGGACTAGGTTTTGGAATAATTATTCAGTCCTTGCTAAATATTGCAGTAGTTATTGGTCTTATTCCTGTAACTGGAGTAACCCTCCCCTTTTTATCTTATGGTGGATCAAGTTTACTTATCTCAATGACTAGTATTGGTATAATTTTAAATATATCCAAAAAATAAATTAGCTAGTGTCTTAGCTAATTTATTTTTCTCAATATTAATTCCTCAGAAACCCTGCTATAACTAATTTTAATATAGCAATAAATAGAAAATAAGTAAAGCAAGAGTTACTTGCTATACTTATTCACTAATAAATTATATTCATTTATTAAAGAATTATAATAGCTTTTTAAGGAATTAAAACTTCCTTTATTACATTTTATTTCATCATCTTTTGTAAATGTACAAATATCATCAAAAGCATTTATTTCCTTATTATATTTATTAAGATGAACAACTAATGTATTAATAGATATTGTTGCATCAATATCAAATGTATTACCAGGACAATTTAAATATAAAGTATTATTTTCTTTACTATAATTAAATATACAGTCATTATTTATTTTATTATATGTTCCTTTATCTAAATCATATGTATAACCATTATTAAGTAATCTATTTTCTGGTATTATAGGTTTATTAGGTATTTCATAAGTGACCTCTTCATCGGATATAGCTCTATTTTTAAAATAAAATAAACCATCATTACTAAATTCTTTTAAAAAGTCTAATTTGTATGTATATGAATTATCCTTAGTAATAATATCTATATAAACATTATCAATTCTAAAGTTTTTATCAAAGTATTCACTATAACCATAATCTTCACGGATAATTAAATTAGGTCGATATCCGCATTCAATTATTAGGCGTTCTTTTGAATCTAGGCTTTGATATAATCTAATAGTTGTATCATTATCAATAGGAATTGTATTACTAGTTATACTACCGATTGCTAAATAATTTTTAACTCTTGATAAAACTAGAGTACCACCATTTATATTGATATCATCACTTTCTATACCAAAAGTATATACAACAATCTTATTTCTTCTTAAAATACCTAAAAAAATAACTATTAAAGTAATTAAAACTATTATAAATATTATACTTAATATTATTAATCTTTTTCTATGTTTCTTTTTTAATGCTTTATTATCTATTTCTAGAACATCACTTAATTTTAAATCTAATTCTTTAGCTATACTCTTAAGTATTTCGACATTAGGATAGTTTTTATCATTTTCCCAATTAGAAACCGCTTGTCTTGTTACATTTAATCTTTTAGCTAATTCTTCTTGAGTCAAATTTTTCTTTTTTCTACCTTCAATCATTAATGTACTTAAATTTGTCATGTGTACCACCAAGTAATATTATACAACAAAAAACTCACTATTTAAAGTGAGCTTTAAGTATTTTAATTATGTTTTTTCTTTAAAACTACTGTAGCAACAGCTAGTCCAATTACTGAAATTGCTCCAAGAATCATGAATACACTAATATTATCAAGAGTACTTGGATTTTCAATAACAGGTTCACTAGGTTCAGTTGGTTCTTCAACAGGATCTGTTGGTTCTTCAACAGGATCTGTTGGTTCTTCAACAGGATCTGTTGGTTCAGTTGGATCTTCTGGTTCTTCAACTATTTCTGTTAATTTAGCATAGATAGTTGTATCAGCATCTAAAGCAACGCTTGGATCAAACGGAATTGTAAAATCAGCATCAAGATACCAACCTTCAAAAGTATAACCTTCAATATTACCAGGATCTAAAACATTTTCTGGAATTACCGAATTAGTTGGAAGTGGTGTAGAAGATTGAACACCTAATAAATCAACTGTAAATGTAATATAATCTCCAGTCATATCATAAACCAAATCATTTTCAGAAGTGACTGTAGTTTCATAAAGTGTTACTATGTTAGCACCATTTTGAATTTCTTCAGTATCATATGATATTACAGCACTATTTGTTGTAGTATCATTATTGATTAATTCAGAATTGACTATACTAATTTCTGTTTCTTCTGAAGTTTGATATGCTCCAGAAAATAAGATAACATCTAAAGAATTATTTCCAACAGTAAATTCATTTTTTACTGTAGATTCAGTAATTTCTAGTGTTAAATTAGATTGTCCACCAACAACAATAACACCATAAGCATCAGTTGGTCCATTATAAACATTAGTACCGATAATATCTGAATTATTTACAGTTACACTATTGTTTTTAGCAGTTGTACTAGCACCATTACCATTAGAAATATCTATTGCTGCCCAACCATTAATGGTAGAATCATCAATTGACACTTTGTTTTCTTCGCCATAAACCCAAATAGCATATTTAGCAACAACTGTACTACCAACTACATTGACTGTAGAACCATTGGCAGTTTTTTCAAGCCAAATACCATCAGAGTCATTTGCAGCAAAAGTACCATTATAACCAGCATAAATAACTTTAGCATTATTTACATTTAATGTAGATGTTGCTTTAACATCAATAATGGTAGCGCTATCAGTAACTGTTAAAGTATCTAATGTTACTTCAATACCTTCAGTATTTAGAATAACTGAACCATTAATGATTGTCCCATCAGTACTTGTTCCTTTAATTGTAATATCCTTGTCAACTGTTAAATCAGTTGAATATGTACCATCTGCTAAAATTAAGGTGTCACCAGCAGCTGCATCAGCTAATTTTTGTGCTAAGTCATCAGTATTTGCAACACTAATTTCTTCTGCACTAACACTCATTGTTGCAACAAGCATAATCATTACAAATGCTACTAAACTTAAAAGTCCTTTCTTAATGTTTTCCATAATTATTCTCCCTTCTATTCTAATCATACATTATTAATACTTAAATGTCAATAAAATTACATTCACTTGACAAAAAAAGACAAATTTAAATCTTTGTCTTCATCATAATCTTATATACTTTCTTGATATTTTCTTTTTTATCATGATTCATATCAATAAAATTAATATGTAATTGATAACCACTATCTAAACTAAATAATATTTCAACTTTACCAGGTTTAAAATTAATAGCACTAGTAGATATAGACATATATGGTATTATATGTATTTTTTTATAGTATATTGCTAGAGTATCTCTATCAAATAAAATCATCTTTTTATCTGTAAATACTACATAATCTTTACTATTCTTATAACCCATAACAATATGTTCATTCGCCTCAACATATTCTTTAGTATAATCCGGTAAATCCTCTTCTAATATTTCATCTTTAAAATCAAAATATTTAGTTAGTTCTTTAAATTTAATATAAGCCATAAATACACATCCTTACTACATAAAGATTATAGCATAATTTAATAATAAAAAAAAGAGCTTTCGCTCTTTTATCCAATATCAATTGCTCCACTAATTACTGAATTTTCTAAACTACTATAATTACCAGTAATATTAATTCCACCAGTAATGTTTGTATAGCTGATAGTTATATAATCATTAGCTATATTAAGTGTATCTATAATGGTAAGAAGATTATTACCATTAATATATGTATTGGCTGGTATTGATAAACTATTTCCAGAAATTGTTATAGGAGCTACATTAGATGGAATAGTAATATTTCCACCATTATTAATAGCTTCTACTACAGTAGTAGCATTAGCATTTTTATAAATTGTAATGCCACCAACAAAGGTATCATTTCCAGCTTTGTCTACAGCACAGAAACTAACACCTGTAATCTTATCACTTGGAAGCCATGATACATCATAAACTCCCGCACCGTTTTCAGGATAAGCTTTTAAACCACCTACATCACTACGATCAATAACACCTTGATTATATGCATTAATTAATTGACTACAACTTGTATAATTGTGACTAAAATCATAATATACATAATCAATACCGTTTTCATCTGTCATATAATATGGAATATTTCCAAAATAAATGGCATTGTTTTCCAAATCTCCTACATCTGGTTTTGTTGTATCAGCAACAATTGTAAATTCTGCGTCATCCCAAGCATTAGTATAATTTCCTGTTGAATCAACATAATTTACTGCTATCCAGTAATTTCCTGCATTTGTTGGAGCTTCTGTACCAATTAAATTATTTGAATTAGCAGTAGGACCATTATAGTAATTAATCCAAAATCCCTTACTTGTTTCAGAATTAGCTATTTCTTTTCCATTAGCAACTACACTAATTTCAATATCATCTACAGGTTCTCCATCATAGAAAATATTATCAGGAATAGTAAATTTGATTTCAGTTAAAGCTTTTTCAATTTCAAATGCTTTTTGTACATGAGAAGCATTATAGTTGTTTGATTCAGCATAATATGCTGCAACTATATAATTTCCGGCATTTACTGGTGCTTCTGTCAATGCATTATTTGGTGTATAACCGTCTTTATAATATTTTACACTAATATTTTCTTCTACGGGGTTCCCATGTTCATCAATAACATTTGCTGTAAATTCCTTAGCGTTACCATCATAAACATATGAAGATGGTTCGCTTAATACTATGCTTGTATCTGCCATTTCAATTTCAAATACAGCAGTTGCATGAGCTGTTTTGTTATCTGCATCTTCATAGAAATATGCAGATACAGTATAGGTTCCAGCATCTGTTGGAGCACTTTCCAATCTATTAACGCCATACATATTTCCTTCAAAATATGTAAGTTCTAAATTTTCTTTAATTGTTTCACCAGTTATTTTATTAACTAGTTTAGCAGTTATTTCACCTTCAACACTATTAGCATCATAAGTGAAACTATCTGGTATATCAAAAACGATTTCAGTATCGTATTTTCCAACATAGAATTCTACAGTTGTTTTGTTACCATTTTTATTATTATCTTTAACCTCAATAGTATAAAGTCCTTCTTCTCTTAAAGTGAATTTGGTTGTTGTAGAATCATAGTCAGATAACTTTTGACCATCTTTTGTAACAATTAATGATGAAATATTATCTTCTATAATTTTAATATTTGCTTCATCAACACGAATGTTATTTATTGTTTTTTGATATTGTGTACCATTAATTTCTACTATAGGATATTTAGTATCGATTGTAAATTGAATTTCTGTTTTGTTACCGGCTTTATCAGCTGCAACAACAACATAATCTTTAACATCGTTGCTAACACCAAATGAGTTGTTATCATATTCTTCATCATTAACTGTAATGTTTGAAATACCATAAGTGTCGTTTGCTTTAACACCAACATAGAAATTAAATCTATTGTATTCATCTAATCCAGTTACTAAATTAGTGCTTGTTGTATCATTGTTTCTATATAATTCTATTTCTGGAGCAATAGTATCTATATAAACTCTATATGGATTAGTTACTGTAAGTTTTTCTCTTTTACCATCATGATTTATAGTATCATTTCCAGCTCCATCAACTACATTTGTTACTGTCAATACTGCTTCTGCTTCAATTTTTTCAAAGTCTTCAGGAACAGTATATACTACTTGATAACGATATTTATATGTTTCATGATTTGTATCATAAATATTAACATCATCACCTGTTAAAACAATTTCATTTTCACCATATGTAAGCGTAAATACTGGCATTTCTGCTAATTTTTCAGCAGTTGTAATATAAGCGATTATTCTATCACCATAAGTTGCATAAAACTTAATAGCATTTTCTTCTTCAATATATTCGCCTTCTGCACCATCATTTACATAAGCTGTAACAGCATTATATTTTATAGGCGTATTATCATATACAACTTTACCATAATCACTAGTTGTTTTAATGTGATCAATTGTATATGTTGTAGTATTTTCGGCTTTATCTTGAACATTTTTAATACTTATTGGTATTTCTTTACCATCTACTAAACCTTGATTTTCACCATCTATTGTTATAGTAGCATTACATTTTACTTTTGCCCAACTAGGTTCATAGCATACCATGTCTTCATAATCTTGGCTAGTGCCAATAGCAATTTGTGGTGTACCAACTATTTCTTCGTTAAATACTAATTCAACTGTTAATGTTTGTCCATCACCTATTACTTTATAATAATTATCTCCATTCCATGTAGAATCATTTACATAAGTTGAGTTTAATGTATATAAATGTCTCATATCAATGGTTTTATCAATTGTAATTTCTATTGCATCTGTAACATTACCAACTTTATCTCTAGCAGTAACTACATATGTTCCTTCTTCTTCAACATCTAATCTAAATGTTCTGTTTTCATTACCAGAATCACTTTCATAGTATTCATCGTTCTTATTAGCATAAGTATATGTTATTGTTTCACCATTTGGATATGTAACTGTAACATCTGTTAAGAACTTATCAAACACTTTAATTGTTACATCTTTATTAGTTAAATCTGTTAAAACATTATCTTCCTTATCTGTTTCAACAAAACTAATTTCAGCATCAGTAGTATCTACTGCTACCCAATAATCTTGTTCATTTTGAGCTTTATCATAAGTATAAATATGATATGTAGCATCTCCATATTCAGATAAATCAACAGTTATAACACCATCGCCATCTTCATCATATAAAGTAAAGCTTTCTTTAGTATCTTGATTATTAACTACTACTCTATCAAGGATAGAATCTTCAACATCTACTATAGCTTCTTCATCTTTTCCAAAATGATGAGCGTTATCAACACTAATTGTAGGATTAGTTCTATCAACAACTATAGTATAAGTAGTTTGATTAAATGCTTTATCAGTTACTACAATATTATATGGACCATCATTTTCAGCAGTCCAACTACCAGCAAGAACATTATCTGTTCTATCATTACCATTTGATGTAAATGTTAATAGATTATCTTCATCTACGCTCATTTGAGCATCTTCATTTACATAAATTGTTGAACCAGTTTCAACTTCTTCGCCATTTACTAATAGCACTGGATTAGTTGTATCATCTAATACTTTATTAATTTCTGCAAGTAATTCATTTAATTCGGGATCATTTAATTTTTCAACTGCAGCAACTAAATCTTCAGTTCTATCAGTTCTAGCAGAATCAATATCACCTTTAGCATCAGCCTTATCTATTTTTTCTTGAATAGCTTTTAGTGCTGCTAATAATTCTGCTCTAGTGTTATCAACAGGTGTATCAGGTGTTTCTGGTGTACTTGGAGTTGTAGATTCGCCACCTTCTGTTCCAGGTGCTGAAACAGTTCCATCTGTTGCAGGTGTTTCTGGTTCATTTGGTGTAGTTGGTTCTTCACCTGGTTGTTCATTTTCTCCATTACCACCAGCAGTTATAGTATTATCTGTACCTGTATTTCCTCCTTCCTCTGTTTCTCCATCGACATCACCGCTTGGAGTGTCTTGGCCATTATCTCCACCATTATTATCTGGTGCTTCAATTGTATTATTTCCTTGGCCATTTCCGTTTTCATCAGAACCACTTTGTGCGAATACGAATGTTCCAAGTCCAATGAATAGGAATAATACAATAGCTAAAATTATAACTTTTCTCTTATCCATAATAACCTCCCTTTCTAGCTGACTTTAATATACCACAAAACTCTCATATAATCAACATATTTCGACAAAATTCGACACAAATTAAAACCTCCCATAATATTTTATGAGAGATTAGACAATATTTTTCTAAAAAATACTAATTTTATTTATTGGCCATATTCTTAAGACTATTTTACCATTTATTTCATCTTTACTAATTAAACCAATTTCCCTACTATCTATAGAATCTTCACGATTATCCCCTAAAACTAAATAGTGATCTTCAGGAATTGTTGCATATCCTAAATCTTGCAAAGAAAAATCATCATAATTAAGATCATCATCTAAATAATCTTCTTTGTATACTTCGCCATTTATATAAAGTTGATTATCAATTATATCTATATCATCTCCAGGTAATCCTATAACTCTTTTAATTAAATATTTAGTATCTTCATAATCTAGTGATATAATGTCCCCTCTTTTTATATCAAAAATACGGTAACTAGCTTTACTTAATATTAAAACATCACCATCATTTAAAGTAGATTTCATTGAATTTCCTACAACTTGGGTAACTGATACAACATATATCATTAAAAAAAGGATTATAAAAACAACTATCACTAATTTAAAAGTATCAATTAATAATTCTCTAATGCTTAACCAATCCATTTTGATTCTCCTATCTACAAAATAAATTATATAATAGTATTTTTTCTAAATCAAGGAATATTTTGTAAATAATTCTTTCTTTTACGGTATTTAGATATATTTACACTTACTTTTAATCCTACTAATTCATATAATCTATCAATTATACTTAAAAAAGTATCAATATCTGTTATTAATTCCATAGTTTGACTATTACTTTTAAAAGTACTATACTCTACTTCTTTAGTTTTACTATTTATTTTAGGTATATCTACCGGTGATTCCCTTGCTTCTATTTTTATAAAACCATCACTAAGTGTTACAAAATCATGAGTTAAAGCATTACGAATATTACTAAAAAGTAAAGCATAAATATCATCTTCTTCTAGAATTGCTAATTTGTTTTGATATAACCTTAGCCTTTCTTCAAATATCACTAATTCATTAAGCATATTTTTTTCTTTTAATATATTTATTCCTTTAGTTATTCTTTTTATATATTCTAACCAAACATTTTTGGCATGTTTAAATCCTAAAGTAATATTACCGGCATATTCCTTAAACACTTCTTCTGCCATTATGCCAGGATTGTGTCCTTTATAAATTATAGCAAATAGAATATAAGAATATACTCTAGTTAAGTATTCTAATAAATCTGGTAATTCATACTCTAAAGATAAGGGAATATTTTCATTATTTATTAATTTATCTAATAAAGAATCGATAGTTTTAACATCTATGGTATTTTTAGTAATTCTAGAATTTCTTCCTAATTCATTTATTAAATAGTTAATTGCTTCATTAATTGGCAGATTATTAAAATATGGATTATTTAAACTTTTACTATTAATAGGTATTATTTCTACTTTTAAAATACCTTTAAATGCTTGATGCAATATTTTAATGGCATCTTTTAGAAAGTAGCCTTGTTTTAATTTTTCTGTTAAAACATTTAAATAAACAGTCATTAAACAATCGAAACTTAAATCAATTATATTTAGTTTATTTTCAACATCTTTACTACTACTTGCAACACATGTAAATTTTAAAATGGATAATTTGCCTTGATCAAACAAATCTAATAAATCTTTAGTTTGATAGTTTGTATAATCAACTGTTCCAATTACACTATAATCTATTATATCTTTTTGGATAGTTGTTTTATTATTAGATAGACTAATAGAAGCCAAAGAGAAAAACCATTTTAAATCAAAATGACATTTAAAAGAGCCATCACAGATATTTATAATATTACCATCAAAAGTAAAATCACCGTGCGCTAAAGCATTACGAATTAATCTAAGTCTACTGTGATATAAACCATGATGATTAGAATAAAACCCAGAACCATATTCATATATTTTACTTTGTTTGCATCCATTTACATAATTTATATATTTAATTGGAGCACACTCAAAAATATCTTTTAATAATAGTTCTGGAATTGAGGTATATAACTCATCCATATTATTACAAAAAAGCATTAAATAACTAAAAAATTTAATTTCATTTATATTATCTTTAACAACATCTAGATAAGCACTATTGGGATTTTCAATATATTTTAGTAAATACCTAACTCCCAGTGCTCCTTTTTCTTCCCAATTCATACACATCGGTTAGATATTATAGCAAAAAAG
>CALVKF010000041.1 GCA_944332555.1 uncultured Bacilli bacterium
CATGGAGGAAAGGACCCCGGTACTAGTTATGGTAGTATTTATGAAAAGGATATTAATCTTAGTATTAGTTTATATTTAGAGGAATGTTTAAGTAAGTATGGAGCAACAGTTGTTTTGACAAGAGATAGTGATGCTGATTTAAGTTATGGAGCAGAGCATCGCAAGAAAACAGATTTTGATAACCGAATAAAAATAATTAATAATAAATATATAGATATGTATTTATCAATCCATTTAAATTATTTAACAAATACCAAGTATTATGGAGCACAAGTTTTTTATAATAAAGATAATGAAGTTTTAGCTAATGTAATTCAAGAATATATTAATACTAATTTAGATAGCGATAGGGAAATAAAAGAGATACCTTCGTCCACATATATGTATCAAAGGTTAGAAAAACCTGGAGTATTAATTGAATGTGGGTTTTTATCTAATGCAGCTGAAAGAGAAAAATTAGTAACTGATGAGTATCAAAAAAAGGTAGCAGAAGTTATTGCTGATGCTATAGTGAAATATTATAATATTTAATACTTCACTTTTTTTTCACAACTTTTTTACACGAAAGACATCAAAGAATAGTATATTTATTATGTCGTTTGTGATATAATGTTTAAAGTAAAGGCGGTATGCTGTGTGAAATCGAAAACATTTAAAACATTAGATGAACAAATTGACATACTCAAGAGTAAAGGCTTAGTTATCGAAGATATTGATGAGACTAGAAACATATTACTTCGAGAAAACTATTTCTTTTTAAGTGGGTATAGGCATCTTTTTTTAGAAAGTGACAGTAAAAGATTTTTAAGTGGTACCACATTTAGAGAGCTTTATGCAATGTTTACTTTTGATAGGCAAATACGAAATATTATTTTTAAGAATATATTAATTGTTGAAAATAATTTAAAAAGTATATTAGCTTATGTTATGAGTAAAAATCATGGTTTTAAAGAAAATAACTATTTAAACCCTAATAATTTTGTCAAAGATTCTAAAAAGAAAAAACAAATTAATGATTTAATTAGAAAGATGAAAAGACAAATTAGTGTTAATGGGAAACAACATTCTGCTACTGCTCACTATTTAATAAATTATGGCTATATTCCCTTATGGGTTGTTGTTAAAGTATTGTCGTTTGGAATCGTGGGTGAATTATATACAATATTGCAATATCAAGACCAATTAGAAATAGCTGAAGCTTTTGGAGTTGATGTTTATAGCATGATTGAATATTTACCTCTTTTAGCAAATTATCGTAATTTGTGTGCTCATGAAGATATTTGTTATAACAATAAAACTCAAAAAGCAATTGAAGATACAAAGTATCATCGTATGCTTTATATAACCAAAGCTGATGGTGAGTATATTTATGGTAAAAATGATTTATTTGCTTTAGTTATTATTTTAAAATTTATATTAGATAAAGATGATTTTACTTTATTTATGCATGAAATAAGCTATGAAATAGATCACTTGGCGGGAAAACTTAAAGTTATACGAATTGATAAAGTGTTATATGCTATGGGATTTCCTAATAATTATAAAGAGATTGTGAGGTTGGATTAAAATGGAAGAAAATTTTAATAATGTTGAACCAATTAATAATAAAAATAATTGGTCTAAAAAGATAATATCTTATATTGTTGTATTTTTTGTTGGATGTATTATAATGTACGCAATTATCTACTTTTTTCCTGTTACTTTAACAGAATCAGTAACTAGGGAAGAGAGAAATGTTACCATTACTGATACTGGCATAGCTGAAGCGGTAGCTAAAGTTTATGATGCAGTTGTAGTTGTTTCAACTTATAACAATAATACTTATGTAGCATCAGGTACTGGTTTTGTATATCGTCATGATGGAGATACTTATTATTTACTTACAAATTATCATGTTATTGAAGATGGTAATCATGTAACAGTTACATTTACTAATGGATCTGTAGTTGAAACGGAAATTATTGGTCATGATGAGTATGCGGATATTGCTGTTTTAGCAATTGAAACTGATGAAGAATATACCGTTGCAGAAATTGGAAATAATGATGAAACCAGAATTGGTGATACAACTTTTGCTGTTGGTGCTCCACTTGATAGTGCTTATTCTTGGACTGTAACTCGTGGTATTGTCTCTGGAAAAGATAGATTGGTTGAAGTATCAGATTATATAATGAAAACAATACAAACAGATGCTGCCATAAATTCTGGTAATAGTGGTGGACCTTTATGTAATGCTAATGGTGAAGTTATTGGTATAACATCACTTAAGCTTATTAATGATGGTGTTGAAGGTATGGGATTTGCTATTCCTATTGAAGATGCGGTTGAAAAAGCGGATCAAATTATAGATGGCGAAGTAATCGTTTATCCAGTTATTGGTGTTGAAATGTTAGATGTATCTCGGGCATATTACTCACAATACTATAGTTTAATTAGAAATTCCGGATTAGATAGCGGAGTTATAATAACTAATGTTACACGTGGTTCTGCAGCAGATGAAGCAGGAATTGAAGCAAACGATATTATTGTTGCTATTAATGATGAAGAAGTTATTAATGGTGCATATTTTAGATATTATCTATATCAACATAGTGTTGGAGATACGGTAACAATTACGGTTTATCGTAATGGAGATAGAATTGATTTAAATTTAACTTTAAATGGAGATGGGCAAGCATTATAATAGTTTGCTTTTTTCTTTAAATGATTGTACAATATTTATGTGGTGATTTATGGATAGTTTAACATTTAGAAGAATTTGTGCCTATGCAATAGATTATATTTTTATAATTTTACTTACTACTATGGTTAGCGGGATTAGATTTTTAAATCCTAGTTATGATAATTATGTAAGTGCTTATAATGATTATGCTTTAATGTATGAAGAAGTAATGGATGGCAATTTAGATGCTGTTAATAGTGATGAATTTAAAAATATTTATTATAATTTAGATAAATATAGTGTGTCAGTATCTTTTAGTACAATAGTTATCTATTTATTATATTTTGTCGGATTTCAAAAATGGAATCATAATCAAACATTGGGTAAAAAAGCTTTTAATATTAGTGTTACAAGTAAAAATAAAAAAGTAAGTATTTTGCAAATGTTATTTAGGACTTTAATTATATATAATATTATATTTGAAGTATTAAGTTTACTTGCTTTGTGGATATTTGATGCAAATGTATATTTATATGTTGATATGGCTTTAACATTTATAGCAGGTATTTTCTTTTATATTAATGGTGGAATTGTGATATTTAGTAAAAAGCATTTAGGAATTCATGATTTAATATGTAAAACTGAAGTTAAGGAGTGTGCTAATAATGGCAATTGATAAAGTAAAAGAATATTTTAAAAAAATTGGTCGTGAGGAAGATGTACTTGAATTTAATGAATCTAGTGCAACTGTTCATGATGCGGCATTAGCAATAGGATGTGATGAGGCTCATATTGCTAAAACAATGTCTTTTTGGGTAGATGATAAGCCTATACTTATAGTTTTGGCGGGAGATACTAAAGTTGATAATCCAAAATATAAGCAAAAATTTGGTTGTAAAGCAAAAATGATTCAAGCTGATGAGTTAGAAAGTGTTATTGGTCATGCCGCTGGAGGAGTTTGTCCTTTTGCTATAAATGAAGGAATTACTGTTTATTTAGATGAATCTTTAAAAAGATTTGAATATGTGTATCCCGCTTGCGGGAGTGCAAGTAGTGCTATAAAACTTACTATACCAGAATTAGAAAAATATTCAAATTATAAAGAATGGATAGATGTTGGCAAACTAAAAGAAGACTAAAATGGTCTTCTTTTATCTTGTTAACTTACTAATTTGGTCTTTATCTAAACTTGAAGTATTTGCAAAATCATAATCTTTAATTGTAGTTATATTATACATTTCTTTTAGTTTTTCAAACATTTCAGTATATAAATTTAATGCTTCATCATATTTTTCCTCATTTATTAAATTACATGTTGGAATTATATAATTTGTTAATAACTCCCTAGCTACTATTTCTTTTTGTTCATCTTGATATAAAGAATTAGCAATTAATCTACCATACATATCATATTCTACTAAGAATGCTGCATATTTTATGATTTTACCCTCTAAAATTTCACTTCTAAATTCTGCAAAAGTTATAAAACATTCATCAGCAATATCTGTATTTAATATATCAGCTACAAAAGTAACTATATACCACCATGTTGATTTTCCAGGTCTATAACCATAACGACTATCTAAAGCTTTTAGAGCTTTTTCAATGTCTTTATCACTACGACTATAATCTTTCTTATAACCTCTGCAACTATCATCAAAAGCAAATCTTTTATAATTACTAGATCCGAATATTCTTCCTTGATAATCGCACCCATAACCGTCCTTATATGCCCCTCTTAAATCATTTATTTTATAATGCACACAAGAACCGCACATTCCATCATATTCTCCTCTTGCCATAATATCCCCCTTTCAGATTGATAAATATTTTAACATAATTGTTTATTACTGTCAAATTTGCTATAATTATAATGGAGTAGTATTATGGCTAAAAGAAGAAAAAGAAAGAAAAATTTAAATAAATTATTAAGTTTAATATTTTGTTTTTTACTGGGATATTTTATCTATTATGTTCATGAAGAATATGTTACATTAATAGAAGAAAAAGAAGTTAAAGAAAACTATGCTAATTTTGATAGTATTCCTGAATATAATGGTGAAGCATATGTATATATAAATAATAATATTCCTACATTTACTGATGAAGAAAAAACATTAGAATCTTTGGAATATTATAGTCCTCTAGATAATCTAGGTAGATGTGGAGTAGCTTTTGCAAATGTTTCTAAAGATACTATGCCCACTGAAGAGAGAGAAAGTATATCTAATATTGAACCAACTGGCTGGCAAAGTGTTAAATATGCTATTGTTAGCGGAGGATATTTATATAATCGTTGTCATTTAATTGGTTATCAACTAACCGGAGAAAATGCTAACGCAGAAAATCTGATTACTTGTACAAGATATATGAATGCAACAACTATGCTTCAATTTGAACAGGAAGTTGCGGCATATGTGGAGGAAACCGGCAATCATGTGCTATATAGAGTTACTCCATATTTTGAAGGCGACAACCTAGTAGCAACAGGCGTTTCTATAGAAGCGTATTCTATTGAAGATAATGGTGAAGGAATATCGTTTAATGTATTTGTTTATAATGTTGAGCCTGGGATTACTATTGATTATGCTACTGGCGAAAGTAAATTGGAGGGTTAATGAAAACATATTTTATTGCTGATACTCATTTTGGCCATACTAACATCATTAAGTATTGTAATCGTCCTTTTAGTAGTGTAGAAGAAATGGATGAAGAATTGATAAAGTATTGGAACAGTGTAGTAAACAAAGATGATATAGTTTATCATCTAGGAGATTTTGCTTTTAAAAATAGTGATATTACAAATTTAGTTAGTAAATTAAATGGTAAAATATATTTAATCCGTGGTAATCATGATGGCAAATCCATTAATTATTACAATACTCATTGTCTAGAAGTTATTCCAGCTAGAACATTAATTGAAGATAAAAAGATCATTTTATCTCATCGTCCTATTCCTGATAGAGATATACCTGCTGGTTTTATTAATGTTCATGGACACATTCACAATAAACCATTAGAAGATGAGGGATTTAGTCCTGAATTACATAAATGCGTATCAGTAGAAGTAATAGATTATAAACCAATAGAAGTTTGATTTAGTAAAACTTTTTTATTGATGATTATTGTTAGATGTTTTTAAAATGTAATTAAACCACGATATAACCAATATTTAAAATATTCATATAATATTTTAGGTGATATACATGGAAAAAAGAGCAATAAGACGTGTAATTTTGGATCCTGGACACGGCGGCGATGACCCAGGGACAATTTCTAATGGAATCGTAGAGAAAGATTATACATTAAAGATTAGTGAATATATTCATAATAGATTAGATGAGTTAGGGATACCTAATGAAATGTCTAGAACTACTGATGAAACACTTGATAGTAATTCAAGGCCAGAACGTATTCAAAGTTTTTATGGCAATGGTGAAGATGTAATTGTAGTATCTAATCACATTAATGCTGGGGGACATACTTAGCTCATACAACGATTAAATTTATAAGGGTATTAAGACGGCCAAATCTAAAGAAAAAGAAATTGTTGATAAAACTATACTAAAATTAAGTTTTCAAACTTAAAAAGGGTATAAAATAAAGAATTTTTAGTATATTTCATTTCAAATGTTAAAAATTACCAAATTTTGCTGTATAATATAATTAAGAATAGCAGTATCATTCTTTTTTTTAAGATGGATACTGCTTATTTTTTTGAAGTGAGGTGTAATGAATGGACAAAGAGGAAATTCAATTTAGCATTTATAAAATTTCTAAACAACAGATATTGGATAATTTAGATAATGTTGATGAAAACAGTAAAACAGATGAATTATTGGATAAATTATTATTTTATTTGGAATGTTATATAAATAAAAGCGATGGTAGAGATCATGTTAAGAAAAACAAAAAGGATGGATATTATATTTTCTTTATAAAAAGTAGAAGGGAACCAATTTGGAAGTCATTGATATTAAACTTGATGGAAATGACAGAAGAAAATGAGACAATATTTAAAATATTTAATGATAGTTCTTCATATATAATTTTTAAAATAGTAGCTGATGAAATATACGTTATGACAGGTGGTCGTGGAAGTAATTATATATCTAAATTTATTGAAAAGAATTTTGGGTTATATTTATTGCCTAAATTAATACAAAAGAATAATCCAGTTTTAAAAAGAATTGTAGAGAATAATACGAGTGGAAATAACTTAACAACTAGAAGAGTTACAAAAAATATGAGTAGTTTAGTAGCTGAAAGTAACATTGGTAGTATATATAAGGAGCTTTCGATACAAATATCTAATGAACTAGCTCCTAAATTGGGGATTCCATTAGAAGAGAGTAAAAAATTAATAGGTATATCAAGCGGAGATTCATTTGTTATAAGAAAAAGTATATCAATTGAGACGCTTGAAAATGTACTAAATACTTTATCGGAACTTTCAAAAAAAGAAGATAACTTTATTTTAAATTACTTTGTACCTGTAGAGAAAAAAAGGAAGAAAAAATCAGAATTGAATAATTTACTATATAATTGTATTTTGGATAATAATATAGAATCATTCGAGGTAATAGCTGATGACATTGAAACTTTTTACTTTTCTTCCGATAAATTTATAATAAAAAATAATAATATTGTAATGATGGAAAAAGAAGAACCAATTAGTTTTGATGACTTAATTAGTTTAATGTTAGAACAATGTAAGAGAAAAATGAGCATCAATTTTATAAAGAACTTTTTAAATTCTACTTATTTATTAACTATAGATAATAATGGACACACAATTATTCCGCAAACAAAGATTATTACATTAATACGTGGTTGTTTAGAAATTGAAAATGCTAGTTATTATTTATTAAATGGCGAATGGTATGTTTTTGAAGATTCTTATTTTGATATGCTAAATCAACAATATAAAGATATTTGTAATATAATTTTAAGTAAAGATGATAGTATTATAAAAATGTTTAATTTGAAAAAAAGTGAAAAATGCGAGGATGATTACAACGAAACTTTTAAAAAGTCTGATAATGTAATTTTTGCACATAAGAAAAATTTTAAAAATGTCGAAATAGCAGATTTGATTTTTTGGGATGATAATTCAGTTTATTTAATGTGTAATAAAAGTGAATTTAACGGACCAGGAATGCGCGATTTAGAAAATCAAGTGTTTACTTCATCTTCAATAATTAGCAGAGCTAGGGATGGGGAAACTAATATTTTAGAACAATACTATGATAAATTAAATGAAGAAGATAAAAAAATTATTTCTAAAACTGAATTCAAGTCTATGTTTAGAAACAAAAAAATAATATATGTTTTAGGGTTTAATGAAAATTTAAAAATAGATACTAGATCAGTATACTGTCAATATTTGTTAAAGGAAATTTATCAAAACTTATTATATAATAGCATGGAATTAATGTATGTTAATTATCAACTTTAAAAAAGTATCGCCGCTATTGCAATTTATTAAAAAAAAGTATATAATTATTTAGTGCAATTGTTGCAATTTATTTTAAAAATTGGTATACTTGAATAGTAGTAGGTGATATATAATGAATAAAAGCAAAAGCAAAAAAAAATTTAGAGTTATTTCTTTATTTTCAGGTGCTGGAGGTATGGATTTAGGATTTATAAATGCTGGATTTGAAATTGTTTGGGCAAATGATTTTTTTAAGGAAGCGGTAGAGTCTTATAAAAAAAATGTTGATGATAGAATTGTATATGGTGATATTACTAAAATTGATAGTAGTGAGATGCCAGATGATATAGATTTAGTAATTGGTGGATTCCCATGTCAAGGATTTTCTGTTGCCAATACAAAAAGAAGTATGAAAGATGAAAGAAATTTCTTATATAAAGAAATGTTAAGAGTAATAGATGATAAAAAGCCTAAATTTTTTGTTGCTGAAAATGTAAAAGGTATACTTTCTATGAAAAAAGGAAAAGTATTTGATATGATCAAAAAAGATTTCAAAAAATTGGGTTATAATGTAGATGCAAAATTATTAAATGCTGCTGAATATGGTGTTCCGCAAGCAAGAGAAAGAGTTATAATTATTGGTAATAGAATAGGTGTTAAAAATCCATATCCAACACCAACGCATTGGGTTGATAGTAAAAAATATGAATCGAAAGAGGGATTAAAAGATCCTGTAACAGTTGAAGAAACTATTGGTTTTTTAAGTGATGTTAGGCTTAGTGATAAACCTATAACTTTAGATAATGGTATGATTATTTATAATCATATGGCAGCAACAAATGTATATGATAAGTTCTGGGGAAGAAAATATAAAGTTAAACAAGAAGATATATGTGATTATCTAAAAATGTGGAGAGATAAGGCTGGATATACTACTAAAAAAGTAGATGAACATTTTGGCTATAAATATACTGCAGGACATTGGTTTAGGAAAGATAATCATTCAGGTAGTATTCCTAAACCATCTGATTGGTGGGAATTAAAGAAGATTTTAGGGTTTGACAATAAATATGATAAAAAAGTAACAACAATGGTAGAAAAAGAGATTAAATTTGAGCAATCGTTAAGAATAACTAACTGGGATAGACCTAGTGATACTATAACCGCAACTAGTCCCGAGATTCATGTCAATAGAGAAAGAAGATTAAGTGCTAGAGAATGTGCAATGTTACAGACATTTCCAATGGACTATGAATTTGTGGGGAGTTTAAATGTTGTATATAGACAAATAGGTAATGCGGTGCCAGTTAAACTAGCTGAGCAAATAGCAAAAGGAATTTATGATGTATTAAAAAATGAAGAGAACTGAGTCTGTAAAAAAAATTGTGTAAATAGAAATCTCTCTATGATAAAATAAGAAAAGGAGAGATTTTTAAATGAAAG
>CALVKF010000042.1 GCA_944332555.1 uncultured Bacilli bacterium
TTTTCAAATGAACAGATAAAACTTTTAAACAGATAAGCGAATTTATCTGTTTGAACAGATAAATAAGAATTAATTAATGTCGAAATATGTCGATATTTGTCGAAACTCTTGATAAATAAATAAAATAGTATAAAATAGATAGTGAAAGCGAAGCAATCCTGTTCCTAATGTCGCTTTCTTTTATTTTACAAAGAATTCATAATATGATAAAATATTTTAAGTGAAGTGAGGTAGTATAAATGAATAAACCAGATTTATGTAAAGCTAAAGATAGAAGTAAAGTGGATATTAAATATATTGATTCATCTAAAGATATAAAACCAATATTTAAGGGTAAAAAGTATTTTTTGAGAACTTATGGATGTCAAATGAATGTTCATGATTCAGAACAAATTAGATATTATTTAGAAGCTTTAGGTTATACTTCAGTAGATACTCTAGAAGATGCGGATATTGTGGTACTTAATACTTGTGCTATTAGAGAAAATGCTAAAGATAAAGTATTTGGTTATTTAGGTAGATGTAAACATTTAAAAAGTATAAATAAAGATTTAATTATTGTTTTAACAGGATGTTTAATGCAACTTCCAAGTGAAGTAGAAGAAATTGAGAAAAATCATAAATATGTTGATATAGTAATAGGTACTCATAATTTAAATGAATTACCAAATTTGATAATTAAACATAATAAACAAAATATTGAAGTATATTCTAATAGTGATGAAGTACCAGAAAATGTAGAGTATTCTAGAGATTCAAAAATATCTGCTTGGATTAATATTCAATACGGTTGTGATAAATTTTGTACTTATTGTATAGTTCCTTTTACTAGAGGACGAGAAAGAAGTAGAAAAATAGAAAGCATTTTGGGTGAAGTAGAAGATTTAAGAAATAAGGGTTATTTAGAAATAACTTTGCTTGGTCAAAATGTTAATGCTTATGGTAAAGATTTAAACCTTGGTTATGACTTTGCAGATTTACTCGAAAATGTTGCTAAAATTGGTATTCCTCGTGTTCGTTTTGTAACCAGTCATCCTTGGAATTTTACGAATAGAATGATTGAGATAATCGCTAAATATGAAAATATTACGCCATATATTCATTTACCTATTCAATCAGGTAGTGATAATATCTTAAAGAAAATGAATAGAAGATATACAGTAGATGAATATAAAAAACTATTTGATACAATTAAAACAAGAGTACCAAATGTTAGCATTACAACTGATATTATCGTAGGTTTTCCAAATGAAACAGAAGAAGACTTTCAAGCTACTTTAGATATAGTTGACTATTGTAAATATGATAGTGCTTATACATTTATTTTTTCACCTAGAGAAGGCACCTATGCGGCAACTCTAGAAGATCATGTTAGTATGGATGAAAAAAATAAAAGACTCCAAACACTAAATAAAAAAGTAAATGCTTATGCTATGGAAGCTAATAAAAAATTAGTAGGTAAAGTAGTAGATGTTTTAATCATTGATAAAAGTGAAAAAGGGGAAGATAAAATTTGTGGTTATACCGATACTATGAAACTGGTTAATGTCATTGGTAGTGATGATTTAATAGGTAAAATAGTTCCAGTAAAAATACTTGATGCCAAAAGCTTTAGTTTAGATGGCGAAGTAGTAAAATAAAAGATTTATATATCCAGTTTATATATAAATCTTTTTATTTTGTCTCCTAAAACTAGTTCTTGGTATTTTTCAAAACCAAATTTTTCATATAAATTAATATGTCTAGTATGTAAATAAATAGTTTTAATGTTTAATTTTTTCATAAAGTCAGGAATAGATTCAATAAGTACTCTCCCATATCCTAATCCCCGGTATTCTTCAAGCACATAAACATTAGCAATCCATGGGGTATAAGAAGTATTATCATTATCATGCTCTACAATTTGATAAAAGCCAATTAACTCATTATCTTTTAATAAAATAATAGTAATAGGGTAAGTATTATTAATTATTCCATATTTTATATTGCCAATTGTTTTAATATTAATCCATCTAAGGAGTATCTCATTTATTTCATTAATATAAGGACTATTTATATCATTTAAAATATTTAACATATTGTTCTCCAATACATTATGTTATCTTTAAACTCATAACTTATTTTAGAATTATCATATAAATAAGATAAATAAGATTTTATAGTACTACCAATTAAAATATATTGATTAGAATTCATGGTTAAACCATATATGTCAAATATATATTTTAATATTTGTTCAAAGGTTTGATATTCATTACAATAGTTTAAAATTTTATTACATATTTCAGTAATTTTTTCTTTGTTCATTTTAATTAACGCAGATATATCATCAGAAGCATTACAATGTGAAGGAATATATAATTTGCCATTTAATGTACTTAAAAAATCTAGACTATTTAAATATTCTTCGACATTATAAATAAAAAATACATGATATTTATTTATTGTTTCTTCACTAAATAGGGAATCTCCAAGAAAGTATATATCATCACTTGTTTTAATTCCTATCATATTAAAATAATGCCCTTTTAATGAAAAATACTCTAATCCTTCAGGTAAATTATTATCAATATTGCTAGTTTTAGATTCTTTAGCCATTAAAAATTTATTTCTTAAATCTTTAAATGGATAGCTACCATATAAAAATGCTCCTTCTAAAATAGGATTTTCTATAAAACAATTTTCAATATCTGGCGCTAGAATTTGACAATTAGTTCTATTTTGAATAATTTTGTTTCCACCGATATGATCTGCATTGGAATGGGTATTAATTATACCTTTTATATTCCAACCTTGTTCAGCAATTATTTTAAGTATTTTTCTTCCAGCATCACTATCATTGGCGGTATCTATTAAATAAATATCTTTGTCATTTACTTTATATATTCCAATATTAGTAGGATTTTTTAGATAATAAGTATTTTGACCAACTTGAATTAATTCCATAAAACACCTTCTTTTTATTATTATAACATTATTTAATAATTAAAAAAACTAGAATTATCTAGTTTTATGAGTATTTTCATCATTTAAATTATTTTCTAGTAGGAAATCTCTTAATGGTTCATAACGCATTAATTCACCAGCTAGTAAATACATATTTTCTTTTAGAATATTTAGTTCTTCTGATGGTACAACTACTTGTTGTTGGTTTTCAGCATAAGTAGTTATTATGTGGATAGTAGTTGTATACATCATATTAGCACGATTATATAAATCCATTAATAATTCCCAATCACTAATTCTAAGTTCTAATGTTTCTTTAATTAGTTCATTTAATTCTTTAATACTTTCCATATATCCTCCTTATCTTGGAATGTATTATCTATAATAGCATATTTTATCAAAAAATGATATATTATTTACAAAAATTGTCTATAAAATCTTTATTATATTTGCTATTTTTAATTATTTTATATGTTTCATTGCTACTGTCTTTATTACATCTTATAACATCATAAAATAAAGTATCATAATATATTACATCTTCACCAGTAACTTTTGCTAAACAAAATCTTGGGGCTTGATTGATATTAATAACTCCAATATAATCTATAACAAATAACATTGCTATAAAAATTATAAAGTAGCCAAAGTTACAAATAATTCTTTTAATATAACTTAATTTTTTAGTAAATTTGCTAACACCAATTAAGGATGCCATAGCACCAATTACTGAGTAAATAGCTCCCCAACTAGATTCACTTGGAAATATAGCCATGGCACTAATAGTAATAAAAATACCAAATATTATTAATATTAAACCAATAAAATTATTTTTATCTTTAATTTTTTTGTTAGTAAAATTAATGGTATTAACAATATTTTCTTCTAATTTTTCTTGATATTCTTTCTTACTTACTACCTCACCACTCATTAAATCATTTAATGTGATATCTAGTTCATCACATAATGGTTTAAATAATGCTAAATCAGGCATATTTCTGCCATTTTCCCAGTTTCCTATAGTACGATCTGATACACCAAGTTTTTCCGCTAAGTCTTGTTGAGTCATATTCTTATTCTTCCGGCATTTACAAATAAATTTACCAATTTTTTCTTGATTCATAATTTCCTCCTTCGCTCATATTATATAAAATATTTTAGATTTTTAATAGGAAATAAATCAAGGGTTATTATTTTTTAATACTTCTTCATTAAATTTTTCCATAAATTCATCAGTTGTTGACCAGAAAAAGTCATATCCGGAGATTTTGTATAGAGCATAAGCACAAAGATATTCATAGACACCACGGTTTTGACTTTTATAAATTATTAAGTATAGAGGTTTCATAGCAGAATCTCCAATATCTACTACTTTTTTAAAACGGTCATATTCTAAAATTCTAGCCCATCCTTCAGTAACAATAATCTCTGGATTTGCTCTTTCTTCTTCATAAGCTTCATTAACTAATGTTTGTAATTCACTACTAACTTCATTTAATATATCTATATCAATATTTTTGAGTAATAATTCTTCATTAACCCCATTTTCAGTTATTTCTTTCCAAGTTATTTTTTGTGCAGTAGAGGAATCTATATTATTAATTGTATTTGGACAAGTATATTCTTCCCATTTAAATATTGTTTTTTTAAAATCTTTACAATAATAAGTTTTAGTAAGTGCTCCTACATCTAATTTATCTACAGTACTACCATCAATATTTTTAGTAATTTTTATAAGTGGGCTATTATTAAGTACTTTTGCTTGAATACAATCTATTACTAAAAACACTGAAAAAATCCCAATAATTATTAATATTATTTTTACATATTTTTTCATTTGTATTCCCACTTTCATTAAAATCATTATATCCTGAAAAAAGCAAATCAATAAAGATTTACTTAAATAAATTTAACAGTTTCACTTAAATCTTTTCTTTTATTATGCATTGGATTAACTGGACAATCATCAGTTTTATAACCAATGGGAATTAGACAAATAGGTTCGATATTATCGTTTAAACCAAGTTCTTGTTTTAAAGCAACTTTATCAAACATTTCAACCCAAATATTATCAACTCCAATGTTAGTGGCTTCAAGCATCATGTGAGTAGCTACAATACAGGCATCCATTTCAAAACTTGAGTAATTATCTTTTGTCCAAGCAATAGATTTATCACTACATACAATTAAAACAGTAGGGGCATTATATCTACAAGGACTTACTTTATCTATTTTTTCTAATGCTTCTTTGGACTTTGCTACATATATTTTTTGAGGTTGTAAATTTTTAGCAGTTGGTGCTAATCTTCCAGCTTCTAGTATTTTATTTATTTTTTCATCTTCAACCAATTTATCTTTGAATTTTCTTGTAGCTGTTCTAGTTTTAATAACTGTTTCAAAATCTTGATTATCTTTAGCAAGACTCTTAAATTGTTCAACACGCATTGTTAAATTATATTTTTCTCTTAACGCAGCAATCTCCTTCATCATCGGTGATTTATAGTGTTTATCTAGGGCTTCTTCATTTTCCCAACGATCAATTAATAAAACCGTTTCCGGATCATTTTCTGGATAAAAATATTCGTATTTTTTATTTCCTTCTTCATTTCTTATTTTATCAACTAAACCACTGTTAAGCATTTCTTTGACAAATTCTTTAGCACTACCATTTTTGCCTGTATAATAAATATTTATTGTTAAACTCATAATTCATCGCTCCTTATTTATTTCTTTAATTATTTTATCTAAACTAGAAAAATCAATAAAACTTACTTTTTTATTATATGTTTCAATCATAGCTTTATCTTCTGGTGTTTGCTTATCTTTTGGTAAGTTTTTTACTTTATTATAGAGTAATTTTAACATTGTTTTATGAACAAAGTTTAATTTTTTATAGTCGATACCACCGCGGAGATGAAATATTTTAGCATTTTCAAAGATTTCCTTTTTTAGTTGGCTTTTCATATTATTTCTAATGTTAAATTCATTGGTTTTATCACTTGGATCAGCAAGACCAACAGTTGCAATAATAATATTTTTATCTTGAAAATTATTTAGTTTTTTTAGTGTTTTAGCCATTCCTAAAACACCACCTGCATATAAACCACCTAAATAAATGATTGTATCATAATCATTTATGTCTTCGACATTTTCATAAGAAATAGCTTTGATATTAGTTCTATTTGCAAGTTCTTCAGCGTACTTTTTGGTTGTTCCATAATGTGTTCCATAGATTATAATTTTATTCATAGTTCTTCCTATATTTGTTTAAATACTAATATAGCTTTAGCTGATCCTGTAATAGATACAGTAACTAATTCGAATCCCTTTTGCAACATTTCATTAGCTTTTTCTTCTATTTTTTTAGCCATATCATCTGCTTTAGGGGAATATTCTATAACAACAGTTTTATACATTTTTTCACTCCTTACTTTATAATTATTTATTTTTTTCATTTTTAGAAATATATATTATTAATGATATTATTCCTATTAAATTAATTCCTACACCCAAACCAAGTAATAAACCTGAACTAAATTCAGAAAATGGGGTAGTTTCATTTCCTCTGAAAAAAGTATATGCTAAATATAATATGTTTCCTAATATAATTAAAAATATTCCAGTTTTTCCTTTATTCATAAATCCTCACTTTCAATTATTTATTCATATAATCTAATAACTTGGTATTGATAATTATCAGCACTATCCACATATCCAACATCAATTCCTTTACCATTATTAACTGTTTTGCCTTCATCAGCAGAATCTCTAGCTAATTCCATTAACTCATTTACTTCGCTATCAGTAATATCTGAATTGTTTGCTTGAATTAAATATTTCATATATTCATTGGTAGTAGATGCATGTTCACTATCTTTTTCAACATATAAAACCATATAATCAACAATATCATTTTGTAAATTTCCTGTAAATTGGGTTGGATAAACAATTAAATAAACACCAGTAATTAAACCATACCAATAAGAATTTTCATCAGTAGTCATATAATCATTTGACGCGGGATTAAGTGAACTATTATCAACAACTTCAGTGTTAAACTTGGCAACTAATACATCAGCAGTTTCTTCATCAACTGTCCCATAATCTTGAACTTGGTTTTGTGATTTGTTTTCTTGTACTTCATCACTACCACAACCAGTTAAACCAAAAAGCATTCCTCCACAAAGTAAAATAGTTAATATTGTTTTTTTCATATAACCTCCGTTTCTACAAATTACTATTTGTTAAGATAATTATAGCATGAAAAAAGCAACTACACTAGGTATATTGCTTTGTAAATTATAATTTAATATTTTATTGTTTCTATTATAGAAATCATTTCATCTTTTGAAATATTATCTCCTATAAATTGATATAAAATATCATCATATACAAAAGTAGCATTTAAACTTTTAGAAACACTTGTATATATTACAACATTTGTATTTAAATTTTCTGATGTATATGAAGTTTCAATATTTTTATTTCCAAATGCATCTAAACCTTCTTGGAATGCTAATATATATCCTTCATCAGCATTTTTGTTAAGCATACTTACTAATACACTAATATGTTTATTTTCATTTTCTTCATAGAAGTGTGGAATCCATAAATCAATCCTACCAATAGAACCGTCATCATTTAAAAAAGTTCCATAATATATATCGTTTGTATTATTTTCTGGAAGTTTAAGAATTGATAATTTCAACATTTCTTCAACTTCTTCAAATGTCATTTTAGGACTTAGTGCATTTTCCTCTACTTTTATAGCATCAGTTGGGATTTCTTTAAAATTGTTATTTTCAGATATTTTTACTTCTGTACCATTATCTAATTTTATTGATGTACTCCAATTTTGGAAAAACTCTTTAATTTCTTCTGCATATACAACTGTAACTGATAATAAACATACTACTACCGCAACAAAACATACATATGATAGTTTGAATCTTCTATAAGTTTGTTTTTGCTTATTTACTGTCATATTTAAAATATTCCTTTCTAATTTCTCGGAAACACAAACATCCGAGAAAGCATTTTTAATTTTCTTATTCATTTGTTATGCCTCCTTTAAAATTTCTTTCAGTTTTTTTCTAGCTCGAGATAGTATAGTTTGAATATTGGTTACTGATATATTTAATATCTCTGATATTTCTTTAATTTTATAATTTTCATAATAATATAGAAAAATTATAGTTCTATATTTCCTTGGTAATTGTAATATTGCCTCTAAAAGTTCATTGTTAGGTAAAGATGTTGAGAATGTATTTTCTTCTTTTTCAGTAAAAGCAATAATCTTTTTTTTCCAAGATGATAGTAAAAAAGTTTTACATTCATTAATAGTAACTTTAACAAGCCATTTTTTTATATCTTGATCTTGATTATCTAATATATCAATATGACTATATAATTTAATAAATGTATTTTGGGTTATATCATCAGAATCGGATATATTTTTAGTATAACTATATGCTAATCTATATATATCATTTTTATATAAATTAAAGATTCTAATAAATTGTTTATCCAATATACCACCTCCGTTATTTTTGAAAGCTTTCACTATAATAACTAATGAAGTAATAAAAATATCACATTAAAATTTAAAAAAAGGCATCTTTTTTGATTTGCAATACAGATTACTATTTGTTAAGCTAATTATAGCATAGAAAAAATAACTATTAAATGTTTTTTATCACAAAAAAACTAGATATTGCTATCTAGTAATTCTCTTTGGTAGCGACGAGTGGATTCGAACCACCGACCTGTCGGGTATGAAAAAAAGCTCTAATTAGTAATATGATGTAAAATATCAAAAAATCCTTTAAGCTTTTTATTGTTTGTAAAATTTGAGTAGGTTATGAATTATTTTTTATAAAAAATAACTAAAATATAACTACAAATTTTTTATAGATATTTAATCAATAAATTGTAATTT
>CALVKF010000043.1 GCA_944332555.1 uncultured Bacilli bacterium
GACGAGCTGAAGGGCGGACTGAAGCTAATAAATATACAGCTATAAATTTATTAAAAGCAGGAATAGACAAAATAACAGTAGCTAAATGCATTGGATTAGATGTAAGTGATTTGGATAAGCTTTTAAGTAAACAAATTACTAACACCACATTTTGACTTTTGTTAGAAAATATGATACAATAATCTCTTCATTGAAAAAGAGGAGTTGAGTTTATGAAGAAAATAGAAGAACAAAGACATTTTTTAGCATTGTTAAGAAGACCTGGGGATTATGTATTTATTGATACATCAAAATTAGATATATGTGGTAAATATTTAATGTTTTTACAAGATATTGATGCTTTTACTATGGGATTTAGTAAAGAAGAAATAATATCTTCGATAAGAAGAGCAAATATTGCAGATGAATCTTATTTAAATGGTAAATTAGTTATTCAAGATAATCAAAAACATAATCCACTTACGGTAATAGATAAAGAATTTTATGATAATTTTAATATATTTGAATATTTAAAAAGTAAAGTTAATGATAAGAATAAATTAAATACTATTATTAATAAATTTAATGCTATTGTAAAAGATGAAAGAATAAATAAAGATTTTAAAGATTATTTAAAAAGTGGTAATATAGATATAGCATTAAATGTACTATTTAATTTACCATATTTAACAATAAGAAAATTTATGGTATATTTACTTGATGAAAGAATGAAGGAAAAAGAATTAGAGTTAGAAGTAGAATTAATTAGAGATAAAGCAGCATAATGTTGCTTTTTTCTGTTAAAAATAGAGAAATTGTATTATAATATATATAGGGAGGTACTATGTTTAGGAAAAAAAACAATATTGATACTGATGGCTTAAATGAAATAATTTATTTAAGCAAAAATATTTTGAAGTTGTTATTTATTGTATTAATTATAAGTATTGTGCTTGTAGCAGTAATGCTTTGTAGAGAAATTGGTATATTTAGGTTTATTGGTAATGTTTTAAGTGTTATTTCGCCATTATTTATTGGGTTTATTGTTGCTTGGTTATTTAATCCGTTAGTTAATAAAATGACTAAAAAAGGAATGTCAAGGATAATTGCCTCAATTATAGTTTATGTTATATTTATTGCGTTTTTAGTGGTTTTTTTCCGAGTTTTTATTCCTATTATTTATAATGAATTAAATGAACTTATTGGAACTATTCCATCAATTATAAGTGATATTACTAGCTTTATAAATGATTTATTTAATAAAATAGATGATGCCCAAGGCTTTGATATTGAAGCAATTAAAGATGGAATACTCGATGCTATAACCGCTTATGGGAATAGTATATCTTCTAATTTACCAACAACTATTATGAATATTATGGGTAGTTTATTTAGTGGACTTGGTAGTATATTCTTTGGTCTTATAATTGGGCTTTATATGTTATTTGATTTTGATAATGTTACGGTTTTATTTTTAAAACTTATTCCAAGTAGACATCAAATGGAAATTGCTGGTTTACTTGATAAAATAGGAATAGAGGTTAGAAAAACCGTTAATGGAACACTACTTGTTGCTTGTATGGTTTTTGTTTGTGATACAATTGGATTTTCAATTATTGGTTTAAATTCAGCTCTTTTGTTTGGATTGTTCTGTGGAATTACCGATTTAATTCCTTATATTGGACCGTGGCTGGGAACTGCAATTGTAACTATTGTTGGTTTAACTCAAAGCCCATTAGTAGGTCTTGGAGTATTAATTATTGCAGTAATTGTGCAAATGGTTGAATCATATGTCTTACAACCAGTTGTTATGAGTAAAGCAACTAACTTACATCCTGTTACTATTATTTGTGGACTACTAATTTTTGGTCATTTCTTTGGTATAGTAGGAATGATTTTAGCTACACCAATTATGTCAATTATGAAAGTAATATGGCACTTTATTGTTGATAAATTTGAATTATTTGGAAGAAAAAATAAAGAGGACGTTGCAGAATCTACGTAACTATGATATATTATTGTTGTAGTCGTTGAATTAAGATGATAAATAATTGTTTTCCTAGAGATTTAGTGGGTGGTGGAAACTAAAAAAATGGTTATTTATTTGCTGCTTAAGGAGACTAAACGTTAAACCGCGTTAAGGTAAATTAAGTTAAATAAAAGGATGGTACCGTCGTAAGACTCCTTGTACTTTCCTTTTTTGTTTTTTAAGGAGGAATTTATGAAAATATTTGTTGTCGGGGGTAAAAGTGGTTCTGGCAAAGGGGAAGTTGCCAAAATGATTGAGGAATATTACATTTATAAATTAAAAAAATGTGTTGTTACAGAATTTAGTAAGTATTTAAAAGAATTTGCTAAAGAGCTAACTGATTGGGATGGAGTGAGTCAAAATAAACCACGAGATTTCTTACAAAGTTTTGGTTCAACAATTAGAAATTATGATAAGTATTTCTTTACTAAAAGAATGATTGAAGATATTAATATTTATGCTCTGGCTAATATTGATGTAGTTGTAATTAGTGATGCAAGAATGCCGGAGGAATTTGAAGAAATGAAAGAAAACTATGATGATGTTTATAGTATTTTGGTAGAAAATCAATTTGCTAAAAGTAAGCTTACAGTTGAACAACAAGCCCATATTACCGAAACGGCTTTAGAAGATTATGATGAATTTGATATAACTTTAGCTAATGATAATTTAGATTTATTAAAACAAAAAGTATTTAAATTTTTAGATGAGGTGGAAAAATAATGAAACAACTAACTAGTAGGGAATTAAGGGATTTTTATTTAAAATTTTTTGAGGAACATAATCATGCGATTATTCCTTCGGCATCAATTGTGCCGGAGAATGATCCAACAGTATTATTTACAACTGCTGGAATGCATCCACTTGTTCCATATTTGCTTGGAGAACATCATCCTGCTGGCAAGAGACTATGTGACTATCAAAAATGTATAAGAACTAGTGATATTGATGAAGTTGGAGATGCATCACACTTAACATTTTTTGAAATGCTTGGTAACTGGTCTTTAGGAGATTATTTTAAAAGTGAAGCAATAGCTATGAGTTATGAATTTTTAACTAGTCCTAATTATTTAAATATTCCTAAAGATAAATTATACTTCACTTGCTTTGCGGGAGATGAAGATGCTCCAAGGGATGAAGAGAGCTATAATATATGGAGAAGCTTGGGAGTTGCTGATGATCATTTGTTTTACTTGCCTAAAGAAAATAATTTTTGGATTTTAGGTAGTGGTGTTGGTCCATGTGGACCTGATACCGAAATGTTTTATGATACCGGAAAACCTAAATGTGGAGAGGATTGTAGTCCTGCTTGTGATTGTGGTAAATATTTAGAAATATGGAATGATGTATTTATGGAATACTACCGTGATGAAGAGGGTAATTTAACTAAACTGGCGCAACAAAATGTTGATACTGGTATGGGGTTAGAGCGAACAATTACAGTATTAAATGGTTTAGAATCAGTATATGACTCTGATGTATTTCAAAATTTAAAAATAAAACTAGAAGAATTATCTGGTAAAAATTACGAAGATAATAAAAAAAGTTTTCGTATTATCATGGATCATGTAAGAACTGCAACATTTATTTTAGGTGATGATCACGCTATTACACCATCGAATGTTGGAGCAGGTTATGTCTTAAGAAGATTAATAAGAAGAGCTATTAGACACTTAAGAGAACTTGGTTTAATGGAAGATGCTCTAGTAAAACTTGCTGATGTAGTTATAAATGATTATAAAAATATCTATAGTGAACTTGAACGCAATAAAGATTTCATTTATCACGAATTAGAAAATGAAGGTATTAAATTTGGTAAAACCATTAAAGATGGTGAAAAATTATTTTATAAAGTTATCAAACATCTAGATGGCACTACTATTAGTGGGGCTGATGCTTTTAAATTATTTGATACTTTTGGTTTTCCTTTAGAAATGACTGAAGAATTAGCTCGTGAAAATAATCTCACAGTTGATGTTGATGGCTTTAATGAAGCATTTAAGGAACATCAAGAAAAATCTAGAACTATTGATGCCGGTTCATTTAAGGGAGGCCTTGCTGATAGCTCTTATGAATCAACTAAATACCATACACTTGCCCATCTTATGCTTGCGGCTTTACAACAAATGTATGGACCAGATATTATTCAAAAGGGTTGTAATATTACAAATGAACGGGTTAGATTTGATTTTAATTTAGATCATAAGATGACTGATGAAGAAAAGAACGAATTAACTAAAATAGTTAATGAAAAAATAAAAGAAGGCATTCCTGTAACTATGGAAGAAATACCTTATGAAGAAGCTAAAGCTAAGGGTGCTCATGGTACTTTTGAAGATAAATATGGCAGTATTGTCAAAGTATATTCTATTGGAGATTTCTCTAAAGAAATTTGTGGGGGACCACATGTAAGTAATACTAATGAACTTGGTACATTTAAAATAATCAAAGAAGAATCATCATCGGCGGGTGTCAGAAGAATTAAAGCGGTATTAGAATAAAAATACTGTTTTTTCTTTAAAATTATGTTAAAATTCCTGGAATCGTGAAAAAAATGATGTTTCAAAATTCCTGGAATCGTGAAAAAAAGGCGACTTAAAATTCTCGGAATCGTGATTGTGATATTGATTTTTCGTATAATTTATGGTAAAATTTTAAGTGAAATTAGGTGATTTAAAATGAAAAGAAAAGTGTATGACCAATTGCTAAAATGGAAAGAAAATAGTAATGGAAAAACAGCAGTATTAATTGAAGGGGCAAGACGAGTTGGCAAAAGTTATATTGCTGAAGAATTTGCTAAAAACAATTATAAATCTTATATACTAATAGATTTTTTTAAAGCAAAAGATGAAATAAAAAATTTATTTTATGATTATTTAGATGATTTAGATAAATTATTTGTTTATTTGTCGGAATATTTTGGAGTTGAGCTTTATGAGCGAGATACTTTATTTATTTTTGATGAAGTTCAATTTTGTCCCCGAGCAAGAGCTGCAATAAAATATTTGGTGGCAGATGGTAGATATGATTTTATAGAAACTGGATCTTTAGTTTCTATAAAGAAAAATGTTAAAGATATATTAATTCCTTCTGAAGAAGAAAAAATTAATATGTATCCTATGGATTTTGAAGAGTTTTTGTGGGCAATGGGAAGAAATACTCTTATGGATTTTATTCGGAGTCATTATAATGATAAACTTCCTTTAGGTCCAGCTATGCATCGAAAAATTATGGATTATTTTAAAGAATATATGATAGTTGGAGGTATGCCCCAAGCAGTTGAAGAATATATAAAAACCAAAAGCTTTGAATCTGTTGATATAGTGAAGAGAAATATTATCAGTTTATATAGAGATGATATAAGAAAACATGCTGAAGAAATTAATTTAAAAGTGGAACAAATTTTTGATACTATACCATCTCAACTACAAAAACATGAGAAAAAATTTAATTTGGCAAGTTTAGATGAAAATGCCAGGTATAGAGAATTTGAAGGTGCCTTTTATTGGCTTAAAGATGCTGGTTTAGTAAATATTGCTTATAATACAACTGAACCAAATATAGGCCTTGGTCAAAGATTAGATTCTAATACTTTAAAATGCTATATGAGTGATACAGGATTATTATTATCAATGACCTTTAATGAAAAAGAAATAATAAGTGAGGGTATATATAAAAAAATACTTTTTGATAAATTAGCTTTTAACAATGGGATGATTATGGAAAATATGGTTGCTCAATTATTAACTGCTGCAGGAAATAAATTGTATTTCTTTTCTAAATATAATAAAGAAAATTCTAAAGATGCAATGGAAATTGATTTTCTAATATCTAAATCATCAATTACTTCAAAACACAATATAATTCCTATTGAAGTTAAATCCGGTAAAAACTATACTTATGCATCATTAAAAAAACTATATGATAAATATAATGATTATTTAGCGCAACCAATAATATTACATACAAGTGATTTAAAAATTGAAAATGATATATTATATTTACCTATATATATGACTATGTTATTAGATTAATAAAATTGATTGATTTAATAAACAATCAATTTTTTCTTGGTAAAAAGAAAGTTATATGATAAAATATTTCTTGAAAGGTATTTAGGTCTATGGCTCACTATAATTCTTATGAAAGCTTTAAAACTAAAAAAAGTATTAAAAAGAAGGAACAAGCAAAAAATAAATCTTTGGTAAAAACTAAAGATGATTTTGTAGTTTCTAAATCTTCAAATTATGGTATTGTTTTAGAAGTTAAATATAATGATATCTTTGTAATTTATGATAATGAAGTAGTTAAAGCAACTTTAAGAAAAGATTTAAATAAAATAGCTAATCAAGTTTTATTTGTAGGAGATAAAGTAGAACTTATTAAAGATGATGATAAATATATAGTAAAACATTTAATTAAAAGGAATAGAGTATTATCTAGAACTAAAAAAGATAGTACTAAACTTGATGATATAGGGAAATCGGGGGTTATTGCCACCAACATAGATATAGCAATAATTGTAGTAAGTTGTAAAGCACCACCTCTACATCCTAAATTTATTGATAGATATTTAATGATTTTACAAAACTCTAATATACCAGCAATTATCTGTTTAAATAAATGTGATTTAAAAACTTTAGAAGAAGAAAAAATATTAGATATATATCGTAAGTTAAATATAGTAGTTATTGAAACATCTACTTATAAAATGTTAGGTATTGATGAATTAAAGAAATATTTAAAAGGAAAACAAGCTATATTTGTTGGTAATAGTGGAGTTGGTAAATCATCACTTACTAATGCTTTATTAAGTGATGATTCTATTAAAACTGGTAATGTTAGTGATAAAAGTAAAAGAGGAAGACATACTACAACTTCATCTAAATATTATTTATGGGATAATAATTCATCAATAATTGATACTCCAGGAATAAGAAGTTTAGATGTATCAAATTTTAACCCAATTGAAATTCAACAGTATTTTCCGGAATTTAAAAATAGTAATAAATGTAAATATAGTGATTGTTTGCATTTTCATGAACCAATTAATAGTTGTTTTATAAAACAAGAAGTTATTAATGGATATATAAATATAAATAGGTATATTAGTTATTTAAGAATAATGAGTGATATATTAAATGAAGAATATATAGATATCTTAAATGAAATAAGTAAGGAGGATTAATATGGAATACTGGGACATTTATGATGAATTTAAAAATAAGACTGGTAAAGTCTTAAAAAGGGGAGATAAGCTAAATGATGATGAATATCATTTAGTTACTAATGCGTGGATTAAAAATAGTAAAGGGGAATTTTTAATTACTCAAAGGTCTAGTACTAAAGCTCATCCTTTAATGTGGGAATGTACTGGAGGTTCAGCAGTTTTAGGTGAAGATACTTATATGGCAGCAATAAGAGAAGCTAAAGAAGAATTAGGTGTAGATATAAGTAATGCTCCATACAAGTTTATTGGTTCTACTAAAAGATATTATCCAAATTGCCCAGATATATTAGATGTTTATTTATTTGATTTTGATTGTGATATTAGTAATGTTTCAATACAAGAAGAGGAAGTAAATGATGTCATGTGGGCAAGTAGTGACAAAATAAGAGAGTTATATGATAATAATATGTTTGAAGCTAATGCTTATTTTGAAGACATAGTTTTTGGTGGTAATAATGAATGAAGAAGAAATAAAATTACGAGAAGAGACTTTAAGAAAAGAAATGCAAGAATTAAAATATGAACTTACATTATCTTATCATAAAATGGGAACAGAAGAAGGTGATAAACTAGTTGCTGATTTAAAAAATAAATATCGGAAATTAAAAATAGAAAGAGCAAAACTTGGTGAAGCAAAACTAAATAGTAAAAAAGGAAGATAACTATGAATAGTGCTAAATTTACAATGATTGATGAAAATTTTAAGTGTGCTGTCTGTGGCAAAGTAGTGGAAAAATTAGAATATAGTGCAAGAGATCATTGTTCATATTGTTTATGCTCTTTCCATATTGATATTAACCCTGGAGATAGATTATGTGATTGTTTGGGAATTTTGAACCTATTGGAGTAGAAAAGGGTAAAAAAGACACTTTAAAAATAGTCTATAAATGCAATAAGTGTGGAATGATTAAAAGAAATGTTGTAGCTAGAGATGATAATTTTGATAAAATATTAGAGATTATGTCTAATCCTAAAGTTGAATTTTAATGAATAAAGATATTGTAATAAATAATGATGATTTTGTATTTAATTTTCGAGTTGCAATCGATAATGAAGTTAATCATTTGACCGTATAATCATTTTTATACTTTTATATTAATATTTGGTTGAATGTTTACTACCAAAAATTAGAAATTTATTGTATAATAATTAAAGAAAGAAGGTGATTTATGAAATTTATAGTTAGTAAAGAAATATTTGATGATATTCCAAATGCTTTATTTGGTGTAATTATAGCTAAAGGGATTGATAATCATAAAAGTTATGATTGGATAAAAGAT
>CALVKF010000044.1 GCA_944332555.1 uncultured Bacilli bacterium
TATTTTAAAAGTTGGCTCTAGTTATCAGTATGAAATTAACGATGATAAAACCGTGTCATTTAGAACAACCAACATGGCTATTAACTCCTGTTAAAAGTAATGAAATTAGTGCTACAACCATATATTATTTAGGTAGTATCAATGTAAATGAGAAAAGTGGATATACAACTTTAAGGCCAAGTTTTTATCTAGACTCCTCTGTCTATGTAATCGATGGAAATGGTTCTATAAGTGATCCATACATAATAGGAATGTAATATTCCTATTTTTTAATGCAATAAGTTCTTTTTTGTGATACAATGGTATTGGAAGTGATTAATTTATGAAAGTAAGAACTAGATTTGCTCCAAGTCCTACAGGGTATATGCATATTGGTAATTTAAGAACAGCTATATTTGAATATTTGCTAGCTCGTAAATATAATGGTGATTTTATTTTAAGAATTGAAGATACTGATCAAGCAAGAAAAGTAGATGGTGCAATAGAATTTATTTATAAAACTTTAGAATTGTGTGGTTTTAAAATTGATGAAGGACCAATGAATGAAGGAAGTGTTGGTCCATATATTCAAAGTGAAAGAAAAGAAATCTACAAGAAATATGCCGAAGAATTGGTAGAAAAGGGTAAAGCCTACTATTGTTTTTGTACAGAAGAAGAACTGGCTGAAAGAAGAAAAGTAGCAGAGTCTCGTAATAAACCATTTATGTATGATGGTAGATGTTCTAAATTAAGTAAAGAAAAAATAGAAGAAAATTTAGCTAAAGGTATGCCTTATGTTATAAGACAAAAGATGCCTAAAGTTGGACAAACTATTGTTGAAGATGTAATTTATGGTAAGATTAAAATAGATAATAGTATATTAGAAGATCAAATATTACTTAAAAGTGATGGTTTTCCAACTTATAACTTTGCTAATGTTGTTGATGATCACCTAATGGGTATTACTCATGTCATCCGCGGCAAAGAATATTTGGATCAAACAGCTAAATACAATTTGTTATATGAAGATTTTGGCTGGGAAAAACCAACATATATTCATGTTGCTATGGTTTTAGGTGAAGATGGCACAAAATTATCTAAAAGAAATGGTGATGCTTCATTTATGGACCTTTATAATCAAGGGTTTTTACCAGAGGCCATAGTTAATTATTTAGTTTTACTAGGCTGGAGTCCAAGTATAAACGGGGAAGTATTTAGTATGGATGAACTTATTAAAAACTTTGATGAAACAAGAATTAGTAAATCAAGTAGTCAATATGATGAAAAGAAACTAGAATGGTTTAATCATCAATATATTAAGAATATGAATGATGCCGATTATTTAAATTGGGTTAAACAATATTTTACTAGGGATACTTCTAATAAAACCGATGAATGGGTAGATAAACTATTACTTATTTATAAAGATCATTTAAATTATGGTAGAGAAATAGATGAAGTAACGTCTAACTTCTTTGTTGATAAAATAGATATTAAAAGCGAAGAATTAGAATTTTTAGAAAGTGATGAAGTAATACCTAAAGTAATTGAAGCCTTTAAAGAAGAAGTTAGTAAAATAACAGATTGGAATATTGAAAATATAAATATAGCAATTAATAATGTCAAAGAAAAAACCGGAGCTAAAGGAAAACTTTTATATATGCCAATAAGAATTAAAGCTAGTGGCTTTATGCATGGACCAGAACTAGCTGATACCCTTTATTTAATTGGTAAAGATATTGTATTAGGTAGATTATGAAAAAAATAATAAATATTGTTGTTACATTAGCAATTATTGGTTTAATTGGCTTTGGCATTTATAAATTATTTATTGATGGTGAAAGATTAAATAGTTTTTTTGATCGCGAAGTTACTTTAGAAGTTTGGGATCAAGTTTCTGTATCTGATGAAGTAACAGTTAAATTAATTAAAGTAAAAGATGATCGATGTATGGAGGAAACTTGTGAAAGAGAAGGACAATTTTTAGCTAATTTTTTAGTGTTTAATAGTAAAAAAATAGCATATATTGAATTAGGTGAATTAGAACCCATTGAACTTACTATCGACAAATTAAGTTTAGAATATAAAATTGAACTTGTTGATGTAAGTGATGATGGAAAAAGTGCTACAATTAAAGTTAATAAAGGATAGGTGTTTATGAAAATATATAATACATTAAGTAGAAAAGTTGAAGAATTTATTCCTTGGAATAAAGATAAAGTTGGTTTTTATACTTGTGGACCAACTGTTTATCATTATGCTCACATCGGCAATATGCGTAATTACATTGGGCATGATGTTTTAGATAAGACCTTAAGATATTTAGGGTACAATGTTACAAGAGTTATGAATATTACTGATGTTGGTCATTTATCAAGTGATTCTGATTCTGGTGATGATAAAATGGTTTCCAGTGCCAAACGGGAAAATAAAACAGTTATGGATATAGCAAGATTTTATACTGATGCATTTTTTAAAGATTTTGAAGCTTTAAATAATAGAGTACCTGATGTAGTAAGTCCCGCAACAGCTAATATTGAAGAATATATTAAAATGATTACTAAATTACTTAAAGATGGTTATGCTTACTCTTCTGGTGGTAATATTTATTTTGATACAACTAAATTAGATGATTATTATTGTTTAACAAATCATAAAGCGGATGCTATGGTTGTAGGAGTTCGCGAAGGCGTTGAAGAAGATGAAAATAAACATAACCAAAATGATTTTGTCTTATGGTTTACTAAATCAAAATTTGAATCGCAAGAATTAAAATGGGATAGTCCATGGGGATTAGGGTATCCGGGTTGGCATATAGAATGTTCTGGAATAAGCATCAAATATTTAGGAGAATATCTAGATATCCATGGCGGCGGAGTAGATAATATTTTTCCCCATCATACTAATGAAATAGCTCAAAGTGAAGCTTATTTGCATCATAAATGGTGTAAATATTGGTTCCATAATGAACATTTAAATGATGAATCTGGCAAAATGAGTAAAAGCCATGGAGCGATACTTACAGTAAGTACTTTAATAGAAAAAGGCTATAATCCTTTAAGTTTTAGATATATGTGTTTAATGAGTCATTATCGAAAACAATTAATTTTTACTTATGAATCTTTAGATGGTGCTGAAAATGCTTATAAAAAATTACTTAATAAAACCAAAGCATTAAAATTTCATGGTCAATATAACGATCAAGAATTTGCCAAATGGGATAAACTATTTAAAGAATGTTTAGAAGATGATTTAAATACCGCCAATGCAATGACTGTTTTATATGATTTACTAAAAAGTGATGTTGATGATGCTACAAAATATCATTTAATATATAACTGGGATAAAGTATTTAGTTTAGAATTAATAAAAGATGTCGATGATAATGAAGAACAAGATGAAGAAATATTAAAACAAATTGAAAAAAGAAATATAGCTAAACAAAATAAAGATTATGCAACTGCTGATAAAATAAGAGATGAATTATTAAGTAAAGGAATAGTTTTAAAAGATACTCCAAATGGAACTATTTATGAAAGAAAATAATGAAAAGAATATTTTACATTATTCTTTTTGTTGTTATATTTTCATTTATCAATGTATCTGCTGAAGAATTTTCTGTTACAGCTGAAAATATAATTTTATATAATCTAAATGATCAATCAATAATTTATGAAAAAAACAGTGAAGAGCAGGTAAGTATTGCTAGCATTACCAAAATTATGACGGCTTTAGTAGCTCTGGAAAATATTGATGATTTAAATGATACAGTAATAATAACAGCAGATGATTTTGCTTATACATCCGGTTATTCCAAAGCTGGCTTCGGGGTTGGAGATCAAGTTACTTATGAAGATTTATTATATGGTATACTTCTTCCCAGTGGAGCTGATGCGGTCAATGCTGTAGTTAATAACACTTTAGGTTTTGATGCTTTTGTAACTGCTATGAATAATTTAGCCCAAAAAATTGGTCTTGAAAATACTAGTTTTTCCAATCCTATAGGCAAAGACAATGATTTAAATTATTCTACAGCTAAAGATGTTGCTAAAATGCTTAAATATGCTCTTGAAAATCCCGAATTTAAAAAAATATTTACAACTAAAGAATATCAAGCAACCAGTGGTTTAACTCTTCAAAGTACTTTAATGCCTTATAAAGATTTATTAAGTGTATCTATTATTGATGGCTCTAAAAGTGGTTTTACTAAAGAAGCTGGTAGATGTTTAGCAAGTATTGCTACAATAAATGATGTTCCTTATCTATTAGTAGTTATTAGATCTAGTAATGAATTTTTATATAACGCTATAGCAGATTCCCTAACCATTTATGATTACTATTCGCATAATTATAGTTATCAAGTTATTTTAGATAATGAAAAAGTTATTACAACTATTCCAATCAAATTTAGTAAAACTAAAGAATATAGTATTAAAGCTGATGAAGATATTTCACTTTATTTAAAAAATAATACTACAGATAATTTAACTTATGAATTTACTGGTTTAGATGAAATAAAATATAATACTAAAAAAGATACATATTTAGGAAAAATTAAAGTATATAATGATAATAATTTGTTATATGAAAGTAATGTTTATTTAAATACTGATATAGAATATTATAATTTTTATTTAATTGGCATTATCTTAATAATATTATTATTTATAATAGTTATTATTTGGAAAATAAAAAGAAAAAAAAGAAGAAGGAGAAAAAGAAGATGATTAATCATTTAGCAATTATTGTTGATGGCAATGGCAGGTGGGCTAAAAACAGAGGCCTATCCAGAAGTGAAGGGCATAAAGCTGGAGCCCAAAGACTTGATGAAATTATTTCTTATTTAAGTGAGAAAAAATTAGTTAATTATTTAAGTTTATATGTTTTTTCCACTGAAAACTTTGAAAGACCCAAAGAAGAAGTAAATTATTTAATGCAATTGTTTATGAATTGGTTTAAAAAAGTTCAAAAAATTTATAAAGATAAAAACATTAAAATTTTATTTTCGGGTGATAAAACCTTACTTAATAAACAAATAGTTAATGCTACTGAAGAGTTAGAAACTAAAACAAAAAATAATGATGGATTAGTAGTTAATTTTTGCTTAAGCTATGGATCTCGTCGTGAAATAGTTGCCGCAACAAAAAAAATAATTAATGATCAAGTTTCCCCAGAAGATATAGATGAATCTCTATTTAGCCATTATCTTTATCAAGATCTACCAGATATCGATTTTTTAATTCGTACTAGTGGAGAAATGCGTTTAAGTAATTTCATGCTATGGCAAGCATCTTATGCCGAATTATATTTTCCTCAAACCCTCTTTCCGGATTTTACAGTTGCCGAGTTAAATAAAGCCATTGAAGAATATAAATCAAGAGATAGAAGATTTGGTAAAGTAAAATGAATATATTAAATATTAAAAATCAAGATATAAAACAAATAATTGAAGATTCTATTAAAGAAACTCAAGAACTATTAAAAGGCCTAGATTATAATCAAACCTGTCTAATTTATAGTAGTCTCTTATTTGAAATATTAAGAAGAAAAAATATTTTAGTACATATCATAAATACAAAAGATTTAGGATATTATGAACATCAATTCTTATTAGTTTATGATGGAATTAATTATTATTTAATAGATCTCACTTATAAACAATTTAATAATAAATATTTAAATAATTTATTAGCAAATAATTATACATTAATTGATGATTTTAATTTTAATAAATATTTACAAATTATAACAAATAGTAATTTATCAATAAACTTAAGTGATATATTTGTCTATCGAGGTAATAATGGTATTAAAAAAATATAAATTAGAAAATAATAGTTTAAAGGGTTATAAAATAATTCATTTAAGTGATTTTCATAATTCTCGCAGTAAACATAAATTAAAGTTTATAATTGATAATATTAATAAAATAAAACCTAATATTATTGTTATAACTGGAGATTTATTTGATTATTATTTTTATAATGCAAATAAGGTTATTGATTTATTAAAAAATATTAATGATATTCCTATATATATGGTTTTAGGTAATCATGAACAAAGAATTAAAAAAGATATAATGTCAATTCTTAAAAATAATAATGTCAAATTATTAAATAATGAAAATTTATTAATTGATAATTTAATTAATATAATTGGTATAAATCATAATTATAATGATATAGACAATTTAATTGATGATAAATACTATAATTTATTATTAACCCATAAACCAGTTAATTTTTGGCAGTTTAGCCAAAAAAATATTGATTTAATTTTATGTGGACACACCCATGGTGAATCTTTTAGTAAAGGCTTATATGAAGAAAATAATACAACAATGATTGTATCTCGGGGTATATCTGCAACATTATTTAGAATTAGATTTAAAACATCAGAATTAGTTTGTATCGAATTTGTTTGACTTAAAGCCTACTTTAAGTAGTATTATTAAATAGAGGTGGATATTTTGAAAATTAGTGAAGTAAGTAAAAAATACAACATAACTACAGATACATTAAGATATTATGAATCTTTTGGTTTAATTGATAAAGTAAATAAAGTATCAGGTATCAGAGAATATAATAATTCCGATTTAGAACGAATAGAATTTATTCTTTGTATGAAAAATGCCGGACTAAGTTTAGAAGATATTAAAGAATTTATCGATTTAACCAATATGGGAGATTCAACAATTAATAAAAGACTAGAATTGTTAGAAAAACATAAAAAAATATTAGAAGAAGAAATTAAAGCTAAAAATACTACTTTAAATTATTTAAATTATAAAATAAAGTTTTATAAGGAAAAACTATGATTGGCATACTTGATTCGGGTATTGGGGGAGTAACTGTTTTTAGAGAAATACTAAAAAATATTCCTAAAGGACATTTTGTATATTATAGTGATTCAATTAATAATCCTTATGGTAATAAAAGTAAAGAAGAGATAATTTTAATACTCGATAACATTGTAAAAAAATTAATTAACATGGGTTGTCTTATCATAGTAATTGCTTGTAATACCGCTAGTAGCATTGGAGTAAATTTCTTGCGTGAAAAATATAGTGATATTAAATTCATCGCTATTGAGCCGGCCTATAAAATGGTACATGATAATAATCCCCGTGGTAAAACATTAGTTATGGCAACTCTTGGTACTATTGAAAGTGAAAAGTTTTTAAAATTATATCATAAATATGATAATCACAATACTATACTTTTACCTTGCATTGGACTAGCTGAATTAATTGAAAACAATAAAAATGTAATACCTTATTTAAGTGATATTTTAAGTGAGTATAAAGATATTCAAAATGTTGTACTAGGATGTACTCATTATCCTTTAATTAAAGATGGCATTAAAAACATTCTTGGAGATGTAACATTTTATGATGGAGCCAAGGGAGTTACCAAAGAATTGTTGCGAGTTTTAAAAATACATAAAATAAATTATGAATTTGCAGATTTAGAAATAAAATTTATTGATTCCAGCAAAGATAAAACTAAAGAAAAAAGATTTTGGGAATTATTAAACCCAAAAGAACAACCTCAAAGACCAAAAACAGATTAAAAAATCAGCTTTTGGTCTTTATTTTTAGAGGTTTTCGAGCATTTTCGAGTTTATTCGACAAAACCTGACATTCCTCGACAAAATAAACTCTTGACGAATGTTTTTGTGTAGTGTTAGGATATATTACCATGAAACGGAGGAATATATGTCTAATAATATTAAAATTAAACAAAATCGTAGAGATAGAATATTAAGTGGTAAATATCCTATAATGCTTGATGATCAAATATTTAAGAATGTGTTTAGGCATAAGAAAATGGCTAAGTATTTACTTGATGCATTAAGTGATTATTTACATCTTAATTTAAAATATGGAAGTATTAGGTGTGAACCTCAAAAATTAGATATGGCAGATAGCGTATTAAAACAAGACTAT
>CALVKF010000045.1 GCA_944332555.1 uncultured Bacilli bacterium
GCGATAGGTACGCAAGCACAAAACATAAAAAAACCAGATTTTATCTGGATTTGAAGATAAGGTGTGTCAAAGATGGGTGGAATAGCGCTAAAGATAAATTGGATAATTGGTATCAAAATTTTAAAAATAACAACTAAAAGCACATTAGTGCTTTTTTTAAATTGATAATTATCTTTATTTATGCTATAATTTTTTTATAGTAGATGGAGGTATTTATGCTAGATAAAGATATAATTGATGAAATTAAAAATGAAGAAGAAAATGCTAATACTAATGAAATAGTGGAAATTGATGAAAATGATGAAATAACTAAAACTCAATATGATTTAAAAGATATTGAAGACAATGATAAATTCAAAAAGAAAGATAAAAAAGTAAAAAAACCTAGTAAATGGAGTATGTTACCTAAGAAAACTAGAATTATTATAATAATTAGTATTATTGTTGTTTTACTAATTATAATTGGTGTGCTTTTATATTTCTTTGTGTTTAGAGATAGAACACCAGAAGAAAAAAGACCTGAAGATCCAGTAGTAATTGTTGAAAAAGATAATTATCGTTATGAAGATGGTTTTTTAGTAATAATTGATGAAGAAAAAAATGAATTGGGAACTTATGAATGTACTAATAAAAATGAAGAATTATGTTATGTTGCTTATTATAGTAATGAAGATGATTTTGATGTTGATAAAAGAGTATATGAAAATGGGGTACCTGTTGATATAAGAAGTGATATATTCAATGATAAATATGTATTTATATACGATAATACATCTAAAGAAGATGGTAATGTCATATTATATGATTTAGAAAACAATGAAAATGTTGGAGAATATGAATTAGTTAAAGAAATTAATGAAGAAAAGGTAATTGCTAAAGATTTAGAAGAAGATTATGGTGTATTAGATTTAACTGGAGAAGTTGAAGAAGTTATTTCCTTTAATTATGATTATTTAGGATATATTTTAGAATCTAATGCAATTGTTGGAGCTAACAATAATAATTATGTTTTATTAAGTATGGACGGGGAAGAATTAAGTGATAATATTCCGGGAGAAATTAAGAATTTTAATAGTAAACATATAAGTGTAGAAATTGATGGTGATTATTACATTTATAATTATGAAGGTATAAGACAAAGAGAAGATGCTTATGATTATATAAGGTTTGTTGATAATTACATAGTTGCTGCCGATAATAGAAGATTATATGCTTTTGATAGTGAAGTTTATCCTCTTAATTTAGAAGGGGTAAGAATTGATAGTAATTCTTATAATACAGAACTTATTTTCAATGATGAATTAGTACAAGTTGGTAAAGAAGAAGCCTTTAATGCCTATGTTAGTGGTGGTAATTTTAGAATTGAACATGATGGTGAATATACGGATATAAATCTGGCTGAAAGTACATTTAACAAAAATGTGGCATATGTAAGTTATTTCCAAGGAAAATTGTATTTTTATGCTGATGAAGCAAAACAAGAGGTTTTAGGTTCTTATTCTTGTAGTTATGCAAATGATGTTACAAGTGAATCTACAGAGCTTCAAAATTGCTTTATAGCTAAAGAAACTAAAGTGTTAAATACTAGTGAAGATATCAATGTTGGTTATCTACCAATATATAACGAACGATTTGTCTTTATTACTGATACTTCAAGACCAAATGCAAATGATAATATAATTTTATATGATTTAAAAAATAATAAAAAATTAGCCACTTATAAAGAAGTTGATGCTAGTGTTTATAGTGATGAATTAAATATTAGTTTTGTTGAAACTGCAGGAACTTTAGTACTGGCTAAAAATACTAGTGATTCTTATGGACTTATAAATATAGGTTCAAGCAATGTTACGGGAGTTGTAGCTTTTAAAGATAAAGATAATGGTGATACCAATACTGAAGTAAAAATGCTTGGAGATAATTACTTATTTAAAAGAAGCAATGGAACATACCATTTATATAGTGCTGATGGGGAAGAAATAACTGAAAATATTGAAACTAAAAATGAAATAGTAGATTATAAAGGTAATTATATTTTAGTTAATGCTGGTGAGGAATATACTATCTATAGTTTAGATGGACCAGTAATTAAGAGTAGTAAATATATAATTTTAGAAGATACATATTATATTACTGTAGATACAGAAAATAAAATAGGAGTATATACTTTTGCTCATGGTGATACCAATTTAGCAGAAGACTTAAATCTATATATTGATGGCAAAGACATACCAAATGAAATAAGTTATGGCCTTAGAAGTGGTAATGTATTATCACTTACATATACAATTAATGGCGATAAAGAAGTAACAGAAATTTATATAGGATAGTGATATTATGTATGATAAAAAAACTTTATGGGTTATAATAGTACTGTTAGTTATAAGTGTATCTTTAGCTACCATAGGAACTTATCGTCATTTTACTAATACTGATGTTCCATTAGTAGATGATAATCCCAATCATGAATTTATCTATAATAATAAAGTGTATTTCTATTATAATGATGAATTGATAAGTACTTATGATTGTAGTAATTGTTCAATTGCAATTACTACAATCGATGATACACAGTATCATACTAATTATTATGAGAATGGTACAGAAAGTCTAAATCCAATTATTAATAGTGTGCAAGCAATATTTAGTGAAAATGATAAAGTAATTGTTTATGATTATAATTTGCAAAGAGTAATGAGAGAATTTGAAGCAATTAAAACTTATAATATTGCTAATAACAATAATTTAATAATGCTAAAAAGTAATAATTTATGGCAAGTATATCAATTAAGTGAAGGTGGTTTAGCATTATTAATGGATGAGAGTTTTGATTATGTAGCTATACCTAATCATATGACAGAAGATAATATATTAGATGCATCTAATATTATAACTAAAAATGGAGATAATTGGCAAATATTTGATGTTGTAAATAATAATGTTTTAACAACATCAACTGAAGAAATAGTAGATTTTAATGAATATTATTATATTGCTTATAATGAAAACTATCATATTTATAATTATAATAATCTAGAAATTTTAGATAATATTTTAAAAAAATATGTAGCTATAATAGATAATTATACTTTAGTAGTAACTGATGTAAATACTTTACTAATTTATGAAGATAATAGTACTACTAGTATAGATTCTCGCACTTTACCAAGTTATCAAGATATTGATTTTGTAAAAAGTGCTAATGGAATAGATATAATACTTGATGGAAATTTGCATGATACTATTGCACTTAATTAAATAATTTGATAAAATATGTTTATATTTCGAAGACATTTGAGGAGTAAAATAATACTTATTTAAAGAGATTTAGTGGTTGGTGAAAACTAAAATTAAGGTTATTTGAAGGTTGCAAATGGAGAAATACCGCAGGAGTGCGTTAAAACAATTAAGTAAAATAAAGGATGGTACCGTCGTAAAGACTCCTTGTACTATCCTTTTTGTTTTGGTGATGATTATGTTAGTAAATAATGCTGATTTAAAAAAAGAAGAATTAAATTCTTTTGCTCATAAAGTAAGAGCAATTGTGTTTAACAAAGATAATTTACTTTATATTACTGATATGAATTCATCTTTTAATTTACCTGGTGGGCGAGTCGAAAATACAGAAGAATTACTTGATTCGCTTATTCGTGAGTTAAGAGAAGAGTTAGGTGTTAGAATATTTAAAAAAGATATAAAGTATATTGGAGAGTATACCTTTTGGCATAAGGGTTTTCCGGGGGAAAAGGATAGTGTTAATCGTGAAAATAAAGTCGATTTATTTTTAATAACTAAACCCCAAGAAATTGATATAATTAATATCAAACTAACCAATTATGAAAAACATTATAATTTTAAGTTAATTTTAAAAAATTTAGAAGAAATAGATGATTTAATTAAATATACAGGAAATAATCCATATAAAAGGTTTACTGATGTTGAGTTGCATACTTTAATTAATGCTTATTTAGAATATAGGAAAGAGGGATAATATGTTAGATAAAAAATATGATCATAAGAGTGTTGAAGAAGGAAAATATGAAACATGGCTTAAATATTTTGAAGAAAGGGAAGGATTACCTCCTTATGCGATAGTTATACCACCACCAAATGTTACAGGAAAACTCCATTTAGGTCATGCTTGGGATACAACACTGCAAGATATAATTATAAGATTTAAAAGAATGCAAGGATATAATGCTATGTGGTTACCAGGAATGGATCATGCTGGTATTGCCACCCAAGCTAAGGTTGATGCTAAACTAAAAAGTATGGGCATAAATCCGAGAAGTCTATCCAGAGAAGAATGGCTAAAATATGCTTGGGATTGGAAAGAAGAATATGCCAGCAATATTCATGAACAATGGGCAAAGCTTGGGCTTTCTTTGTGCTATTCTAAAGAAAGATTTACTCTTGATGAGGGATTAAATAAAGCGGTAAATCATGTATTTAAAACTCTTTATGCTGAAGGCTTGATTTATCGTGGTGAGAGAATTATCAATTGGGACCCTAAAGCAATGACGGCATTATCTAATGAAGAAGTTGTTTATAAAGAAATAAAGGGAGCATTTTATCATATAAAATATTTTATCGCAGGAACAAAAGATTACTTGGAAGTTGCTACAACTCGTCCGGAAACTCTATTTGGTGATACGGCAGTTGCTGTAAATCCTAATGATAACAGATACAATAAATTAATTGGTAAAATGGTAATTTTGCCACTAGTAAATAAAATGATTCCAATAATTGGTGATGAACATGCTGACCCAGAATTTGGCACAGGTATTGTAAAAATAACTCCAGCTCATGACCCTAATGACTTTGAGGTTGGAAACAGACATAATTTAGAGCGAGTAGTTGTCATGAATCCTGATGGCACTATGAATGCTAACGCCGGCAAATACGAAGGACTAGATAGATTTGCTTGCCGAAATGCGGTTGTAAAAGACCTAGAAGCAGAGGGATTATTAATAAGTGTTAAAGAAATTACCCACAATGTTGGTCATAGTGAGAGAAGTGGTGTAATGATTGAACCATTTTTATCTAAACAATGGTTTGTTAAAATGCGTCCTTTAGCAGATGCCGTTTTAGAAAACCAAAAAAATAAAGATACCAAAGTAAATTTTGTCCCAGCAAGATTTGAAAAAATAATGAATCACTGGATGGAAATAACTTATGACTGGTGTATATCAAGACAACTTTGGTGGGGACATAGAATTCCGGCTTGGTATAAGGGCGATGAAGTATATGTTGGAGATAGTGCTCCAGATGATGATTGGGTACAAGATCCGGATGTACTTGATACTTGGTTTAGTAGTGCTTTATGGCCATTTTCTACTCTAGGCTGGCCGGAATATACTAAAGATTATGAAAAATTTTATCCTAATAATGTTTTAGTAACTGGTTATGATATTATTCCATTTTGGGTAAATAGAATGACTTTCCAAGGTCTTCATTTTACGGGACAAAGACCATTTAAAGATTGTTTAATTCATGGCTTAATCCGGGATAAAGAAGGCCGAAAGATGAGTAAATCTTTAGGTAATGGAGTAGATCCTATGGATGTCATCGAAAAATATGGGGCTGATGCTTTAAGATATTTTTTAGCAACATCTTCTGCTGCAGGTATGGATTTAAGATATGATGAAGATAAAGTTGCCTCTTCTTGGAATTTCATTAATAAACTTTGGAATGCATCGCGTTTTGTTTTAATGAACATAGATAGTTTAAATGAAGAAAGTTATACACTAGATGATTTAAAACAAGAAGATAAATGGATTTTAACCAAACTTAATCAGACAATTAAAACAATAACTAAACATATGGAAAAATACGAATTTAACATTGTTGGTGCGGAAATATACAATTTTGTTTGGAATGATTTTTGTGATAATTATATTGAATTTGCTAAATTTAATTTAGATAATATAACTACTAAATCTGTTTTATTAAAAGTTTTAACGGATATCTTAAAAATGTTACATCCATTTATGCCATATGTAACTGATGAAGTATATAATAAGTTACCAATCAAAGAAGAAAGTATCATTATAAGTCATTATCCAAAATATAATAAAAATGAAATTTATTTAGATGAATCAGAAGAAGTAGATAATATGTTAGAATTTATTAAAAACTTTAGAACAATAAAGTTAGAAAATAAAATAGGAAGTAATTTTGAAGTTAGTATTAATAAAGAAAATAATTATGATTTAATATTTAAAGTATTAAAAATTACTCCAGAAAAACAAGTTAAGGAATCTTCTAAGAAAAAGCTTAATGTTAAATATTTAGATTATGATATTAATCTATATTATGAAATAGTTTTATCAGAAGAAGATAGAGCTTTAAAAGCAAAACAACTTGAATCTTTAAAACAAAGTATTGAGAGAAGAAAAAAATTACTGGCTAATGCCTCTTATGTTAATAAAGCTCCAAAAGAATTGGTAGAAAAAGAACGAATGACTTTAAAGGAAGAAGAAGAAAAGTTAAAATTAATGGAAGAAAACTAGAGTAAAAAACTCTAGTTTTCTATATATTGAGATAAAATTTCATTTTCATATTCTATTGTAGATAAATAATAAATATCATTATTTATTACTATTATAATAAAATTATCATTATAAATAAATTCTTCAACTTTTTTATAAGTATCTTTATTAATTATATTATTAGTATAATCTCTATAATACATAGGATTATTAAATATTTCGATATTGCCAATAATTTCATTTTCTTCACCGTTAATATTAATTGTAGCATTAGCAACATAATAATTATATACCGTATATGGAAAGTCGACATCTTCGGTTACTTCGATTTTTTCAATATTAGATGTTGTATCATAAGTTACATTGATCTTTTCATACTTAATTAAAGGAATTAAAGCGATATTATTAAAATTAGAATATTTTAAATTATAGGTAGCATTATCATCAATATATAAGATTTCTGTTATATAATCATCATTATAATAAAATGTTATGGAAATGTTTTTAAAAATTGATTCACAGATACTAATATTATTATTCATAGTGCAAGTATAATCATTATGAATTCTAGATATATATTCATTTAAATTAATTAAATCATAATTTAAATTATAGTATATACTTTGTGTTTCTTCTAAAGTACTAGAATTATAAAATTTGTGATTTTCTATTTGATATCCATAAGTATTATTGTATATTCCTTTTATAACATTATAATATTTTTCACCATTATAGTTATAATTTTCATCTAGATAATTAATATTATACTCAAATGCATAATTAGTGTTATAAGTTCTATTAAGTAATGTTTGTAATTTACTAATAACTTCATCATTTCTTTTTTGTTCGCGTTTTAAAAGAATATCACTAGTTGGATCTTTTTCCTGTTCATCATCTTTTTTTACATTAGATGTATCAGAGCAACCTGTAATAAAAAATATAAATAAAAATATTAAAGTTAAAGTTTTCTTCATAGTTACCACCTAGCTAAAGTATAACAAAGGAATTTTAGTTTGTCTATAAATTTATGAATTTTGTCAAGAGTAAAGCTGAAATTTGTTGTCAAATTACTGTAAAGTATATTGATTATTTAATAGATAGTTTTGTATAATGGATATGTAAGTTATATTTCTTTAAAAATTAGGGATTGGTGAAGTGAAAAAGTAAATTCCAGTTTTAAAAACTGAAAAAATTTGTAAGAGAAAGTTCCAGAAAATGGGACT
>CALVKF010000046.1 GCA_944332555.1 uncultured Bacilli bacterium
ATAATATATTGGTTGTTCTGGATCATCTTCATCATCACCTAAGAAACCACCATAATCTGCAAATGAATGTATTTCAGATGTTACCACATCTGTTTCTATATTTAAAGTGCTTGCACTTGCATTTAACTTAAATGAAAAAAGAGCCATAATGATAGCGCTAAAAACAAAAATATATTTAGTAATTTTATTTTTCAAGACTATCACTCCACTCTTTGTAGTTCACAATAAAAATTGGCAGGGGCGGAGAGAATCGAACTCCCATCAAAAGTTTTGGAGACTCCTATGCTACCATTATACCACGCCCCTATACGTGAACTAGCAATAAAATTATAACATATTTACTAGTAATTTTACAATAAATTTCGATAAACTTTTATATGAAACTTAAAATTCATTGTTTTTATTTAAGAAATATGATTTTGGACTTTGCACCAAAATCATATTTTTGGCTAAATTACCGAAGTTTTTACCATTTTGGTGTTTACACCAAAATGGTATTTTATTTAAATTAATTAACTTTATTTCTTATCCTTCTTTTTATATTTTCATCTAATTCTTCTCTTTGTTTGCTATATACAAATGATATAAATGCCGATATAACTGCTTCACTATCAACATACTCTCTATTATAAAGACCATTAGTTAAATATCCCATTATTCCTAAATGTTGTTTGTTGTTACTATTACCTAAAATCTCTTCAATAACTTTATTTAATGAATTACCATTCTTTATATAATCAAACATTGTTTTAGATAGTCTAATTCCTAGGGATTTACCAGTTGATTTTTTACCAAGCTTATCTTCTGATACACAATAAGTTACTACAAAAGGAAGACCGTTTTCATCAATAGAATAACCACCTTCAATAGAACATAAGTAATCATAATCTATTTCATTTTCTAAAGCATATTCTTTTAATTCTAAATTTCTGTTTTCAGCTCCTCTTATTATTTCATAACCAATTGGTTTGCTACTGGTATTTGATGGTACATCTATAGGAATTATATCGTAATCTTGTATACCCAATTTTACTAAAGCCATATCAACCGCCTTCTTTTTTGCGGGATTTTTACTTCCTAATAATATTTTCATTACAACCTCCAAAGTTATATTTTATTATATATAATCCTTAAAACATTTTCAAGTATTCATGCATAAAATACCATAGGTGATTTTTCATGATTATTAGTTATACTGATACCGAAAGAGATTTACTAGCTAGAATAATGCGAGCTGAAGCTTTATCAGAAGGTGATCTTGGCATGCTTATGGTTGGTAATGTTGTTGTTAATAGAGTTTTAGCAGATTGTCTAACTTTTAAAAATATTGATAGTGTATATGATGCTATTTATCAACCTAATCAATTTGTAGGAACCAATTCTTCTTTATTTAATGCATCTCCCACTACTACAGAAAGAAGATTAGCTGAACGAATTTTAAGGGGAGAATATTATTATCCTGCAACAAACGCCTTATGGTTTTATGCTCCATCTGGTAACAGTAGTTGCAAAACAACATGGTATGATCAAGCTCTAGCAGGTCGTTATAAGAGTCATTGTTTTTATAATCCCGACCCTGGAGTATGTCAAGAAATACATTAAACTTTTAATTTTTAAATATTTGGGGTATAATAATACAGAAAGGATTATTAATATGCTAAATATTTATATTTTATTATTTTTTATATATTCTTTTGTTGGTTGGATATTAGAAGAAATATATGCATTTTATATCCACAAAAAATTTATCAACAGAGGATTTTTAATGGGACCATTATGTCCTTTATATGGTGTAGGTTGTCTAGCTTTAACTTTTGTTTTGCATAGATTTAGTAATAATATACTTTTATTATTTATTTTATCTATGCTTATTTGTTCTGTAATTGAATATTTAATTAGTTATTTACTTGAAAAATTATTTAGTTTAAGATGGTGGGATTATTCTAATATGAAATTTAATATTAATGGACGAATATGTTTAGAAACAACTATTCTTTTTGGTATTATAGGTATTTTAGTTGTTAAATATATTAATCCGTTTTTAATTAGTATACTCACTGATATTAATATAAAAACAGTAAATATAATAACTTTAATATTAGTTATTATATTTACTGCCGACTTAATAATATCTTCTTATTTAACTTTAAAAATTAAAGATAAAAATCCAAAAGTTGATGCAACTGAATATATTAAGAAATATATTCATGAAAATATAAAGAATATATTTTCATGAAATATTTGCATTTTGTAATTTGTCTTTAAAATCCATTAAAGCCTCATAATCAATTGCAGTACCAAAAGCATTATTATAAAATTTCTTGCTTTTGGATAATTCTGGTCTAAAATTATAATTTAAATACATATTTTCTAATTTTATTTTATCATTATATTTCGTAATATAAATATTATCTGCTCTATTAAATAAATCTAATAGCTCCGGATAATGAGTAGTAAATATTAATGTAGCATTATGTTTATTTACACTTTTATCCTTATATAAATTTATTAAATTTTCAACTAAAGTTTTATGAAAATGATTTTCTATTTCATCTATTACTAAATCTGCACCAAATAATAAAGAATAAATAGCAAAAGTAAATAAACTAAAACCTTTGGTTGTACCACTGGATAATAGTCTATATAATTCTCTACTATTAACTATTTTAGTTGTTTTATTTGTATAATATATTTTATATTCATCCTCTTTAAGCATTTTAATATCTTCTAAATGTGAATCAAACATCTTTAAAATTTTACTAATTATATTTGTAGAGTTAAATAATTTATAAATATCAAAAGCTTCGCTATAACTCATGTAATCAAAATCATTACTTGATAAATATACTCCTCTTAATAATATTTTATTTAAAACATAATAAAGAATTGAAGTATCATCAGGCAAATGATAATTGGTAGTATCTATTTCTTCGTATTTATCATAATTAAATAAATCTTTAGAATGGGTTTTAAAATACAATCTTTTATATAATTTTTCATTTGCAAATGCTATAGTTTTATTATTACTTGGCAATAAATTAGATACATATCTATAAATATATTTATCATGATAAAAAGTAATATCCAAATTTAATTTTTTATCTATAATATCTATTAAATATGTATTTTTAACTCTAAAAAATGATAATATTTCATATACTAAAGCAAGTAATTCTACAGCAGTAGTTTTACCAGATGCATTTTTACCCACTATACCAATGGTACTAAAAGTATAAAGATTTTCATTAATCTCATTCAATTCAAATTCTTTATCTTCTTCTGTTTTATTAGCTCTAGGCACAAAAGAAATAGTAAACTTATCTTCACATAATTTAAAACCATTAGCAAAAATTTTCAATAATTTCATATAATTTTTCTCCTTCTTTAGCACAGATAGTTCACTGTATTTCTCTGCAGAGTTCTCTGTGTATTATTTAATGCTAGTAATATTAGAGAAATACAACTATAGTTCTCTGCAGTGCTCTGTGCATTTCTCTGCAGAATTCTCTGTGCATTAGTTAATGCTAGTAATATTAGAGAAATACAACTATAGTTCTCTGCAGTGCTCTGTGCATTTCTCTGCAGAATTCTCTGCGCTCTAATTAATGCTAGTAATATTAAAGAAATACAATTACAGTTCTCTACAGTGCTCTATGCATTTCTCTGCAGAATTCTCTGCGCTCTAATTAATGCTAGTAATATTAAAGAAATACAATTATAGTTCTCTACAGTGCTCTGTGCATTTCTCTGCAGAGTTTTAAGCATCAAAAAACTATAGCCTAAGCTATAGCATTATTCACTATATATTTTTGTTTCATGTGTCTTTCTTAGAGGCAAATTAACTTTATTATATTCACCCCAATTAAATTTATAATCAGGATATAATTTAGTTCTAATTGGATATTCTCTAGGCATTAATATTATTGCTTCAAAATGATTTAATACTTTTAATTCTTCAACTGTAATTAATGGTTGTATTTTTTTATCAGCTAAAGTATTACCACAAATTTTAGAAATTTCTGTTAAAGTATCATAATCATTAGAAAGTAAATAAATTGTATTTGTAAAACACATTCTAAGTATTTCCGAGTTTTCTTTACCATAAGTATTTTCTAGATCTTTAAAACTTCTAATAATTGCAGTAATACATACCTTATTTCTTCTAATATTATTTATTAACTTAGAAAAATCTTTAATAGGAAGTAAATTATCAAAATCATCTAATAAAATATTTAATCTTTTTTTATTATTATCTTCAATTGAATCAATTACTTGATTAATAAATAGAGGAATTATATCATTATAGTTTGATGTATTACCACTTAAAATAAAGATTGCTGTTTTTTCTTTTTTAATATCTCTTAAATCAAAATCACTATAATTTAACATATTAGCTAAATTAACTCTGGTTATATATTTATGCATTCTTAAATTAAATGTAGCAATTATTCCCCCTTTTGTTTCTGTTGGGGCTTTTAAAATAGCTGATAAATAATAACTAATAGTTTCTTTATCCTTTATTTTATTAATAAATTTATCATCTATTTTATTAGCCAAATTATAAATGCTTTCTAAGTTTATTTCATCAGATTTAGCATTTTCAAATAAATACAAAACTAAACCAACAAAATAATCTATTGCAGAATTATTCCAAAAACTACTAGCTTCATCACTATCACTAAACAAGTAGTATGCGATATTTTCAAGTTCCATAACAGAGCTATCCAAATCATTATTTTTATATAAACTATATGGTAATGTTAAAGGATTCCAATTATTACCATATTTTGCTTCTTTAAAATCAATAGCAATAACTTTATAACCATTATCATCTAGCATACCACTTAAAGTATTATAAGCTTCCCCACTAATATCATGAATTACAAATGATTCTCCAGCTTTAATAGAAAGTCTAGCCATTGGTAATATAACCGTTTGACTTTTACCAGAACCAGTTGAACCAATTACTAAATTATGGCCATCATGCGTATTAATATAAAAATTACCATTATCATACATCATAGGAAAACCTGATTCTTCTAACACCCCCGTTCCATCATATTTAACTAATTTTTCTTTGAACTTATTATTATTCGTCCAATGTGCATATTGCATTTTTTCTCACCTCGCATATATTAAATCACATATTTTATATTATTTTTTAAACAATAGTGGCTTTTTATGATATAATGTACTTATGAAAGAAGTAATATATAAAATATTAAAATTTATAGATTCTAATATTAATCAAAAAATAGATATAGATTATTTATCTAAACATTTTTATATTAATAGATATTATTTAATGAAACTATTTAAAAGTGAAATGGGTTTAACTATTAATAACTATATTAATAGTCTAAGAATATATAATAGTCTAAAAGATATAAAAGATAAAAGCATTTTAAATGCTGCTTTAAAAAATGGCTTTTATTCTCAAGAATATTATTCTGAAACCTTTAAAAAAATTATGGGAGTTAAACCAATTACTTATAAAAAGTATATTAATTATGATAAATCAGTATCCTATAAAGAAATAGATATAATATTAAATAGTTTAATTATTTTAAAAGATATAGTAAATAAAAAAGAAAATTATATACATAACTTTCTTTCTCAAGATCATGAACAAGTATTATCTATATTTAGATAAATTAAGGCAATAATAATTTTTGACCTATTGATAATGTAGTTGTTGATAGATTGTTTAATTTAGTAATTGCTGATACGGTAGTGCCAAATTCTTCTGCTATACCATATAGGGTATCTCCTGATTTTACGGTATAAACTACATTATCACTACTGTTACTTGGTATTTTTAGAGTCTGACCAATACTTAAAGTATTACTTGTTAGATTATTTAATGATTTTAAAGCATCAACTGTTGTATTATATTTGTTAGCTATCGCATAAAGGGTATCTCCTGATTTTACAGTATAGGTATTAGTACTAGCTGTAGTACTTGGTAATTTTAAAACTTGACCAATAGACAAGGAATCAGTGGTTAAATTGTTGATAGATTTCAAGTTATCAACAGTTGTATTAAATTTATTGGCTATACCATATAATGTATCACCTTTTTGAACTATATATTCATCAGTAGTAGTCTCAGATTCTTTAGTTGGAATAAGTAAATTTTGACCAATACTTAGTAAATTACTTGTTAAATTATTAACTTGTTTTAATTCATCCACTGTAATACCAAATTTTTTAGAAATACTCCATAGGGAATCTCCACTTTTAACTGTATAGTAATTAGAACCAGTCGGAGCAATATAAGTACCACCAGCATATTCCACAATTGCTTTAGTTACCGCTTCAGCGAGGTCTTCCCAATTATTTTTAATTTGTGATACATCATCTCCAGTAGAATCTGCAAAGCCATATTCAACAATTACTGTTTCGTTATTAGGAGTATCACGCATTATATAATAATAATCTTTCGCGGGATTGCTAGGCAATCTTCTTTGATAATACTTTCTTACATTTTGGCCAGCGGTTTCTAACTCTTTAGCTATTTTTGCTGAAAAAGTATCATCATTACGAAGAGAGTAAATTACCTCGGCACCATCACCACCTGGTGAGTTTAGTTTCCATTAGTAATTATAATCTTTTAATATCAATCATACCGTTTGCGGTATAAAAGTAAAAATTTATTTTATTTTTGCTATTTAATTTATTATTTTTTGAATATTTTCTTTAAACGTTTTATTATGTTCTACTTGTGGAATATAGTGATGCATTTCTCTCGCTCTTTCTTGTTTTCTAGTAAATTCATTATCTACATGTTCATAAGACCAATATGTTCCATATGCTTTATCTACATCAAAATATTCATTTTCTAAATATGAAGTTAATTTAGTTAGAAAACCTGAATATGTATATTTATCATCTATTTTACGATTTAACAATTTATAATAGTTATTTGAGGCGCCACTAATATCATCCTTAATTTTGGTTATATATTTATTGTAATTGCCATTCATTAGTTCAGTATAAAATAATAAATCAGTATATTTTAAGGTCAACTACCATGCAATAAATTGCATGGCTTGCTTTAGGTGCTGAAAGCACATTTAATGAGTAAACTCATCCCATTA
>CALVKF010000047.1 GCA_944332555.1 uncultured Bacilli bacterium
CCAGATTTTTTCAAATGAACAGATAAAACTTTTAAACAGATAAGCGAATTTATCTGTTTGAACAGATAAATAAGAATAAACTAAAAATAAGCTAATCTATAATGATTGGCTTATTTCTTTGTTCAAATTCATAAGTATTTGTATTATTAATTAGATCATAGATAATACTAGCTTTAATTTCGTATTTATATTGTATTGAATCTTTATTAATATTTGTAGGTATTAATAAAGATTCTTTAATACTATTTAAATATTTTTTACCTTTAGTATTAAATCCTAATATTTTTATATATTCTAGATCTATGTTATCTTTTTTTGAAAAACTTAATAGTATATGAATAAACATTCTATTTAATTTATTATAAGTATATCTTTTAGTTTTTATATTGTTTATAAATTCTTCAATGTTTTTTGATTTGTTAATATAATCAATTAATCTATATTCTATACCTTCATCAACATCTAAATAATCATTTAAGTTATTGTCGGTATTTATTTTATATTTTAATAATTTAAAATAATTATCATAGTTGGTATTATTAATAAAATCTTTAATATTAATTGGAATATATTTAGATATATCTTCATTATTTTTAATCTTTTCTCTAATATTTGAGGCACTAACTATAGAATTATTACTTGTCGTATCATGGTAATTGTTAGTCCTTTTAATGGTAATTGGTTCTATATTATAGTTATTTTTTATTATTGCTTTAGTGTAGGAAATACCAAGTAAATCATTAGGTAGAAAATTAAAATTTATATTTAGGGCTTTAGCTAGAGCAGTAGGATAATTAAGACCATTATCTAAATATTCTTTAACTAATGCATTATACTCTTCATCTAGCTGTTTTTTAGCTATTTCTTTTATTTTTTTTATATCATTAGATTCACTACCAAATATTATTTTATTTACATGAAAGTTATTTAATATTTTTAAAGAGATATCAGCAAAAGTATCAGCAGATTGTGTACCATAAATTACTGGCAATTCTAATATTATATCGGCATTATGAGCTAGAGCTATTTTTGCTTTGGCTTCTTTAGATAATATAGATATTTCACCACGTTCTAGAAAGTAACCATTTAATACTAGAATGATTAAAGAATTTGGATATAATTCTTTGATTTTCTTTAGATGATATAAATGTCCATTATGAAATGGATTATATTCACAAATTATTCCTATTACTTCCATGATTAACCTACAATATAATATGTACCACTCATTGTAGCAATTAATGTATTGTTCTCATCAAATATTTCGGCTTTTAACACACAAGTGGTTTTTCCCATTTTAATTAATTTAGAAATTGCTAAAAGAAATGATCCTTTTCCTGGTTTTAAATAGTTGATGTTGGCATCTAGAGTAACAACATTTTTACCCATAGCATGACATAATACTCCCATAGCGGTATCTCCTAAAGCAAAGGTTAGACCTCCATGAACAATACCATAGGGATTTAGGGCATGCTTTGTAATAGTTAGTTTTACTTGACATTCATTTTCAGATAAATTAATTATTTCAATATTATTATATTTTAAAAATCCTGTTTCATTTAAATCCATTTTATCACCTACCAGGTAATTATAACATGATTTAGTGTATTTGTCGAACTATGTCTAGTTTTGTCGAAGTGCTTGCAAATAAAAAAATAATCATTATAATAGATAACTGTTGCCTGTATTGGTGAGACATCGTGTTATCCAACTTTCCTCCTTCTTCTGGGGTTAAGGAAGGTTATCCTTTAAAGGAGCGTGATAATGCAATGAACGAAGATATTTTTCTTCAAGTAATTATAATTCTAGTTATCGTTATTTATGGTAACCAGAAAAAAGACGCCAACAAATAAAATGTAGCGTCGCGTCAAAAATCGATGCTACCCAATGTGGGTAACACTTACATATATAATATACCAAAAATTTTAAAATATTACAATTGTTTTTTAGTGTTTTTTTCTATATAATATTTTTAGGTGATAATTCATGATTGTAGTAATTGTTGGTCCAACAGGAGTAGGTAAAACTAAAATGAGTATTGAACTAGCTAAATTTTTAGATGCTCCAGTTATTAATGCTGATGCGGTTCAAGTTTATAAGGGACTTGATATTGGTAGTGCTAAAGTGACTAAAGATGAAATGGATGAGGTTAAACACTATTTAATTGATATAAAAGATATTGATGAGGAATACAATGTTAAAGAATATCAAAATGATGTTAGAAAAATACTTGAAGAGTACAAAAATAAAAATGTAATTATCTGCGGAGGTACTGGTTTATATATTAGTGCTGCTTTAATGGATTATCGTTTTTATGAAGATGAAAATAATGAAACTTATGAGGGATATAGTAATGAAGAATTATATGAAATGGTTTTAAAAAAGGATAAATTTAGTCAAATAGATAAAAATAATCGGATTAGAATGGTTCGTTTTTTAAATAAAAAAATGGTTGATGTTGTAGAACCAAAATTATTATATCCAAATGTTTTATTTATTGGTTTAACTACTAGTAGAGATAAATTATACCAAAGAATTAATGAACGGGTAGATAAGATGTTTAATGATGGTTTAGCAAAAGAAGTAAAATATTTATATGCTAAAAATCCTAATTCTTTAATACTTAATAGAGCAATAGGTTATAAAGAAGTTATAAGCTATTTAAATGGGGAAATATATGAAGAAGAAGCCAAAGATTTAATTAAGAAAAATTCTAGACATTATGCTAAAAGACAATATACTTGGTTTAATAATAAAATGAATGTTAAATGGTTTGATGTGGATTTTAATAATTTTGATAAAACTATAGAAAATGTAAAAAGTTATATAGATAGTTGTAATAAATAGAAAAATATGGTATAAATATTAAAGTGGTGAAAAAATTATGAATTCGAAAAAAAAGGGGACAGTATTATTATTAGTTAGTTTGTTTTTAATATTTACTAGTTTAGTATTTTTTGTGATCGGATGTAATTCTGATAGATTAATTAGTGATATTAATCGGAGACTTGCTTTAACTATTTTAATACTTTGTGTCATTTTATTAATATATAGTATATTTTTACTTATTAGATTTAAATATCGTCGAGGATTTAAAAAGAAAAAGGTAGTAATTTTTTCTAGTTTAGTAGGGCTTTATGCTGTTGGCTGTCTATCTTTTTTATTTATTTTATATGGACCAGTTGAGAATTTTAAAACTTGGTTAATTACAACTGCTATGGCTACAATGAATCATCAGCATTATTGCAAATGGTTTTATAGTGATGATGTCATAAATGAAGTAATGGCTAATAATTATGTGGGAAGAAGTGAAGCGGATACTGATCCTAATTTAATTACTTTTGATGAAGAAATAGAATATGCCAATGAATATGAAAGAGCTGTGCTTGAGCGAAATAAAGATGCGTTATATAAAATAATTGAATTTGATGTTAATGGTTGTGATGCATATTTAGCAGTTATATATGATGCTAGTAAGATAAGTGTGGGAATTAGTAAGTATTTAGGTAGAGGGGGCCAATATATTTATGATATGGCCGAAGAACAAGGAGCAGTTTTAGCAATAAATGGTGGAGGATTTTATGATCCAAACTATAATGGTAATGGAGCTAATCCTTTAGGAGTTACAATTTCAGATGGCGAAATTATAACCGATTATGCTTATGATTCGATGAATGGCGGAATAATTGGTTTTGATTTGGAAAATAGATTAGTTTTACTTCGAGATGCTAGTGCTAAAGATGCCATAGATTATGGTATTAGAGATGCTGTAACGATGGGACCATTTTTAATTGTTAATGGGGAAATGGCAGAAATTCGTGGTAATGGCGGATGGGGTTATGCAGCAAGAACAGCAATTGGCCAAAGAAAAGATGGTATTGTTTTAATGCTAGTTGTTGATTCAAATGAATTTCGGACTGAAGGAGCATCAATTAGAGATCTTGCGGAAATTATGCAAAACTATGGAGCTATTAATGCCGCCAATTTAGATGGGGGAACATCTAGTGCTTTAGTTATTAATAATGAGCTTATTAATGACCCTATTAATTCCGCATTAGAACATAAAACTAGAGGTATTCCAACAATATTTAAAGTTGTAAAATAAAACTCACATTTGTGAGTTTTTCTATTAATTAAATTCTAAATAATATAATGGATTAAAGGTGTGTTTTATTAATACTTCTCCGGAGGTATCTTCTTCATACATTTCTTCAGTGGTAACTAAAAAGTAAGTATCAAGTAAGAAGTCCGTTTGTTCGCTAACATTTGGATCAGGTACAGGGTCATCCCAAGTTAAATCAATATGTAGCCATTCACCATCAAAATATACAGCATTCCAAATATGACCAGTAGCTGATTCATCACCTAAATCTTCAGGAGTTGTTGCTATTTTATAATTGTTGTATCCTAGTTTAGTTAAAAATATTGCCATTAAATCAGTATAACCATTACATGTAGCATATCCTTGAAATAAAGGCCCAAATGCCGTATTAGATTCATATTCACTATCTTCATATTCATTTCTAGTTGTATCATATCTGGTATTATTAATTATATAATCATGAATTGTTTTTAGTTGGTTTTTATTATCCATATTATCATTAATAATTTCAGAGAGTATTTTATCAACTTCTTTATCAATTTCTATTATTTCATCATCAGTATATAAATAATTTATTCGCAAAGTAATTTCTCCATTAGTATTAATGCTTGTTCTTATATTAGTAAAACTATTAAAAGGATGAACATAATTATTTAAATGAGTTAATATTAAATCATCTCCACTAATATTAGATACATCATCTAGACAATCACTATATTCTTTAGGACAATAAAATGTAAATTCATCCCAACCATTATTAATAACACTGTAATAAATATTTAATAAATCTTGATAACTATATGGTGTAAAGTCATCAGTTCTTTGGACAAACAAATAATCAATATCTTTAGTATATGTATTACTTTTTTTAATAACTACATCGGGAGAATTACTTATAAATGCCGCGAGGGTATCAGTTATTGGATTTAAATAAATAAAAGTTATAGTAAGTAGTACTATACAAATAATAGGAACAATTATCTTTTTCATGTTATCACCTATAATAATCATATCAAAAAAAAATAAAGTAAACAATTATTACTTTATATTTTTTACTTTTTGTGTCAATCTAGATTTTTCACGATCAGCAGTATTTTTCTTAATTAAACCTTTACTAACTGCTTTATCCATATATTTTTGAAAGTCTTTAAGCAAATTTTGTGCTTCTTCTTTATTATTAGCAGCTATTTCTTTTTCACAGTTTTTAATAAGGTTATGTACACGCATTTTAAGTTCATGATTATTATCTGTTTTTTTAGCTATAACTTTAATTGCTTTTTTTGAACTTTTAATATTTGCCATAATTCGCTCCCTTCTTTGTTTTCTTCATTATTTTATCAAATATTAAGCCTTTTAGCAAGTAAATATTAAAAAAAATGCGTTTTAAACCTTATTTCGACATAATATTTACTATAAATATAGTATGATATTCTAGGGATGATTATGAAAGCAAAATTTAAAGGAAGAAAAAAAATTAAATTGTGGTTATTTAAATTAATAGGGATATTTGTTGTTATAATAGCTTCGTTTATACTATCATTTAAGTTATTATTTGATAATATTGATATTGAATTAAATAATAATACCTATTTAAATTATTTAGTAGGTTCTTCTTTTGGTTATTATAATTTGGCAGATATAACTAATTTATCTAGTACGGAGTTTTTACTAAAATATTCTTTTGGAATTAAAGAATTTAATAGTGGGATAGATAATGTAACTTTAAGTACTCCGGTGACTTCAGTTGTAGAAGATGATATTACTACTAATGATGAACCAATAGTTTATATTTATAATTCCCATCAAACAGAAAGTTATGTTACAAATATTTCCGAAGAATTTAATATAAATAATACTGTTTATTTAGGAAGTTATATTTTAAAGGAATATTTAGAAGATTTGGGTATTTCTTGTATTGTTGAAGATAATAGTATTGTCGATGTACTAAATACTAATGGTTGGAAATATAATAGTAGTTATAAAGCTAGTCGGATTTTAATGGAACAAGCTAAAAAAGAACACCCTAGTTTAAAGTTTTTTATAGATCTGCACCGGGATGCTGGAAGTTATGAGAGAACTACAACAGAAATTGATGGAATAAAGTATGCTAAAATGATGTTTGTTGTAGGTCTTAAACACGAAAACTATCAACCAAATTTAGATTTGGCAAATCTTTTAAATGAAAAGATAGTAGCATTTGATGATAGTTTAAGTAGAGGAGTACTTAAAAAAGATAATGCTGGTGCTAATGGGATATATAATCAAGACTTTGATCCAAATACCATTTTAATTGAAGTGGGAGGACAATATAATAATATTGAAGAAGTTAATAATTCCCTTAAAGTGTTTGCAAGCATTATTTATGATTATTTGAAAGGAGAAGCATGAAAAAAAAGAAAAATTGGTTTTTAAGATTACTGACAATCTTATTTATTGTTTTTATTGGTTTATATATTGCATCAATTAGTGGTTATTATGAGGCATCTTTAGGTAATAAAGTCGCTCTTACAGATGAAGCTATCAAGAGATTTGAGCAAGATGTAATTGAAGGCAAGACTGTTGATGTTGAAGATTATATTTTAGAAGAGCGAGTAGATTATAGTAATACATTCACTGATGCTGGAGATAAATTAACTGAATCAGTCCAAAAAGTGTTAACTGAAGGTATCGGTGGTATTTGGGATGCAATAAAAGTTTTATTTTTTTAAGTTTTTTTGTTATAACCCGAGTTTGCCACCCAAAAATATATAAAATCGCTTTAAATTCAGCGATTTTATTTTAATTAGGG
>CALVKF010000048.1 GCA_944332555.1 uncultured Bacilli bacterium
CTTGTAAATCAAGTATACCAAACAGTAGTTTGGATGTCAATGGTTTTATTTAAAAAAGTATGACTTTCCTATTATATTAAAAAATGAAGATACTCCATTGGCAAATGTATAAAAACAAATCCCAATTAAGGAGAGTATCTCCATTAGTAATTAAAAACAAATAATATTAATCAATATTGCAATTTATATATATTTGTTTTCTACTAATAATATACTATACATTTTATTGAATGTCAACCATTTTTGCGGAAAAATCACACTATTTTTATGAATACTTATTACCCATTATTTTAATTTATTATTTAAAACATATTCTAAATAGTGATCACTACATAAAGGAATATATTCAACTTCCGTCTGTGAACCATCAATTACTACTTCCTTACCACTAGATGAATATTTGCCATTTACACGTCTTGCATTAAACATCGCCGGTCTGCCACAAGAACAATTAACAGTAAGTTCATGTTTTTCATCACTTCTAGCAAATAATTGGCTACTTCCTTCAAATAAATCCCCTTTAAAATTACTTTTAAGAGCATAACAAATTACGGAAATATCAAATTTATGAGCAATATACCAAAGTTCATTTATTTGCCTTTTTGTTAAAAACTGTGCTTCATCAACTAAAATAAATTGGGCATATTTATATTTATTAAAATACTTTTTAGATAGTAAACTTGCTGTTTTAGGAATTAATATGTCTGCTTTAATTGAAGAACCCGTTCTATTTACAACAGTGAGTCCTCCCTTTGTATCAATTTTTGGTTTCATAACAAGTAAATTAATTAAATATTTAGAATAATTATAATGGTCTTGAATAAGTTTTGTTGTCTTACCAGTTTCCATAGTTCCATAATATAAAGTTAAATTTGCCATAATACCTCACCACTTCTATTTTAACACTTTATAAGATATTTTTTAAGAAATTTTTACTATTTAGAAAAAGTCCTGTATATTTTTCATAATACATATCTAAAAACTGATTAATAGTTTTCTTAATATCATCATCAATTTTGATATTAGTAATACTTTTAATATTGACATAATAATACATTCTGATCATTTTTATTACTTTAGGGCTTACTAAATATTCATTAGTTAAACAGTTTTTGCACACAAATCCCCCGGCATCAGCAGAAATTGTTGCAATGCTCGTTTTACTACCACAAATAACACATTCATCTAAATTAAATAATACTCCTAATTTTTCTAAATATTTAATTTCTAAAATATTAATTATTACTAAAGGATCTAATCCCTCTTCTATTTTTAATATAGAGGTAATAAAGTCATCATATATATCTTGAGCATTACTTTGTTTAACGACTTGATAAGTTAGTTCTGCCAAATATGTTAAATAACTAATTAAAAAAATATCACTGCGGATATTTTTTAGAGGATTAATAATATCAGCACTAACTAAAGTAGAAAGTTTATTTTCTTTATAATAAATGTTAAACTTAGCATAGGTAAGTTTTAAAGTTGCCACCCTATTTTTACTTTTTAAGGATGACGCTCCTTTAGCAATTATTCCTATTATGCCATATTCTTTAGTTAACACATTTATTATTTTACTACTCTCTCCATAAGGAGTTTCTGTTAAAATAAAACCTTCTACTTCCTTAAGCACTTTTATCCCTTCTTAATTTTTTTATATTCTAAATAATCTTCAATTTTACCACTACTAGCAAATTTTTTCCATGCATCCTTTTTATTCATTTTTATCACCTAATTATATATTGGGTAAAATTTTTTAATTTTATTCATTATCAATAAAACCAAATTCAATTAAATATTTTTCTTTTTCTTTCCAGTTCTTGATAGTTTTAACAAATAGTTCTAAATATACTTGCCTGCCTACTAATTCTTGAATATCTCTTCTTGCTAATGTTCCAACTTGCTTTAACATACTGCCATTTTTACCAATAACTATTCGTTTTAATGAATCTCGATCAACTATAATATCAACATTAATATTAATTATATCTTTTTTTTCTTCAAATTTAGTTGTATAACAAGTAATAGAATGCGGAACTTCATCTTCAGTTAGCATTAAAAGTTTTTCTCTTACAATTTCACTAACCATGAATTTAAGAGAACTACTAGTATAATAATCTTCTGGAAAATACTGTACTTCATCATGTAAATATTTCTTTATTACTTCAATTAATCTTCTAATATTATCAAACTTTAAAGCTGATACTGGTACAATTTCCACAAATGGATAAATATTTTTATATTTGTCAATTGACCCAAGTAAATATTCATCACTTACTTCATCTATTTTATTAATTACTAAAATTACTGGTACATCAGTTGATTTAAGCATATTTAAAATAAACATATCACCTTTACCAATACCTGATGCAATATCTACCACAAATAAAAGCAAATCGACATCTTTAGTCATCGATAAAGCTTCTTTATTTAGTACTTTGCCAAGTCTATTCTGCGGTTTGTGAATACCAGGAGTATCAACAAATACTATTTGGTATCCTTCTTCATTATAAATGCCTTGAATAATATTTCTAGTTGTACCAGAAACATTACTAGTAATTGCTATTTTGTGATTAATAATAGCATTTAAAAGTGTACTTTTACCAACATTTGGTCTACCTATAATACTTACAAAACCACTTTTCATAAGTCCTCCCTAAAACATAGCAAAGATTTTTGGCAAAAAGATAACTAAACAAATTACAGCTGAGGCAACTCCACTTACAAATGCTGCGGCAGAACCACAATCTTTGGCAATTTTAGCTAAAGGATGAATTTCTTTAGTTACTAAATCAACTACCGCTTCAATAGCTGTATTAAGTAATTCAATTGCTAAAACTACAACAAACGCCACGATTATAACTGCCCATTCATAAAAATTAATTTTTAAAACAATTCCTAAAATTACAGCTAAAAATACTCCTCCACCATGCAACCACAAACTTTGTTCATTTTTGTAGGCGTGATTTAAACCTTCAATAGAATACTTAACACTATTTAAGAATCTTTTAAAGCTCATCTTTTTATGCTTTTCTTGTTTCTTCGAATTCATTTAATACCAACTCCTGTTTTTCAAACATTACTTTTTCTTCTTCTATTCCTAAAGTATGATCATATCCAAGCAGATGTAAAAGTCCATGAACTACTAAAAATGCCAGTTCTCTTTTTTCACTGTGTCCATATTCTTTAGCTTGTTCCTGCATTTTAGGAATAGATACATATATTTCACCAAGCTGCCTTATATTATAACAAATTTTATTATTATCTTCAAATGCAAATGATAATACATCTGTAGTTCTATCAATCCCCCGGTAATTTTTATTTAATTCATGCATCTTCTCATCATCTATAAACACAATGGCAAAGTTAGAAGATAAAACATTTTCCATCTCTAAAGTTTTATCAATAACTTTATTTAAATAACCATAGTCAATTTTGCATCCATATTCATCAATTATTTTATAATCATTCATAAAACACTAAATACTCCCATCACACTTAATAAATATAATACCATAATTACAATAATTATTAAACAAATTATATTATAAAGTCCATCATTTTTTAAAACTCCCGGGAGGTGTTTATAAATAGCACTACAACCAATATAAAGTAAATATCCGAGCAATCCACCCAAAACATTTAGTATTATATCATCAACATCAAAACTACGACCAATATTTAGTTGCACAAATTCCACTGTAATACTAACAAGCAAAGACACAACAAAAGGAGCTAATGCTGTTTTAGGTTTAATATAAGTGGATACTATTAAACCAAATATTAAGAAGGCTACAATATTACCTACAACATTATAGATAAATAATCTACTACCGAATTCATAACGCATAATTTCTTGGAAAGGAATTATGTTATAGCCACTACCACTATTCATTTCAACTTTTGTTAATAATTGAAATAATAAGAAAATATAGCAAATAGAAATAATCATCATAAATTCTTTATAAAAACTAAGTTTCTCACGATGATTTCTAAAATAAAAGAATCTTACTAAAATCATTGTTATAATAAATATCCCTAATACTGGCCAGTTATCACTTAATATTGATTTAATAGTATTTAAAAACATGTTAATCAATTCCCTTCTTCAGTATTTACTATAATTTCTTCTTGTGTACTTATTAATTCTTTAACTATAACAAATACTTCTATATCCATTGTACTATTATTTACTACTTTTTTCAAAACTTTTTTATCAATTATTTCATCTTTTTTCCCAAGTTTTATTTTCACATTTTCTATTGCCTTATTTATACCCACTTCTAAAGCCTCAACTTCGGTGTATGTTTTGGTAATTTTTTCTGTTTCCATTTCCGTTTCAATATATAAATTAAAATCAAATATTTTTAAAATATTTTTAAGATAACTATTATACGAATTAAATCTTTCCCTTAATATTTGATGTTTATTTTGATTATTTTCCCAAACTATATTATATTTCTTTTTGCCAGTTTCCACATATTCTGAATATTCAAATGGAATTTTAACATCTACCGTATACCAGGTGGTGGCATAAATCTCTCCACTTGCACAAGTTGTTCGCTTCATCTCTTCATTATAATTAATTACTCCAGTAACTAATATATCTCCATCTTTTACATAATCATTAATATTTACTAAAACTTCACCTTGTTCTACCTTTATATCATTTATAATCCCTGATTTTGCAGCTACTAAATTACATACTTTATCACTTTTACTAGTATCAGTTATAATTCGCTCTTCTATTCTAACATTTATAATCATACCATCAACATCAAACTCCATCCAATCTAATTTTTCTGGATATTTATCTAATATTTCCTGTCTTATTTTATCAAGTTTCTTATAACTTTTCTTAAAACTTAATACTTTTATTCCATATTCATCTAATTCATCTTTAATTATTTCTCTAATCTCCCTATTTTCATGAATAATATTTATTTTAACGACCATATTACTCATAATAAAAAATAGAATAACTCCAATAAACAAACATATACAAAATATATAATTCCTTTTTATTTTATTTAATATATCAAATATACCTATTTCTTTAACTATACTAAATTTATAACTAATTAAATATTTATTTAACTTATCTAAATATTTACTATCTATTTTTAAATAAATATAACCCTGTTCATATTTTATTTCTAATATCTTTATATTTACATATTTTATTTTATTAATAAATTTGTAATAATCATCACATTTACATTTAACCCATAATATTTTATTCATAAATAAAACCTACTTTATTAACTATTCCTTTAATTAACATTTCTTTATTATCCATTTTATTTATAAATAAATTATCACCATCAAGAACTAATTTAAAATTACTAAACTTAAGTTCTATTTTCTTACTTGATAAACTAATTAATTCTTCATAATTAAATACATGAATATATTCATCATATATGTTAATAAAATACTTTTTATCATATAAAAAATTAATAAGGCTATCTTTCATATGCATGATTATCACCTTATTAATTATATGTGCATTTATTATTAATTATTGCACCTATATATGCTATATCCTAGCTTCCATATGCCATCTTCATTATACATTTCAGTTCTTATTTGTTCATAATAGACATATTTCTTTTCATTGTCCCCTTTAAAACGAAGATTATCAAAATCATATTCACTTATTGAAGTACATGGATTTTCTAATTTATTAACATATACTTCTCCATTAACATTAATATATTGATTTTTTTCATCGACTTCTAACAGATTAACTAACATTGCATCAACAAAAGTATTGTTAACTAATTCATCGAAATCTTCTAAAGACATAATCTTTTCATCGTTAACATGATAATATGTTGTCCCATTTTCTTCTATATATCCATCATCAATTTGTATATCTCCATACATATAATAAAAATATTTGTAATTATTATCAACGAGATTTAAAAATATATCATCAAATAATTCCTTTTCAACTTTTTCTTCGTTTCTACCTTGAAAAATTATAGTTATTACAATTCCTATAATAATCAATATGATTATTACTCCAAATATTATAAATAATTTTTTCTTTTTCATAAATAAAAGCTCCTTATTTAGCAATGTAATAATATATTGTAACTTCATAGTTCCAATATGAATACGATACCCAATCTGTATATTCACAAAATCTACTAGAATTTAAAGTACCTCGAGTACATGTATAACATGTTTGACCACTTAATGTATCTCCAGAATCGCAAAAATATTCAACATTATTACAAGTTCCCATATAATCACCTTGCCATACACAAATTGATGGGCAAGTGTTGGTATGTATTAACATTACTATTTTTTAGTAACCACGGTATCTAAACCGTGGTTACTGTTTTATAATTATGAAATAATTGTTTTGAGGATTTAGCTATGTTTAAAGAGTATCGAAAAAAACTAAAATTAACTCAAGAAGAATTAGCTGATAAAAGTAATTTGAATACTAGAACTGTTCAAAGAATTGAAAACAATGAAGAAATACCTAGTATAGAAACATTAGCTAAATTAGTATACGCTTTAAACATAAGTGATAAAGATCTAGTAGAATATATTAAACAATTTTATAAACAAAATTAAATGAGTCTGTAAAAAAAATTGTGTAAATAGAAATCTCTCTATGATAAAATAAGAAAAGGAGAGATTTTTAAATGAAAG
>CALVKF010000049.1 GCA_944332555.1 uncultured Bacilli bacterium
ACACTATTTTTTGCACCTCCAATCTTAATTTTACCACTAAGTGGATGATTACCTTCAATAATGATTCTTTTCATACCTACCTCCTTAAAAGTTTTTTAGTAATTTCATTATATCACATTTTAGATGAAAAGGTGAAATATTCCTAAAATTAATAACAGAAATATGCCTAATATTATAGCATACTTACCAATAAGTTTACTACTATATTTGCCAATAATTATACCTAAATAGGTAAATGCTGCACTGCAAAGAGCAAAAATAATGCTAGCTATATAATAATTATTAGTTATATCATTTATACCAAGGCCTACTGAAAAAGAATCAATGCTTACACTTAAGGCAAAAATAATTACTCCTATTATGTTTAAATTAATTTCTGCTGTTTCATCTTTAAAATAATGAATAGCTAGATTGATACCTAGAACAATTAATACTGTACCTAAAATTATATTGCTAGCTAAATCAAGTAAATTAATTAAAGTAATACCAATAATATTACCTAAAAGTGGCATAAAAAAATGGAATATTCCCACAAATAATGGTAATATTTTAATTAATTTATTTTCCGAAACTGTTCCTAAAGTTAGAGACAAAGAAAAAGTATCCATTGATAAAGATATACCGATTAGTAAAATGGATACTATTTCTCTCATGATATCACCTAAAAAACTATATGCAATACTAACTAAATTTATCTATGATTTCTTTAATATATGTTGTATAAGTTACTTCATTATAATTTGCCTCACTTGCCTCAAGTAGACAAAGCGGTGGAAATAATACACACCACCAGTTATCACCGGAGCCTTCACCTAAAGTGATAACTAATGATTCATAATTACCTTCTGCATAGTGAACTCCTTTATAAGTTTTTTCAGGAAAATAATTATTACCATAGTTGATACTATAATCTATATTATGTTTATCAATTATTTCTTCTAACCTATACATGTTTTTATTTATTAACTTTTTAGTATCATCATGATTATTAGAACTCTTTAATATATCTCTAAGTACTGGTTCTATTTCCGTTTTAATTAAATATTTTTCTGATTGATCTTCTAGAGTATTAGAATTTGCTATAATTCTAAATCTAATGGCATCACTGGGTATTAAAACTTGACTTTCATTTTTACTTACACATACTACTAAAGTTATTAAAAATAAAATAACAATTAGCTTTTTCAACATAATCACCTGATTAAATATTGTCTAATTGTTATTTAATTTATTCATTAAAGATAAATAAATATCTAATTCTACCTGTTAGGTCACACTCAAATTTATAATTTGTAATGCCCTCTTCTTTTAAAAATTCTTCTAATAATTTGTCTTCATTATCCCCAATTTCAAAGGCCATAAAACCGTTTTTATTTAATTTATTTAGATTGTTTTTAATTATTTGTTTATAAAAATAGATACCATTATCATCCGCAAATAAGGCGATGTGCGGTTCATATTTTAAGACATTTTCAGCTACATAGCCATTCTTTGGAATATATGGTGGGTTGGAAATTATAATGTCATATATGTCTTCAAGTGGTTTAGTAATATCTATGCCATAAAAATTAATATCAACATTATTTTCTAAAGCGTTAAGTTTTGCTAATTCTAGGGCATCGTGCGAAATATCAAGAGCAGAAACTTTAGAATCTAATTCTTTTTTTAGCGCTATAGCAATACAACCACTACCAGTTCCAAGGTCAATAATATTTATCTTATGGTTAAATTTTTTTGCATAATCTATAGTTTTTTCTACTAAATATTCAGTTTCGGGACGAGGTATTAAAACATTCTCTGAAACATTAATGATACTATTATAAAAATAAACGTTGCCAATTAAATATTGCACTGGGTATCCGGACTTTAATTTGACAAGAATTTCTTCTATATTTTTAGGATACTTATTTTTTAGAAGTTCCCAATCTTTAAAACTTAAAAATTCTGGTTTATTCAAATTTTTCTCCAGCAAGTTTTAGTTTTAAATCTTCGGTTTGTAATGCTTCAATAATTGCATCTATTTCGCCATCCATAACTTTATCAAGATTCATAACAGAGAAGTTTATTCTATGGTCTGTTACTCTATTTTGTGGATAATTATATGTTCTTATTTTTTCAGAGCGATCCCCAGTACCAATTTTTGATTTTCTTTCCATACCCATTTCTTGTTCTTCTTTTTGACGAATAGCATCATTTATTTTAATTTTAAGTAAATTTAGAGCTCTTTCGCGATTTTGAAGTTGACTGCGTTCTGTTTGACAAGTTACTACTACACCTGTTGGAATATGGGTAAGCCTTACGGCTGAATTTGCTGTATTTACTGATTGTCCTCCCGCTCCACTTGAGTGATAAACATCCATTTTAATATCACTTTCTTTAATTTCGATGTTTGATGTTTCAACCTCTGGCATAACCAATACTGTTGCAGTTGATGTATGAATTCTACCGCTGGCTTCTGTTTGAGGTATTCTTTGAACACGATGTGAGCCACTTTCATATTTTAGTTTAGAGTAAACATTATCTCCTTTAACCATGAATTCAATTTGGGAAAATCCGCCGCTGGTACCTTCAACAGCATGGATTACTTCAATTTTCCAACCATTATCTTCAGCATAGTAAGAATACATTCTAAATAAGTCTCCCGCGAATATGTTGGCTTCATCTCCGCCGGCTGCTCCTCTTATTTCCATGATAACATTCTTGCCATCAAATTCATCCTTCGGTACTAAAAGAATTTCTAATTTTGCTTTTAATTCTTCTAGTTTTTGGGATAATTCTTCTATTTCACTTTGAGCCATATCTTTTAATTCTGGGTCTTCGGCCATGACTTCAGCTTGATGGAGATTATCATCAACTTTTTTGTATTCTTCATAAATTTTAACTGTTTCTTCTAAATCTCTTTGTTCTTTTGATAATTCTTTTAATTTATTAAAGTCATTTAATACTTCAGGTTTTACTAATTCTTCACTTAATTCATTATATCTTTTTTCTATTGCATCTAATCTATTAAACATAATTTCCTCCTTCTATTTTTGTTAATAAATCATGGAAACTACGCTATAAATTACTTTCGTCTTCTGGATCATCAATTACAACGAAATCTGATAAGTCATCATCATCAACTACATCATCGTCATCATCATCTTTATCATAGAAAATGTCTTCATCTTCCTCTTCAAGCTCTAATTCATTTTCTTCTTCTAATTCTTCATCAATTAATTCTTCTTCATCATCTTCGTCTTCTTCGATGACAATATCTAATTTATGTTTAGATTGTAGGTCCCAATAACCATTTTTAAGCATAATAAATTTTTTATTAATACTCATAAGTTCAAAGAAATCTACTAATCTTTCATCAACTACTTCTTCAGGCAATTCTAAAACTTCACATACTTTTTTAAATATGTCACGAAGTTTCATTTTTTTACCACTTTCTTGTAAAACTAAGGCTGCAATGTCATCATAACCCATTAATTCTAATTCTTCTTTTGGTATCTCATTTAATTTCATAAACACTCTCCTTACATCTTTTCTGGGGGTATAACTCCAATTAAATCTAGAGCATTTTTAATTGTTTGATGCACTGATTTAATTAGTAATATTCTTTCTTTAGTTATTTCTTCATCATCTGTTATTATTCTAATGCGCGAATAATAATTGTGAAAAGTATTTGCTAAATCATATACATAGTTAGTAATTAAATGCGGTAATTCTTTTTGGGCAGCATTTTTTACTACTTCGGGAAATGCATATACTTTTTCTAACACATTATATGAATCTTCATCATTTAATGCATCAAATTTTTGTGGTATTTCATTATAATCTGTTTCTTTTAAGATTGATGAAATTCTTGCATAGGCATAACACACATAATAAACAGGATTTTCATTCGATTTTGATTTAGCTAGATTAAGGTCAAAATCCATTTGAGTATCTAGGCTACTTTTTACAAAATAGTATCTGGCAGCATTAATGCCAACCTCATCAATTAATTCTTTTAAAGTAACAGATTTTCCTGTTCTTTTACTCATTTTGACTACTTCGCCATCTTGAATTAATCTAACTAGTTGTAAAAGTTTTACTTCTAGTTTTTCTGGATCATTACCTAAAGCTTTAACACTACTTTTAAGTCTAGCCACATAACCATGATGATCTGCTCCAAAGATATCAATCATTTTATCATATCCACGATTATATTTATCTAGGTGATAAGCAATATCTGGAACTAAATAAGTTAGGGTTTTATCTTCTTTAACTAAAACATGGTCTTCATCATCGAATAGAGCGCTACATTTAAACCATAATGCTCCATCCCGTTCATAAGTATAACCATTTTTTGTTAATATGTCTATAATATTTTGCAAATTATATTTATTTCTTATAGCTTTTTCTGAAGTATAGACATCATAGTTGATACGATATTCTTTTAAATCAGCAATAATTTTAGCAATTAACTTATCTGTTGCATAACTTTTATAAAATTCAATGTCTTCATCTAATAAAGAATCTTGATGTTCTTCATATAAATCATGAGCCATAGCAATTATTTCTTTACCGTGGTAACCTCCCTCAGGCAATGGATAATCCTTACCACATACTTCATAGTATCTTGATTTTAGTGATTCACCTAAATTATTTATTTGGTTTCCGGCATCATTAATATAATATTCTTCTGTTACATCAAAACCAGAAAAGCGCATTATACGGGCTAGAGAATCACCATAAGCACCACCACGAGCATTGCCTAGGTGAAGAATTCCAGTGGGATTAGCACTAACAAATTCGATATTTACTTTTTTACCATTACCAATATTTGATGAACCATATCTATCTTTTTCAGTGAGTACTTTTTTAATGTTTTCAACTAAATAATCTTTTTTGACAAAAAAGTTAATAAAACCAGGTGCTTTGATATCCATTTTAGTTATACTATCACAAGTGATATTTTCTACTATAGTCGCAGCTATATCCATTGGACTTTTACCTAAAACTTTAGTTAATTTCATAGCAATATTTGTAGAATAATCACCAAAATCTTTTTGCTTTGGGACATCTATTTCTACACTTATATCTTCAATATCTAATTTTTTTAAACTGGCATTTATAGCATCTATAAGTATTTCTTTCATAACTATCCTTTCAATAAAATTTTAATTATTTTTTCATCATCATCTAGTTTATATCTTAATTTAATTAAATTATCTATTATTTCTAATTCAGATTCAATATCCAAACTACATGATTCTCCAGTAGCAAATGTAAATGAGCAAATATTGTTATTAAAATCTATTTCCATATTATAATCTTTTGCAACTCTATTATACACATTATTTTTAAAATCTATAAGATTTGTTACATCATCTTCTAGGAATTTTAAATATTCATTTTCAGCGTATTCACATAAAACATTTTCTAAATTTATTATCTCTTCATTATTACTTGTTAAGGTCCAATCTATTTTCAATAATAAGCACCTCGCTTTTTTTCTAAAACATTATAGCATAAGCTTTTAGTATCCGCAATAAAAAGTGATAAAAGTTTAATAAAAATTTAGTTAAAAATAAAAATCAAATAATTTTCTTTGTCGAATTTTGATATGTTTTGTCGAACTATGTCGAAGTGCTTGCAAATAAAAAATAACAGTTATAATAGATAACCGTTACCTGTAATTGGTGCAGCGCCGACAATTTTCATATCCTCCTCGAGGGGGTCTAGTAATTCTTAAGAGAGTATTGGGTATGGAGGTTGCTTATGAGTGAAAAATTATTTTTTCAACTTGTGATAATCATCGTTATTATCATTTTTGGTGATAACAATGACAAAGACGCCACTAGAAAGTAGCGTCATACCAAATTTGATAGGCGTTACCCAATACAGGTAACACTTACATATATAATATATCAAATTTTGCATTTTATTACAAGATAAAATGTATTTTTTTTATATTTATAATTTGTTGGATTTTGATATGTTTTGTCGAACTATGTCGAATCGCTTGCAAATAAAAAAATAACAGTTATAATAGATAACCGTTACCTGTAATTGGTGCAGCGCCGACAATTTTTATATCCTCCTCGAGGGGGTCTAGTGATTCTTAAGAGAGTATTGGGTATGGAGGTTGCTTATGAGTGAAAAATTATTTTTTCAACTTGTGATAATCATGGTTATTATCATTTTTGGTAGTAACAATGACAAAGACGCCACTAGAAAGTAGCGCCTAATAACATTCTGGCGTTACCCAATACAGGTAACACTTACATATATAATATACCAAATTTTGCATTTTATTACAATATAAAATGTATTTTTTTTATATTTATAATTTGTTGGATTTTGATATGTTTTGTCGAACCGTGTCGAATCGCTTGCAAATAAAAAAATAACAGTTACAATAGATAACCGTTACCTGTAATTGGTGCAGCGCCGACAATTTTCATATCCTCCTCGAGGGGGTCTAGTGATTCTTAAGAGAGTATTGGGTATGGAGGTTGCTTATGAGTGAAAAATTATTTTTTCAACTTGTGATAATCAT
>CALVKF010000050.1 GCA_944332555.1 uncultured Bacilli bacterium
TGATGTTTTTAATCACTTTTAGATTTGGAATAACACCAAATATTACAACATTCATATTATTTTAATATTTTTATCTATAATTTTTATTTAAATAACAAAAAAAGCACTATATTCTGTGCTTAAATTAATTTTTAGGTTTTGCCACTAAAGATACTAAAAAGGCAAATATTATAGCTCCAGCAATAGCAGCTGATGATTTGGTAAATATATTAGAAAATATTCCTAGTATTCCTTCGGCCATATAGCCTTGAATTGCTGCCTGGTAAAGCATATGACCAAAATTTGAAATTAGCACTGTTGCACCAGCTCCAAATTTAACAACTAAATCATCATATACTCCAAGAAATGATAAAAATGCTCCAATTGCAGTATAAATACTCGTAATATGTCCTGGCGTAAGTTTGGTATTATCTAAAATAATCTGTGCTATCGCACAAGCAAATCCGGCGAATAAAAAAGCATTTAGAAAATTCATTATTCCACCTCCAAACTTACAGCATGAGCAATCGCGGGAATACTCATTTTTTGATTAACAAATGTAGTTGAATGTAGTGCCCCTGTGCCAATAATTAATATTTTTTTATATTTTTTGTTAGTTAAAATTTTACAAAATAACACTAAAGGAAGACAAGCAGGTCCACTACCACCAGCATAAGTTTCTTGACTATCTAAAAATAGTTCACAACCGGCGTCCAAATAATTTTTTAAATGAACTCCATAGTTAGTTTCTAAATAATCTTGAAATATTTTTCCTCCAACACAACCTAAATCACCAGTTAAAATAAGATCATAGTAAGAGGCATCTCTTTTTAAATCTGTTAAATGCCGCAATAATGTTGATGCTGCTGCAGGTGCCATAACTGCTCCCATATGGTTAGCATCACTTATATCCATATCAATGGCTACACCTATTGTTGATGATTCAATTTTTATTTTACTTTCCTTTCTACCAACCAAAGTGGCAATAGCACCAGTTGTTGTAAATGTTGATGTATGAGGCCTTGGTGCTCCATATTCTACTGGATACCTAAATTGTTTTTCTGCTGTTAAATTATGCGAACTAACTACCGTAATAACCTTTTTAAAACCACTACAGTCAACAAAATTACTAGCGAGTATTAATTCCTCCGGAAATGTTGCACAAGCAGAATACACCCCTAAAAATGGAATATTATAGTTTTTAGCATTATAACTAGATACAGCAATTTGATTAGTTAAATCTCCACCAACTAATAAATCTATATCAGAATCATTTAAACTATTATTTTTCTTTAAATTATTAACTACATCACTTTGCATTTTAACCTCGGCTTGTTCAAAAGTTTTTTCTTTATAATAATAATCATCCATTGTCAAATTATATTTTTTCAAGTGACTCTCTTTTTCTAAAGGCCCAACAATTGTAAAATAATCATCTAAATAGACATTCTTATATTTCTTACTAGACACCAATTACCACCCTCACAATCACTAAAATAAATGCCGAAATCACCCCATACAAAATAACTGAACCCGCAAGTTTAAAGATATTAGCTCCCAGTCCTGTTATAAGTCCATCTTTCTTATAATCAAGAGCACTACCAGTTACACTATGGGCAAAACCAGTAGTTGGAATAATTAGCCCACATTTACATTTATTAACCCAATTATCAAAGAATCCAAAAGCCGTCAAGACACTAGCGGTACCAATAATTATTAAACAAGTCCAAGTTGCGGCAATAACTTTGGACATACCAAATGATTCTTGAAGCATAAAGATAATGAACTCTCCAAAAAAGCCAATTAAACCACCAACAAAAAAAGCAACAACAATGTTTCGAAGTTTAGGTTCCTTCGGCGTATGTTTTTTTACTAATTTTTTATAATCTTCCTTAGTCATTTTATCACCTAAACTTATTGTGTCGCTATTTTTCTTACATATACATAAAATCTCGCATTTTTTTCAAACTTTTTGATTCATACCTCGATACCATTACTTGCGTAATACCAAGTTTTCTAGCAGTCTCACTTTGCGTTAAATCTTCATAATATCTAGCTTTTATAATATCTTGTTCTAAAGTATCTAGAGAATCAATACTATCTTGAAGTAAAATTTTATCATCTACTGTTACATCTTCTTCCTTATATAAAACTTCATGTAAACTTCGCTCATCACTTTCCTCATCAATTGAAACAAGTGCACTTGTATATTCCAAAGCATTATTTAAAGCATTAAGCTCTATTCCCAAAAATTCTGCTAGTTCTTCATTACTAGGATTACGCATTAATTCTTGAGCCAGCATACATCTACCCTTTTCAATTAGTTTATTAAGTTTAATTATATCTTTACTTACCTTAATACTTTTATTACTAGCTACCATATACATTTCCCCATAAATATATTTGTAGGCGTATGTACTAAATTTACAATCACCATCATGTTTATAATTGTTATAAGCTTTAATAACCCCTAAAACTCCAGCTTGATATAAATCACTTTTAGGTATTCCATAAAACTTTTTAGCAATCGTCCAAATAAGTCCAGCATTTTCTTTAACTATTTCTTCATACATATTCTTCACCCATATATTTCATTTTTCTTACTCTCAAATCTTTTATTTTATCTTTTATTTCTTTATTACAACCCCACACTTTCATATTACCATTACTATCTTTAATAAGATATTTTACTCTTTTTAATGAATCAAGTCCAACTTCATCAATATCTCTTAAATGAATTAAAATTAATATCAAATTACTTATCTTATGTTTTTTAAGTATAGGATTTAAATAACTATTTATCTTATAACAATTTCTTTTATTTAACACACCTTTTAAATAAACATATAAAGTATCATCTTTATATTCTAAATTCATTTTTAACATAATTTTTCTCCTTACATATTTAATATAGAGGAAAAATAACCATTTTTAAACAACTTCGACAAAACAAGTCAAAACCCAACAAAAAAGAAAGCAATTACTTTACGCTTTCTTTACAATACATTTTTTATTTTTTCTTTAGCACTATTTACACTTTCGGGATAAGGCATCATAACATATAGTTTTTGATTCTTATAACTATATGTATAATCAAACGCATTCGAGCCATCTAAAGATATAGTTTCAATATCCCATGAATACATACCATCAATTTGCCATTTTATTAAATCCGTAATTTCCTTATTAGTAATATTAGTTAAAAATTCTCCACTTAAAGCATTAAGTAAACTATTATAATTAGTTATAATACCAGCACTTAACACTTTATTTATAATTGCTGTTAGTACTAATTGTTGATTTTCTACCCTAACTCTATCTCCTTCACTAAATGCTTGTCTTTCTCTTGCAAAAGATAAAGCCTCTTTACCATTTAAATTATTTTCACCCTTACTAAAGTGATATCCATCAATACTAGTAAAATCATAATTAGAATTAACAGTAATACCACCAAGTTCATCTACAATATCAACTAAAGTTGTAAAATTAACTTTAACATAATAATTTATATCAATATCTAATAAATCTTCTAAAGCTTTAGTAGTAACATCTATTCCATAAATACCTGTATGAGTAAGTTTATCATAATCCCCATAATCACTTAAATAAACATAATAATCTCTTGGAATACTTGTAAGTAATATCTTATTTTCTTTAGGATTAACAGAAACAATCATATTAACATCACTTCTAGATACTCTTGTAATACTTCCATAAGAATCAATTCCCGTAATTAATATATTGTAAGAATCTTCAGTCACATTAACTTCTTTACTTACAACTTCTATTTCTGTTTCAATATCAAAAGAAGCAATTATCCTAAAATTATCCATTAATCCATTATTATCTTCTTCAAGCATAGTAATTTGAGCATCTTCAAGTATTATTGCATCTACTTCTTCACTACTTAGATTATCTACTAAACTATTGATATCATCAAGTACTACACTTTCAAAATCTATTTGCTGATCTATTTTGTCTATTGCACTATTTAATCCTTCATGCACATTTTCATCTAAATGTCCAATAGTCGCATTATCTAAATCATTAAGCTTTTCGTATTCACTATCATCTAACACTAATACATTATATACTTCTTCTTTATAAGTATTAAAACCAAATTGCTTTAAAAAATCTATTGTATTAAGTTCATAAGTAATACCAAATACCATAATTATAATAAGTATAATTGATAATATTACTCCAATAACATTTCTTATTTTACCACTACCTAGTAATAACTTAATTACTATTAAATCAATAATTAAAACAAGGACTACTAATACTATAAAATAATCTATTGGTAAAACATTAATAAAATAAACTAACACTAAAATTAACACACTTACTATAAGAAGAAATATACTTAAATATTTCATAAAACTCATCTTACTTTTATTATTTTTCTTTTTAGCCATATATTTATTTACTTCTCCTTATTACCATTTAATTTTAGCAAATAAAGATACATTTGTCTATATTACTCATCTTCAATTACATCATTTTTTTCTTCTTTTACTTCCATTGTTTTATATAATCTTCTGCGAATATCATGAATAATTTGTATAATTTCTCCGATAGCATAAATAAATATAAATATAATTACCGCAACTACTATATAAAATATATTTATTATAGCTGGTAAGCCAAAATCTGCATTTATAACAAAATTATCAACAAGTAAAAACACAATACTTATAATTAAATAAAGCCATGATATACACTTAACTGAGTATGCCACCATATTTGTTTCCTTTTTAATTTTTTCATTTTCCACTTTAATCATCCTATACTATTACAAAAAAAGTATATCACACACAATAATTAATGTCTATATAATAGTTAATATTTTAAGCTTATCCAGTATTAGATACACAATAAATTTGGTTTAAATTGCGATAATTATAGGATCAGAACTTGTTCCAGATCCAGAAGAATATTGAACATTGGAGTTAAGATAAAAGACTGGACGAATAGAATATTGATTTAATGAAAATGATTCACCAAAGTATCTTCCTATATAATATGCAGTTACAGGTACTTCTGTATTGTGAGAGATTGTCCATTCGCTCAAATCTAAACACAACCAATTATAATTATATGCTTCAACATCATAATCACTTAATATTTCTGTCCAGTAACTATTACTAGCCGCAAATCCATAATCGGACACATACATTAAGCCTATTTTCATATATTGTACATACCCTGTCTGGTTCACTCCTACTTCTACATCATAATAATCTTTTGCTGTAAATGCTGCATCAAAAACCATTCCTCCGACTTCATAACTGTGTGTTGCTATCTTACTACTCCAGGTGTTTTCCAAACTATTTAAATATGTTGTATTTAGAGTTGTATATATAGATGGTTTTGTAGTGGCATCCCAAGTATTTATATTACTATCTGCATTCCATGCATAGTTACCATAACTTGTACTCTTTATTAATTTTACTCGACTACCAAATACTCCAATTATCCTATATAAATTATCTTCTGGACATGTACTTGCTGTTGAACCAAAACAGACATAATTATTTACTTCTTCACTCGCTCCAGCATATCTATATGAATTATCTTCTGCACCATTAGCTAAACTACTATTGTGATAATATAATTTTGTTGCATCTGATCCATATGAATTATAAAAACTTGTTATACAACTTGCCAAATTATTTCCATTATTACATACATCTGCTAAATATACTACATTTTCTGTTTCAGTATTTATTGTATATACATTTGAATCTACTCCATTTGTATCTCTTACATATACTCTTATGCTATAACTTTGACCTCTATTTAAACCACTAAATGTATAGATATTACTACTAGAACTAACATATGAACCATTATTTATTGAATAATAGTAATTTTGAATTGCATTTGTTCCATTTGTTGCATTAACACTTACTGTTATTGAATTAATAGTTGTGTTTGTTGTTGTGACACTATTAACAACCGGATTTACATAATTATCTGTTGTTACTTCTATTACTTCTTCATTTGATTCATATCCAAGTGTATCTTTTGCATACACTTGGAAAGTATATGTTGTATTTGGTGTTAATTCACTAAAGGTATAATTAGGACTTGTACTTGTTTGATAACTTCTTCCGTTATCCATACTAAAATAATATGTTGCTACTGGATTTTCTCCGGCATCTACTGTTACTGTTAGTGTTACACTATTTGTTGTTTTTATGGCTTGTACATTTGTAATAGTAACTACATTATATAAATCAAAGTATACATAACAACCATCTGATTTATTTGATAATAGTTTTACAATTCCTTGTTCTCTATCCCATGATAGTTCTCCACCATTTTCACATCTACTTAAAGATTCATTAAAAGCATAGTTACCACTTGGCCAAGTATTTGATGTAC
>CALVKF010000051.1 GCA_944332555.1 uncultured Bacilli bacterium
ACTTATTGTTTTTTTAAAATTCTTTTTTCCAATATATTTTTTTAGATATTAAATAAGAAATTACTAAAACTATAATTAAAGTAATAGGAATAATCAAATAATAATATTTATCAAAAAATACTATAAAATTATTAGCATCAACATTAAAGTTTTTAAGTAAAAATCCAATTAATAAAGCAATACCAAATGTTCCTACAAATATAGTAATTCTACCCTTTTCTACTCCAAACTTATATATTAAAGGAAACATAATAGCTTCTAATATAATAATTGATGCAGCACAAATTAATACATTAGCAATTATTTCTTGAAAATTTATATTATCATAAATTAAACCAATAATAAGACTTATAATAATTGTAAAAATAACTGCAATAAATATCAATATAATAGATGCTATATATTTAGATTTAACAATATCTTTTCTACTAACTGGCATACTTATAGCATAAGCATCCCACAAATTATATTCATCATAACTAAATGTTGTTATAAAAATCATCATACTAATAAATGTTGGAATATAATAAATGATGCTTACATCTTCTAAAGAAATAATTATAAATACTACTAAAAATAAAAGTGCATATTTTAAATTACCTTTAATCATTAATAAATCTTTTTTAATTAATCCCTTCATTTTTATCTCCTTTTATAATTAAAACCATTAAATCTTCTAAAGTGATATTATCTACTATCATATCTTTATATTTTTTCTTTATTTTAGCTTTATCACTAACAAGCATTTCATAATCATATTTATTTTTCTTATAAGTTATATAATCATTTTTATCAATACTTGAAAATTTATCTATATCACATTTCAAAATACCATAATTATCCAATAGTTCATCCCTATTCTTATTCAAAATTACTTTTCCCTTATTAATAAATATTATTTCATCAGCAATATGTTCTAAATCACTAGTTATATGAGTTGAAAATAAAATTGTATGTTCTTCATCAGCAATAAATTTCAAAAATATTTCTAAAACTTCACTTCTAACGACAGGATCTAGGCCACTGGTAGGTTCATCTAAAATTAAAAGTTTAGGATGATGCGCTAAAGCGGCAGCAATTTCTAATTTTTTCTTCATGCCTTTAGATAATTTTTTAATCATTGTATTACATGGCAAATTAAACTCATTTAGATATTTAAAATATAATAAGCTATCCCAATTTTGATAAATACCTTTCATTATCTTATCTAAATCTTTCGGACATAATATCTCTGGAAAAAAAGAATTATCTAAAACTACTCCAATATCTTCTTTAATTAATACTTCATTTTTATCTAAATTTTTATTAAATATTTTAATTTCTCCTTTATTCTTTAATAAAATACCTAATATAGATTTAATTAAAGTAGTCTTACCAGCTCCATTTTCGCCGATTAAACCGATTATTTCTCCGGAATTGATATTTAAATTTATTTCTCCTAGAGTAAAGGATTCAGGATATTTTTTTACTAAATCTTTAATTTCTATTGCTTTATTCATTTTCATCATCTCCATAAAATATATTTAAAAGCTCAATTAATTCATCTTTACTTATATTAAAATTCTTGGCAATGTCTATCATTTTTTCCAAATATTTTTCAATATCTTTTTGGGCTTGTTCTTTAACAAGTTCACTATTTTTCGGAGCAACAAATGTTCCTTTACCTTGTCTTGATACAATATATCCTTCGCTTTCTAATTCATCATAAGCTTTTTTTATCGTCATTACACTTATTTTAATATCTTGTGCTAAAGCTCTAATTGAAGGTAAGGCCTCATCTTCTTTTAATTCTCCATCCATTATTTGATTGATAATGGCATTTTTAATTTGTTCATATATCGGAGTAGAACTACTATTACTTATTATTATTCGCATTATTACCTCCTTGTTATACAGTATATAACAGCATATGACAGTTGTCAATAATATATTATTAAAAAAATAAAAAAAGTATGCTACTTGCATACAGTTTAGTAATTACTAATATTTTTTTCCACAGTTAACCGGAATTTTTCCGCACTTAACCGGAATTTTTCCACAGTTAAGTGGAATTTTTGTTATTTTTCTTTAACTTCAAAGCCTAGATCAGTAATCTTTTTTAATACTTCATCTAACACACTCTCTTTTTTTACAGTAATAGTTAATACTTTAGTGTCAAGAGTTATATCATAACTTGTAACTCCTTTAATACTAGAAACTACATTTTTAATGCGATTTATACAACCAACACACTTAATTCCATCAATTGTTAATTCATATTTCATATTTTCATCCTCCTTAGTCTTAACGAATTTAACACAACAGTTATACTACTAATTACCATAGCAATACTACCAATCATTGGGCTTAAAACAAAACCAAAGCTAGCAAATACACCAGATGCAATTGGTATCATACATACATTATATAAAAATGCCCAAAATAAATTTTGTTTAATAATTTTATAGGCCTTTTTACTTATTTTTATTAAATCTAAAATGTTATTAATATCATTATTCATAAGTATGACATCTGCTGAATCTACTGCAATATCTGTTCCTTCATTAATACTTATAGCAATACTTGCTTTAACTAAAGCTGGTGCATCATTTATGCCATCACCAACCATAGCAACAAACTTGCCTTCATTAATTAAATCAGCAATGTATTTATCTTTATCCTGTGGTAGGGCATTAGCAATGACTTCTTTAATTCCTACTTCTTTAGCAATAATACCTGCAGTAATAGGATTATCTCCCGTTAACATATATACATCGATATTATTTTTACTAAATTCTTTCATAGCTTTTTTTAAATCTTTTCTTATAGTATCACGAACTCCAATTAATGCAAGTACTTTTTTATTTTCAATCACATAAACTATACTACAACCGCTATTGATTAACTCAGAATAATCATCCGCATAGTTATTGCGAATTTTTAGTTTTTCTAAAAAAATAGCATTACCTAAATAATAAGTTTTATTATTAATACTCCCTTTAATCCCTACTCCATTTATAACTTCATAATTACTAACATCTAATTTTTCTTTTGTACTAAATGCTGTAGATACAGGATGATTAGAAAGAGATTCTATATTACCAACAATATTTAATATTTCTGAATCATTCAGCTTCGAATAATTAAAAACTTTATATATATTTAACTTACCATTTGTTAAAGTCCCGGTTTTATCAAAAACTATTGTATTAATATTACGAGCCGTTTCTATTACATCACCATTTTTAAGAAATATTCCCCTTTCAGCACAAAGCCCATTACTTACCACCACTACTAAAGGAACTGCTAAGCCTATTGCACAAGGACAAGCAACAACTAACACTGTTACAAAGTATATTAAAGATTCACTGAAAGACGCACCTAAAAACAAATGAACAATAAAAGTAATAAAAGCAATAATAAATACTATTGGGACAAAATAACCACTTATTTTATCAGCTAATTTTTGAATTTTACTTTTATTAGATGTTGCATTAATTACTATTTCAATAATTTTAGAAATCGTTGAATTTTTACCAATATCTGTAGCAATGTATTCTAAAAATCCATCATAAAGTATAGAACCAGCGATAACTTTTGCATCTTTAGTCTTTAACACTGGTTTACTTTCTCCAGTAATAAATGATTCATCGACATAACTTTTGCCACTCTCAACTATACCATCAACTGCTATTTTTTCTCCAGCCCTACTAATTAAAATATCCCCCGATTTAACCTCATCAATTGTTACTTTAATTTCTTTGTTCTTCTTTTTTAATATCGCATAATCTGGAGTTATTTGGACTAAATCACTTAAAGCACTCTTTGTTTTATCTTTACTAATACCTTCAATAAATCTTCCTAATTTAATAAAATAAATAATCATACAAGTAGATTCAAAATATAAATTATGAACAAATTCTGTATTTCCTAAAATAATCTCTATAAAGCCATAAAGACTATATAAAAAGCTACATACCACACTAAACATTACTAAAGTATCCATATTAGGAATTAAATGAATTAAATTTTTCCAACCATTTTTTATAATATCAAAACCATATATTAAGAAAATTATTGCAACAATAAACATAAATGATGCAAGTATTATTGGATGATTATGATTAAGAAGTAAAACATTTGGTAAATTAAACATGTGATTCATTCCTACATACATCATAAAAATTATCAATATACCTAAAACAATTAATTTTATCTTCTCGGACTTTTTATTTTCAACTTCACTTATATTTTTAAATTCTCCAGCACTTCTAAATCCGGCGTTTTCTATATATTTTTCAATATCACTTATAAGTATTTTATCATACTCGATAGTAGCAATACTTAATACCAAATTGACATTTGCACTAATTATCCCTTTTTGTTTATTTAAATATTTTTCTAAACCAGATGAACAAGCACTACAAGTCATCCCCGATATTTTTAATACTATTTTTTTCATAAACATCACTAATATTATATAACATTTAAGTAAATTTTGGTATATTTCTTAATTTTTTTAAAAAAATTTAAGCGTTTCGACAAGATTCGACAAAAAATTTACATTTAATGTGGTATTATAGCAAACCAAAAGGAGAATTTATATGTATTTAAGTTATGAAAAATATTTTGAAAAAGTCAAAAACGACATTTCAAATGAATCTGAAAGTATTGAAAGAAAGGTATATGAACTAATATCTTGTTACTTTAAAACAAATATTATTCCCACAGAAAAATATAAAGAATATATCACTTTGGGAATAATTAATAGATATTATATGTATAAAGATGTATATTCCAAAATATCAACAAGTGAAGATTCATTTACGAGCTATGCTATAAAAGATAATAACGGATATTATAATTTAGAAGATTTTTTATTAAATAGATTATTTAATAATTTAAAAAAAGTTTATATAAACCATGATCCAAATGCTAATATCAGCTATTATCAAACTCGTAATAAGGCTATTTACTTTACTGAAGATGCTTTTGATAAATATATTACGGATAATATAAATGAGTATATTAAAAAATACTTTAATATGTTTATAGCTCAAGTATTTGACCATGAATTAGGTCATGCTCTAAAAATTAAATGTTCTAATGGTATTTCTATTTATCATGATAATAGAAACTTATTATATGAAAAATTAAGTGATGTATTAGAAAAAAACAAAATAGAATTATTAGAAGATATTTCTTTAGAAAGAATAAAAAGTGATAATGAAATATTTATGGATATCCTACATGATTTGAGGACAATTTATAATAATAAATATAATAATATTATAAAAAATGATAATGAAATTAATTTTAATGTTGGATTAAATAATATGAGTTTACAAAAATATGAGTATATAAATGAATTATTTCAAGAAGTAGAATCAAGATATAATATGAATTCTTTTGATGAACCAAATTGTAAAAAATTTATTAGTGTTAAGGGTAGTTATCTCAATATAACTCGTCCATTTAGTGTTTATAGTGCAATTTATAATTATGGTGATATAATGCTTTCATTAATTGGTTTAAAAGATTTCTTTCAAATAAATTATTTAGATTCTACTAAAGTATTACAAAAATTCAATAAAGATTATAAAAGAATATCTAAAAGTATTTTTAATAATAATTTATCTGCTATAAATAATATAAATATAACTCTTAAAAAAATAATAAATAATCAATTAGAAAAAGATTATTTAAAATTAGATTTATTTTTAACTAAATGTTATGAACAGAAAATAGATGAAATATTAAAATCTAAAATAAGTATTGAGAAAATAGATAAATTAATAATAGATACTAGTAATATTATAAGTAAACTTACTTTAAATAAATCTACTCAATTAGAACATACAGTTATTTTAAAAAATATCTTAAGTAAAATAATATTTAAAAAAAGATTGTTACAAAATTAACAATCTTTTTCTTTTTATTTATTAATTTAGTTATTAAACAAGTAAAACTTACAATAAATATCACTATTCCTAAATATTCTAAATAAAACATAATAGGACTTTGGTTATAATCAAAAAACTTAAAATCTACAAGTAATAACATATCTTGCCATAATCTATGTTTAATAAAGGCATATATACCATAAATAATAACAAGAAAGTCAATTATCGGACTTTTCTTATAATTTGTTTTATCAGACAAATTTAGTTATTGGACAAAAAGCACTAGATTATTTATTATTCTAGTGCTTTTATTAAAATATTTGTCCAATAATTCTTTAATCAAGTTCTAATAAAGATTTTA
>CALVKF010000052.1 GCA_944332555.1 uncultured Bacilli bacterium
AGTGGTACATACATAATTTAAACCTCATAATTTATTATATAGCAAAAATAAGCACTAGTAAATGAAAATTAATCCCTTAAGTTAAAATATGGGTTATAATTTAAATGGTGATAAAGTGATAAACATAGATATTAATACTTTAGAAGAATTAGAAAATAGTTTTAACAAAAAACACATAAATAGAGATTTAGAAGAATATATTATGGAATGTGCAAAGTTAATGCCTAGAGGAGGAAAAATAGAACTTAAAATAAATGGTAATTTAAACCCAAATGAACAAGATAATGCTACTAATTTAATTCATGGATATTATAAGGAAAAATTTAAACAATATCATTTAATTGATAAATATGATGATTATGTTAGAATATTTTTACTTATCCTAGGTATAGTTTTTATAATAATATCAGAACATTTAATAGAGGTTTTAAGTGAATTATTTTTAATCGCCGGCTGGGTGGTCGTTTGGGAAATTATTTATGATTTAATATTTACAGGATTCAAAAGAAAAAAAACAAAAAGTATTTATCAAAAACTATCTAAATGTGAAATTTCGTTTAGTGATTGACAAAAGTCCGATATAATGGTAAAATTTTGAAGTAGAAAAAAGGAGGCAAATTATGGCTACAAAAGTTACAACCAAAAAACCTTTAACAGGAAATAGAAGATCGCATTCTTTAAGAGCAACTAAAATGAAACAAAAACCAAATTTACAAAAGAAAACTATTAATGGAGAAAAAGTTATCATAAGTGCAAGAGAAGCGAGAACTTTTAATAAAAAAGCTGCATAAAGCAGTTTTTTTGTGTATATATTTCTATTTAATACATATAATATAAGTATCAAAGCAATTAAGCTTTGATGATATAAAAGACGGGTTCTTATCCCGTCGTTTTTTTTATGTTTTTGACACAGATTTAAGGTCGAGTTGTGAAACTTCGAGGACTTAAATCTGTGTCAATAATAAACTTTTTTAGCAATTACTGTTGACAATATCAAGAGCATCAATTATAATTTACTTATAGTGGATTTGAGGAGGCAATATATGGGACTTATTAATACATATTTCATAGAAAAATCTGAAGTAATTCAACTCGATGATGAAGATGATAATGAAATCATTAATTTTGTTGATTTATCGATTGATACTTATAATAATTTAGATGAAGCTTTACAAACAGTTGGTCTTTTTGATAGTGATAATATAAAGCAATTTTCTAAAAAATTTAAAAAAATGAAATATACTAAATCAATAAAACGAGAAGAAAAATATATTTACGACTATATATTAGATGAATATAATATATATTTTAATGAATTATAAAACCGAACTATGGTGATTTAGTTCGGTTTTTTATATTTCTTTTTCCTTTTAAAAAGAAGTAAAAATGTACATAATATAATAAAAAAACATATACCTCCGATTAAAGGAGCAACATACTCTGGTAATTCTTCCCCTACTTCTAAAGGTTCTAATAAATAATCATAATTTATTACTTCTTCACTACTCTCTTTATTAACAAGTAAAGTATAAGTATTTATTTCATCATCTTTAATTACTTGAATATATACTTCATTTTCTCCAGGAACTAAATCATGATTATCAATAATATTGACGACATAACCATCAGTTACTTTATAATCGATGACTAGTTTATCAACATACCCAGCAATACTTACTGAATAAATATTATTATAAATATCAAATTCAGGAGTTAACTCTCCATTTACTATATTTAAATCTTCTAACAATTAGATCACCAGTTATAGTATGTTCATTATTTTTTTTATAATTCGGGGCATTTTAATATTTAACAAATTAGAAAAAAAGACTGAATTAACAGTCTTAATCATCCCAATCATCATCGTCATGATCGTCGTCGTCATATCTATCATCCCAATCATCGTCATCATCATCGTCGTCATATCTATCATTCCAATCATCGTCATCATCATCGTCATCATATCTATCGTCCCAATCATCATCGTCATCATAATTGGGTCTAGATGTTGATGGAGTATTAGTAGATGTATTACCACTATTACTTGAACTATTATTACCACTGCTAGTTTGATAATCATCATCTATTTCAACATGTTTTTTAATAATTTCCCCACTTCTAGCATCTATTTCATAGTCATATTCACTATCTCCACTTTTAAATTCAACTTCATAGACTAATCTTCCATCATCGGCATCAAGTTCTACTTCTAAAGCTCTAATATTATCAAGAGAAACTCCAGCAGCATTTATTGCAATATCTCTAGCACTATCTCTTGTTATATATGAACTTGAACTAGCTTCACCAGTTTTTTGAGTATCTTTAACAGTAGCATTTTTAGATGATACTAATAAATTAAGTTCATTAATTGATAAGTCTTTTAATGTATCAAATGTATATAAATTTCCTTTACTATCTGTTATATTTGAACTTATTATATTACTTATAAGTCTAGCTTTACCTTCGGAAATATTATTTTCTGTAGCTAAATTTTGAGCATTAGCATCATCATCATAAGCTTGGGATAAAATTGAGGCATTAATTGAACTAGCATTAAGTATAGCACTAATATCATTAGATATTTCTTCCTTTAAAGCATTAGCTTTATCGACATCTTTATTTTTAACAGATACTAAAATTGAATTTTCAGAAACTGTTAAATAACCATTTTTAAGCATCGAACCAATTATAGCATTAACTGCTACATTTAATGAAACATCATCTAAATCCATATTATCTAGTACTTTCATACCGTCATCATTTAAGGCAATAGCTGATATTACTTCTCTATCATTATCGATTTTTAGTTCAATACTAGGATTCACATCAAAATTTATTATGGAATCGTAAACCCTATTTTGATTTCTAAATAGCACTAATCCCCCGATACAAACAATAATAACCACCAAGGCCCCCGCAAGTTTTGGTATTAAAAACCTATTTTTTTGCTTTTCCTTCATCTTAATCTCCTTTTTCTTAAGTAAATTTTCACTTTCACATTTGGCAAGGACATCATCTAATACATTAGGTGTAGAATTTACAACCATTTTATTAAGTTTTCTTTTAATTTCTTTTTTTTGCATTAATTTACCTCCTTACTCATAAATTTTTTAATCTTTTTAATAGCTCTATGATATTTAGATAACACTGTTGATAATGGTAAATCTAAAATTTTCGCAATTTCATGATTCTTATAACCACCGATTACATGGAGAATTAAAATATTTCTCTCTTCATCTGTAATATAACTAAATGCTGCAGTTATTAATTGTTTATTTTCTATAGTATCTCCCTCACATTTAGAAGGTAGTATTTCTATTATTTCATCTATATCAACATGGTGTTTTGTCTTTCTTAATTTCATTAAAGCTAAATTTTTAGTTATTGTAAGAATCCAAGCCATTGGCTTGCCGTTTTCCTCATAAGTATGAGCATTTTCAATTATCTTGATATAAACATCATGTAACACATCTTCCGCTTCATGAATGTTTTTTAAAATAGATAAAGCAAAGCCATATATTTGAGAACTTGTTAATTCATATAATTTTTTAACTGCCTCTTTTTTACCAAAGGCAATATCTTTTAAACAATCTTCTATTTCATTTTTACTTAATTTTATATATTCATAATTATATGGTACCACAATATTTGAATACATCTTTTTTACTCCTTTCACTATAATAATGCTTGAACTTATTATTTTATTGCATAAATTTTTAAAAAAATTATCAAAATTTTAATTTGATAATTTAATTATATCTAATTTAACATATTTTAGCTACAGTTTTATTCTTTTTAAATGCATTTCTTCTGTACTAGGAATTATATCTTTATTTAAAACAAACTCCATATTATTAATACTACCTAAATTCTTCTTAGTATATCTAGTTACTTGTAAGATATTATTATCAATTAGTGGTTCAACCATTTCTTTATAAATATCTAATACTTTTCTTTTATCATTAAATCTATTATATACTAAAGAAAAATTAGCTAAAGATAATTCATTATTCATTGATAATATATAAAGAATAGTTTGATAATCTATGCCACTAAATTTATAATTGGTAGCATTTGCATATTCTTGCATTATCTTTTCTTTTTCAAGTTCTATTTTAACTGTTTCTAACATAAGTTTTAAAAAATATGTTATATCATAAGTTTCTTTGGCTTCTTTAATTATTTTATCATATTTAGAACCCGCAAAATTTATACCACGATTAAATATAATATAAGGATAATCTTTATTCTTAAGTAAATACCACAGAGCCATTGTTCTTGAAGTTCTACCATTACAATCAAAATAAGGATGAATATAAACAAAATAAAAATGCATTATTTGGGATTTAATATATTCATCTGTTTTACTATTTCCTAAAGAAACATTATTAATAAATTCAAAATATTTAGCAATTAAATTATCAATAATTTGATAATTTACTCCTTCATCTAAAATACCCGTTAATTTACCACCATCTAATATATATACTGGAGCTTCTCTGTAATTTTGTCCCATATGAGTAATATCATAACTATCAAGTAAGCCATCACTCAAAATATTATATAATCTTTTTAAATGTTTATCATCCATTACCCTATTTCTTAAAATAAATTGATATCCCCGATATAAATTTAGTATTCTAGCTCTTTTTTCTTCATCTTTAATATTATCTGTTTTTTTCTTTATTATATCTTCAATTAATTCTAAATCATCACTGTAACCTTCGACTTGATTATTAGCTTTTAATTCATGAGAAAAAAGCATTTTTTTAGCAAAATGCAGATCATTCATAGTAGTAATAAATTCTAGAAATTCTTCTAATTCTGCGTATACTGGCATTAAAGATTCTGTTCTAAAATAAAATCTATTACCTTTTTCAGTTGTTAAATCTAAATATTCTCTTTTTTGCATAATAATCAACTCAAGTGATTATTTTAGTATTTTTTGTTTGTTTTGTCAATTCATTCTGATTCATTTCTAGGGATAACTACCTCGAAAGTATTAGCATTTATAATCATACCATTACTACATTTACAAAATTTACCCGCAATTATATCATCATATTCACTATTTGGGCATATACTGTGACATGAATTAAAGGCAGGTTTATCAATTATCATTTGCCATATTATAGGAACAATTAATATAATTAATATAGTAGCTACAACATATGTTATTATTTTCTTCTTATTTTTCATTTTTTATCCTCTTTTTAATATGTGGCAACATTTAATATTGGCCAAATATAGAAAAACCAAGCCCATATAATAAAAATAATCGTTAATATCAACACAATGGTTGGAGCCTTACTTTTTTTATTCTTCATTTTCTACCTCTTTGTCCCAATCATCGGGATTTATAACTTGACCATCACTACAATAACAAATTCCATCATTCACTTTCTCCACTTCTCCACTAGGACAAATAGTGCTGCATCGTATTATTCTATTATTCCTACTTTGCATTTGAAGTATTATCCAAGGAATTATAAAAATAAACACTATTATCAAAACAATACTAATAATATAATACGGATGTATTTTCTTAAATATTTTCTTCATATAAACAACCTCTTTTATTTCACCAATGTGCTGGAGCTATCTGCGGCCAAATAAATAGCTGATATATCCAAAAACATATTATGAAAATAATTGTTAGAATTAATACTACTTTTGGAGCAATATCTTTTTTATCATTTTTCATTTTCTACCTCACTCACTATACCATTCATCTGAATCTATAGATGTGCCATCAGTGCAAATACAGACATTATCTTCAATATTCATTAAACCATTTTGACAAAGGTTTTGACATTTCCAAATAAGTGGTGGATCATTACTGATAATGCTAAAATAATAATGTAGGAAATGGCTAATATAAAAATGTCGGAAAACCTACAAAATTATTTTAGCATTT
>CALVKF010000053.1 GCA_944332555.1 uncultured Bacilli bacterium
CTAGGAGATCCTAAAAATCATGATTTACTTAATCATTTTGAATCTGAAGTTCGTAATGCTAAATATGAGGGCAGGACAGAAGGTCGAGCTGAAGGACATGCTGAAGAAAAACTAAACTTTTCCAAAAGTCTAATAGATGCTGGTGTAGATAAAAATATAGTTGCTAAATGTGCTAATTTAAATGTCAGTGAATTAGATAAACTGTTAATAACAAATTAAGAGAAGATATCCTTGTTTTGGGGATATCTTTTGGAAATTTAAGGAGAAGTAGCCAAAGTTATATGATTTACTTAATCATTTTGAATCAGAAGTTCGTAATGCTAAATATGAAGGTAAAGAGGAAGGATTAAAACAAACAGCCATCAATATGTTTAAACTGGGTATAACTAAAGACCTAATTATAAAATCTACTGGTTTAAATGAAGATGATTTACATGAATTAAGTATTATTTAAAATAACAAAGTGCATATGTTAAAGAATTTACAAGTGATCCTAATAATCAAAACTTAATAGATCACTTTGAAAAAGAATTAAGCAATTTGGTGGTGAGTTAAATAGCAAATTAAAATGGTAGCAAATAAAAAATTATTCTAAAAAAGAAATAATGTCTAATGATAAATTATCACAAATAAGATAAAAAGATAAAAAATAATGTAATTTTCAAAAAAATAGATAATGTTTATTGCAATCTATTTTTTTGTTTGGTATAATTTATTAAGATAGGTTAGGTGACATAGATTGTGAGTTTAAGTGTTATCGATAAATATGTGGAAAAAAAGAAAAAAGATTTATTTGAATACACCAAAATACTAGAAGAAATAATAAGTGTTGAAGATAACAAATTGTGGAAAAACAAAGAAGAATTTAAAGGGTTAGCAAAGGGTATTATTGAAAAATATGCAAATGTATATTATTTTGAAAATAATACTAATCGCGATAATCCTATCAAGTATTCTAATGATAATATTAACAATGTTTTAAAATCAGTGATTGAATATTTTAAAGATAGTAATAATTTGGCTGTTTTAAAAGCTAACAAAAATGAAACATTTTTGTTGTCGGTTTTAATTACTACTTCTTGTTATTTAGACTTTGCTTGTAATGTTGTTGATGGTGATTATTTAGATACTAAAAATAAATTTAAATATTTACTACTATATTTAAAGAAAACTAATATTTTAAAAGTATACAACAATAATAAAGTGAGTATTAATGCTTTATTTGATCAAATAAAGAAAAATATTAAAGAAGATGAAAAAGCATTTTTATATTTTAAAAATGAAGAGTGTACTAATAAATATTATTTATATACTGGAGATCCATTATATTATAAATTCGATTTTTATTATAAAATTCCTGGGTTAGAGGAATATGATGAGTCACTAGTAAAAGATATCTATAAAAAATATGAGGCTAAATTATTAGAAATGTCTTATGAATTATTAACTGTAGATATATTACAAGAATTAGTAAGTAATAGAGAAATGATTAATTATTTAGTTCCTGTTAATAAAATACTTAATAAGAAACCAAATTTATTAAAGTTATTTAATAATGGTTATATTAAAAGTTATATGAAATTACTTGTAAATATCAATGAAGAAGCGGAATATAATGATTTATTAAATGAAGCTAGAAAATTGGGTATTAAAATTATTTATGAGTATGATGGGGTAGAAAATGTAAATAGTGATATATTTACATATGATATGGAAATTATTGTAAGAAGAGAATTTATAGATAATAATGAAGAAAATAAATATGAATGGAATAAAAACAATATTAAGTTTGTAATAAAGAATAAGGAGGATTAATTATGAATATTTATGGAGAATTTTTTACACAATTTATGGAACCTTTTTTTGAAGGTCTATTAACTATTTTAAAGGGCATTGCTAGTGGTATAGGACAAATGTTTAATTTTGTTAATTACATTACGGTAATTAATGATTACCGAAGTGATTTAACAGGTATGGGATTAGTTGTTATGATACTATCTATAATACTTTTATTAGGATTATTTGTTTTAATAATATTCTTAATATATAAAAGTATTAAAACTTATGTTAAATACAGAAGAAATGTTAAAAAAGAAGATCGGTTAATTGAAGAAATTGAAAATTTAAATGGCGAAATATTAAAATTAAAGAAACAAAATGAAAAATTTTCAGAAATTACTGATGAACATGGTAATGTTGAATATGATGAAGAAGGCAATATTAAAAATGAATTAAAAGAAGGAGAAAGTAGATTCTTTAAATTAAGCAATGTTGATGCTAAATTTAAAAGTACTACTCCAGAAGAAATTCATAATGATTATAAATTAGATGAATTATGTGAAAGATTTAGAAATTTTTCAGCATCACGCCTACATCTTTATTATGATATTCATTTAATAAGATTGTTTATTGCTTCTTTTGCTTCAAATAAATTAATAATTCTAGAAGGTATTTCTGGTACTGGTAAAACATCGCTTGCTTACGCTTTCGGAGAATTTGTGCAAAATGAAACAACTGTTGCTAGTGTTCAACCTTCATGGCGTGATTCAACTGAAATATTTGGTTATTTCAATGAATTTACCAAGAAATTTAATGAAACAGAAATCCTTGAAAAAATGTATGAAGCACAATATACTGATGAGATATATATTACACTACTTGATGAAATGAATATTTCTCGTGTTGAATATTACTTTGCAGAAATGTTATCTATTTTGGAATTGCCAAATAAAAAGGATTGGGTAGTTGAACTTGTTCCTAATGTTTGGCCACATGACCCAGAAAAACTGGATGAAGGAAAATTAAAGATACCTGAAAACATGTGGTATATTGGTACCATTAACAACGACGACTCAACATTTATGATTACTGATAAAGTATATGATAGAGCTATGCCAATAGCTATTGATGATAAATGTGAAGAATTTGCAGCTCCTGATACGGAACCACTTAAGATGAGTTATAAGTATTTTGAAGAACAATTTGCTAAAGCGGAAGCAGAACATCCAGTAACTGATGAAACTTTAGAAAAAGTTGCTCAACTTGATAGATATGTAATTGATCACTTTAGACTTGCTTTTGGTAATAGAATTGTTAAACAATTAAAAGAGTTTGTGCCGGCGTTTGTTGCTTGTGGAGGAGATGAAGTTGCAGCAATAGATTATTTGATTGCTCATAAGATTTTAAGAAAATTTGAACAACTTAATCTTGCTTATATTAAAGATCAAATTGATGGTTTAATTCAATATTTAGAAAAATTATTTGGTACTGATAAAACTCCAGAATGTAAAGCATATTTACTTCGTTTGAAGAAAACAATTTAGGTGATTAGATGAATATTACGGATTATATAAATAATTTAAATAAAGATAGTGTTACTAAATTTATTGAAACAACTAATTCTGATATTTTAGTACATCAAGATATTGAAAAAAAAGTAAGTGATACATCTTGGATGGATATGATTGAAGAATGTATCCCTTATCTTGATAATATCATTCGTAATCCTAGAAGATTTATTGTTCAAGAAGAAAATATTGTACCAATTGAAAAAGCTAAAGTTGTAACCGAAGAATCTATTAGACATTTAGCTCAAAATACTAATTTAATTCAAGAAGTTCATGAAGATGGCACAGTAATTCCTCTTAAACTTTTAAATGTATACCGGGAAGAAACTGTTGATCTATATGAAAATAGATTTATTAAATCACTTGTTGATAATTTATATATGTTTGTTCAAAATAAATTAAGTGAATCTGATCAAAAATCCTATGCTCATATTAATAGTAAAGTAACTTATAATGGGGTATCTAAAACAAAAGCAGGAGAATTTAAAGTTAGTGTAAGTCTAGAAGGCTTTGTAAATGATGAGGTTAATACTAAAAAAGATGGACATACAATTGAAGAGAGAATAGAACATATCAGAGATGTCCTTGGAGCTTTTCGTAATTCAACATTTATTAAAAGTTTAAAAGAATCATCTCCAGTAAGAAGTCCAATTAGAAAAACTAATGTAATTTTAAAAGAACCTAATTTTATTAAAGCTTTAGAATTATGGGAATATTTGGAAAAAAATAATATTGTTCCAATGACATCAATAGAAAAAGAAAGTAAAGATATAAAAGATGTGGCAATAAAAGATAAGTATGATTTAGCATTCTTTATTGAAAGTGATGCTTTAAAAAATACTGATGATAAACAAGATACAGTTTATAATAAAGCTATAATTAGTAAATTGATTAATGATTTTGTCTTTTCTGGTAATATAGATATGAAAGAATTTAAATCATTAATTAATAAAGAATTTAAAGAAGCAAGTAAGAGAAAAGAACGTATATTAAATAATATTGATAATCTATATAAAGATTTTATTGATAATTATGAAAAGAAAAGTAAAAAAGCATTTTCATTATTAAAATAGGAAGGTGAATATATAATGGCAAAAAGAAAAAAAGATGAAGAAGTTAAAGTAGAAAAAACTAGTCGTCGTGAAGAAATTAATTTAAAAGAGTTTTTATTACTTGATAGTAAAAAACAAGATGCTAAAATTAAAGAAACTCTTGATTTAATGTATGAAGGTAAAATTGAAGTAACTAAAAAACATATTGATAAAGTATTAAATATTTGTTTTGATACTAAAGATAATGAAACTTATCTGCCGGCGTCTTTACGAGTAGAAAAAATAGGTAGTAAATTAATATTTACCTTTAAAAAAGGTAATAATATGGCTCTATTTATTCTTTTTGCCCTATGCTTTTTATTAATTGGGGGATTTGCAACTTATATGGGTGTTCATTATTTAGCAAGACTTGAGTTAAATCAAGATTTAGATGGTGATGGTGTTGCAGATTTAAATATTGATTTAGATGATGATGGTATTTGTGATATCAATTGTGATACTGATAAAGATGGTAAACCAGATCAAAATATAGATTATAGAGGTAATAGAAAACCAATATTTAATATATTACTAGAAGATGGAACTATTTTTAATCCAAGTAATCAAGATACTGATGGTGATGGAGCTTGTGATATTAATTGTGATACCAATGATGATGGTTGGCCAGATTTAAATATTGATATCGATGGCGATGGTGTAGTTGATTTTGATAGAGATATCGATGGTGATGGCATTAAAGATTTAGATTTAGATCTTGATGGCGATGGTGTTTGTGATATCAACTGTGATAATGATAAAGATAATGTTTGTGATACAAATTGTACTAATGTTGATATTAATGGTAATGGTGGGGGAACTAGCCAAGAAGGTGATGGCGGAATGGATTTCACAACTGCTAGTTTAATAGTTATATTTGATAGTACTGATGGTGTTGTTGCTGATAATATTTATCCTGATGATCAAGAAGGAGAAGGGGTAAATACAACCATACCTAGTATTGGATTTACTGTTCAAAATACAACTGATCATACACTATATTACAACATTAGTTGGAGTGTAATTGAAAATACTTTTACTTCTACTAATTTCTGGTATAGAGTATCAAGTAATAATAATGGATTTAATCAAGATTGGACAACTGCTCCAACAAGTGATTATGTCTTTGCAGAAAATATCGCAGTAGCTCCAAATACAACTCAAGAATATGTTGTAGAATTTACTCTTCATGGTATTGGAGAACCTCAAAATTATGACCAAGGAAAAATATTTAATGGTCGAGTTTATGTCGATTTAATTGAAGAATAGTTAATCTATTCTTTTTTTGTGTAAACATCAAATATTCTTTACAATAACAATTGTCTTTTTTATCCTTTTTTGATACAATGAAGTAAATAAAGTATAATAATAAGTGAATAAAGAAAGGTAGTAAGGTTGAAAAAAACATAATTAAATTGAAACATGCAAAAGGAGCTCAAAAATAAGAAAATTTTTTTGAACTTAAA
>CALVKF010000054.1 GCA_944332555.1 uncultured Bacilli bacterium
TACATTATTACCAGCAGATAGATATGTAATTTATAATAAAACTATCCTGACGGATTTTGATCGTAAAATACTTACAACATTTTATGAACCAATCATTGGTCATTTAGCGATAAGTTTATATCTAACTTTATGGAATGATTTAGAAGAAAACAAACAAATATCAAGAGAACTTAATCATCATCATTTGATGAGTATTTTAAAGTGTCCTCTAAATACTGTGAGAGAAGCTCGTGAATCTCTAGAGGCCGTAGGCCTACTTAAAACATACTTCAAAAGCGGGGATATTAACAATTACATCTATGAATTATATTCTCCATTATCTCCAATTGAGTTTTTCAATCATCCAATTTTAAATATTGTTTTATATAATAACATCGGAGCTAGTGAATATGAATATTTAAAAAAAGTTTATCAAAAATTAAAAATAGATACTAAAGATTACTTAGATATATCCAAAAAAATAAATGAAGTTTATACAAGTTGCTCAGATTTACCATACTTTGAAAGTGTTGAGCGGAGTATTGGTAATATAGATTGTACTGATCAAGTTGATTTTGATTTAATTGCATCAAGTATCCCTAAAGGCATTATTAATGAAAAAGCTTTTAATAAAAAGACTAAAGAATTAATTAATGAATTAGCATTTCTATATAATATTGATTCTCTAAAAATGGTGGAATTAATTCGTAGTGTTTTAAATGAATATGGGATGATTGATAAAAATAATTTAAGACTCGCAGCTCGAAAAATGTATCAATTTCATAATGGTGCATTGCCAACTCTTATTTATAGAACTCAACCAGAATACTTAAAAACCCCAGCAGGAGATAATTCTATGCGTGGTAAAATTATTCAAATGTTTGAAAATATTAATCCTGTTGATTTCTTAAGAAAAAAATATAAAGGAGTAAAACCCACTAATAGGGATATTAAAATAATTGAGACACTCGTAATTGATTTAGAAATGCCTCCGGCAGTAGTAAATGTTTTACTAGATTATGTTCTTCGTAAAAACAATAATCGCTTATCGCAAGCATACATTGAAACTATCGCTGGACAATGGAAGCGGGCAGGCCTTAAAACTGCTGGTGAAGCTATGGATTTCGCCGAAAAAGAAAATAAACGAATGAGTAAGAAAATGGATAATAAAGTTATAAGTAATAAAGAACCAGTTTGGTTTAATACGAAAAATGAAAAAGAAGAATTATCGGCAGAAGAACAAAAAGAATTAGAAACTTTATTTGAGGAGTTTAAATAATGGAAAAAATGAATTTAACATTAAGTGAAAAAGTAGAAAGAGAACTAGAAAAAAATTTACAAGAATCATTAAAAAATCCCGAATTTTGTAAATTAGTTAAAAGACTTAAATTAAATAAAGAATTAACTAAAAAACATAATTCTGAACTAATGGATACGGTAAATGAACTTGCTAATTGTAGTAATTGTAAAGGACTATTTATGTGCAAAAATAAGCTAGAAGGTAATGTCTTATATCCTTCGCTTGACAATGACACTCTTAAATTTATTTATATGCCATGTAAATATCAAAAAGAATTACTGCAAAAAGAAGAAGAAAAGCGAGCTACTTTAAATGAACTTAAAAATGCTCGAATGAAAGATATTGATTTAAGTGATAAAAAAAGATTAAAAGCTATAAAATGGTTAAAAGAGTTTTATGATAAATATGAACCCGTTAATACCCTAAAAGGGTTATACTTACATGGTTCATTTGGTAGTGGTAAAACTTACCTTATTGCTGCTTTATTTAATGAACTTGAAATAAAAAAACATGCTAATACCGAAATCATTTATTTTCCGGAATTACTTCGTAATATGAAAGAAGACTTTAGTTTAGTTGAAGATAAATTAAATTACTTACAAAATGTTGATATCTTATTAATTGATGATATCGGAGCAGAAAATGTTACAGTGTGGGGTAGAGATGAAATTTTGGGAACAATTTTACAATATCGAATGAATAATAAATTAACGACATTTTTTACCTCTAATTTAACAATTGAAGAATTAGAACGGCATTTATCAATTGCTAAAGGTAGTGAAGATACTGTTAAAGCTAGAAGAATCATTGAAAGAATTAAACAATTAACTGATGATATTGAAATAGTTAGTGAAAACAGAAGAAAATAATTAATATTTTGTCAAATTATTAGAGATTTTGTCAAATTGCTTGCCAATAAAAAAATAATAGGTATAATAAAGGTATATACATTAAAATTAGAAAAATAACTTTAACATTTTCTTAATTTATGTTATATTTATAATAAGGGTGTGATATAGTGATAGAACCATTACTTAAAGATGAAGAAGAAAAATTAGTAGTTGCGCCAGATAATAAGTTAGTACCAACCAAAAAATATAAAGAAAAGAAAGAGAAAAAACCATTCAAATGGGATCGAAATATAATTATAACAATTATATTAGCAATTTTTATTTTATGGTTTTTTGGTAGAAATATTATCAAACCATTTTATATGGGATTTAAATATTATGATTTAAGATTTGAGGATAATACTTCTGAAAATAATAATGCTAATGAAGATTTAACTGAAGAAGAAATACCTAATAATTCAGATATACTTAATACAACTTATAATAAAATTTATATAGATAATTGTACAAATACTAGTGTAATACGTAATAGGATATATAGTAATACTTTAGTTAATAATTTAGATAATGTTGAAAAAATGATAGCAGTATTAAATTATTATAATTATTATACCAATGTTAATAATCATGATATCTTTACTATATCATTAAGTGAAGTAAATCGTTTAGGAATTTATCTATTTAATGATATTAGTTTTATTACTACAGCTAATACTATATATGGTAATTATCAAGTTACATATGATGATGTAAATCAATTATTTAATGTAAATATAGTAAATTCTAATATATGTGAAGAAACATTTAATAGAGAGTTTTTAAGAGCAACAACTCTAAATGATGAATTATATATTTACGAAACAGTTAATAATATTAATTATAAATGGACATTTAAAAAGGGTAATGATAATAATTATTATTTTGTATCTATTACCCCAGAATAATATTAGTAATTTGTCTAAATAACAAATTAATATTGTTTTCTAAATAGATTATCTTATAAGTATAATCTATTTTTTTGATATGGCTTTTAGTTTTAAGTAAATACCCATTTTTATAATAAGTTATTAATAGTTTATCGTGAGTATAATAAGCATTAATTATTTTGTTTTCTAAATCAATTTTTTCATCTTCTGATAAAATTGGCATTTTTACTTTGCTTTTTTCATTTATTAAATTATTTACTACAGATCTTCCATTCATTAAAGAATTAAAAGGCATCCATTTAATCATACCACGATCTTTATTCATGATGACCTCCAATTTTAGTGTTTCTCTCAATTGCTGTTGAATCTGGAAGTAGACTACTAGCTTTGATTAAACTATTTTTTCCAAACTTATTTTTAATCTCATCAATAGCTTCATTTATTTTTTCTTCATTTTCTAGTACATCAGTATTTTCAAATAGATTAAGTTGTACACCTTTTTTAGGTACTAAACCTCCACAAGATATACTTACTTTTCTAATGGGTAAAAATTCATAATATCTATCAAATATCATATTACAATATTTTACAATTTCTTTTGATGCATCTGTTGGAGATTCTAATTTTAAACTATGATAAAAACCACTACCAATATCTTTAGAATAACTAATACCGAGTCCAATAACTGTAGTTTGTTTGTTGTTACTTCTTAGTCTTGCACATAATAAATCTACCATTTCACTAATAATTATTCTAATATTAGATTCATTATAATCTTTAAATAAAACTTGGGAATGGCTATAACTTTTATCTTTAGCTTGCACTTTAAAATCACTAATACGACTTAAATCTATTCCATTGGCATGATTCCAAAGTTCTAACCCCATAACTCCAAATTTATCTTTTAATTTATAAGGATCGTATTTGGCGAGATCTCCGACAGTATAGATATTTAAAATATTTAAATTTTTCTCCATTCTTGACCCAATTCCCCACATTTTAGATAAGGGAGTAATACTCCATAATTTAGTAGGTACATCATCATAAGTCCATTTGGCAATGTTATTTTTATGATGCTTTGCATCAATATCCATAGCAACTTTAGCGAGTAACAAATTCGGTCCAATGCCACAGGTAACAGTAAGACCAGTTTTATCATAGACTTTTTGAATTATTTCTAAAGCTAGCTCATAATCACTTTTTTTATATAACTTCAAATAATCGGTAACATCTAGGAAACACTCATCAATAGAATAAACATGTAAATCTTCTGGTGCTACATAATCTAGATAAATTCCTACAACTTCTTTGCTTTTTTCAATATATAATTTCATTCGTGGGGGAACAATTGTATATTTAATATTACTTGGTATATCATAAAGTCTACTTCTAGATGCTACTCCTTGTTTCTTTAAATAGGGAGTAACAGCTAGAGTAATTGCTCCATTACCTTGATTTTTATTAGCAACAACTAAAGGTACTTTAAAAGGATCTAATCCTCGTTCAATGCACTCACATGAGGCAAAAAAACTTTTCAAATCAATACACATAATATGTCTATTAGGATACAATTTTTCCATATTTTACCTCCGAACAAACGTTTCTAAATATATTATATAACAATTATATCTATCTGACAATTCCTATTTTTGGAAATCTTTTACTAATTTTAATATATCTTTATCACTAATTCCCAATACATTGATCAATTTAATAATTGTTTCAAATTTAGCGTTTTTATAAAATGGACTATATCCCGCCTTTTGGACAATTCCCTTAACGTCTTTCTTGTAAATTCGTCAGGTAGTATCCGTGGTAGCAGCCCTGTTAGCTATTCGCATTCAGTCAGGCCTGTCTTCTACCTAAACTCTTATGTTCAATATTCTGATGGTGATGGAACCCAAGAAAATCCCATTCGCATTGAAATCTAAAAAAACTTAATTTTCAAGTTTCCTCACATAAGAATTTAAAAATAAATCTCACGGAATAAAAATACAAAATATCACGGAATAAAAACGCCGAATCTCACGGAATGAAAATACAAAATATCACGGAAAATATAAAAACTGGTAATGTCAATATAAAAATAGGTTTTCGCTAAAATAATTTTGTAGGAAAACCTACATTTTTATTTTAGCGGAATTACGCTAATTCATTTTGAATT
>CALVKF010000055.1 GCA_944332555.1 uncultured Bacilli bacterium
TTTTAAAAGTTGGCTCTAGTTATCAGTATGAAATTAACGATGATAAAACCGTGTCATTTAGAACAACCAACATGGAAAAATGCCCCTGATGGTAAAATTCTAGAAACAGATGTAACTATTGCTAAAAATTACTTATCAGAGGAAGAGTTAAAAGAACTAAATAATTTAGTATCTATGTATTTAGATTTTGCTGAAAGGCAAGTTAAACTTGGACATATTATTTCTATGCAAGAATGGAAAGATAAATTAGAGATGTTCTTAAATCTTAATGAATATAATATTTTAAAAGATAATGGTAAAATAAAAAGAGAAATCGCTGATAAATTAGCATTAGAAGAATATAAGAAATATCGAGTAGTACAAGATCAAAAATATATTTCTGATTTTGATGAGTTACTATTAGAGACAAAAAATATTGACTAAATTATTTAAAACAAGACAAAATAAATTTTCTTTTTGTAATTTTATAGCACAATTTTATTTGATAATACATGTAATTATAATTAAATAAGTGAATTTTTTGCCATAATTACGGGGGCTTATTTGGCTATTTGATTAATTAAAAAATTCTAGAACAAAATCTAGAATTTTTTAATTAATTTACCTTCAATAAAAGTAATAATTTTATAAAGGATATAAGATATAATAACTAATATTAAAATACCTGCCATAACTAAACTTAAATTAAATACTTGAGTACCATAGATTATTAAATAACCTAAACCTTCTTTGCTTACTAGAAATTCACCCATAATTACACCTATAAGGCTCATGGATATATTTAATTTAAGGCTTGAAATAATAGTTTTATATGAACTAGGTATTACAAGTTTAGTTAATATTTGTAATTTGTTGGCTCCAAAAGATTTAATCATTTTAATTTTTTTCTCATCAATATTTAAAAATCCATTATATATAGTAATTATACTAACGATTAAATTAATAAGTAAAGCCATGACAATAACACTTTTAGTATTGGCTCCAGCAATAATGATAATTAATGGTCCTAAAGCAACTTTAGGAAGTGAATTAATCATAGTTAAGAATGGATCAATTATATCTGCTAGTATTGGAAATTCATAAAGAATTATAGCTATTATAAATCCTAGTATAATACCTAGAGAAAATGCTATTAATACTTCTTTTAATGTAGTAAATATATGATTAAATAAATTATTAGCTTCTATTAATCCAATAATAGTTTCTAGTATTTTACTAGGTTTTGAAAAGACAAATGCATTTATTATATTTTTATTAGCTAAATATTCCCAAATTCCAAAAAAAGCAATAACAATCAATATCTGGCAGAAAATTACTAGATATTTCCTTAATCTTAATTTCTTTAAATATTTTCTTTGTTCACTAGACATTTTTATCTAATTCCTTCCAAAGCAAATCATAGTATGGTGCAAATTTTGATGATTTTCTTCTTTCCATTGGAGTACTTCCTTCAATATCTATGTTGTATATTTTTTTGATAACTGCTGGTCTTTTAGATAAAACAATAATTCTATCTGCTAAACTTAGCGCTTCAGCAATATCATGCGTAATCATAACAACTGTTTTTTTCTCGTTCTTAATAATCTTTGATACATCTTCACTAACCATAAGTCTTGACATATAATCGAGGGCTGAAAATGGTTCATCTAAAAGTAAAATATCTGGTTTAGTGGCTAGTGTTCTAATCAAAGCAACTCTCTGACGCATTCCTCCGGATAATTGGTTAGGGTATTTTTCTAGAAAATCCCCTAAACCATATTTTTCTAATAAATTTTTAACATATTTAACATTTTCTTCCGTTTTAATATGCATGATATCTAGACCAAGAGTGGCATTATCTAGTATATTTAACCAAGGAAGTAGGCAATCTTCTTGTAACATATAACCAATTTTTAGATCATTATTTTTGATAATTTCTCCTTCAGATAAGTAATCTAGATTAGCTAAAATATTAAGCAAAGTTGATTTACCACAACCACTAGAGCCAATAATACATAAAAATTCTTTATCATAAACATCAAAGCTTATATTATCAATAGCTTTAACTTCTCCCATTTTAGTATTGTAATTTTTACTTAAATTTTTAATTTCTAATAATTTATTCATTATAGAAATTGTTGACTAAATCCTTATATGGTACATAGTCATTTAAAAGTTCAAAATCAATTAAAAAATCTTCTAAATTTGTAAATATTTCTTCACTAACAAATGGGCTTTCTAGCCAACAATCATATTCTTTATATCTTTCAATCATTTGTGTTAAATCTTCTATACTTGTATCAGGAAATTGATTAATTATATCTTTAGCAACATCCCCAGCATCATTATTCATTGTATAAGTTATTGCTTTAGCTATAGCCTTAGTAAAGGCATCAATTACATCGCTATTTTCTTCAATATAACTCTTGCGGGCATAAAATGCCGTATAAGGGACTTCACCGGACATTTGACCAACACTTGCAACAACCTCACCATAACCTTCTTTTTCTAGGGCTGTAGCATTTGGTTCAAATAGATTAACAAAATCTCCAGTGCCTCCGATAAATGAACCAGATAATGCCGCAAATTCAACGGAATAATTAATATTTATTTCATCTATATCAATACCCATATTTTTTAAACCATTTAAGAAATTTAACGCAGGCATTCCTGTAGATCTTCCAACTAATATTTCTTTACCATACAAATCTTCCAAAGAAAAATCTTCATAATTGTCCCTTGCTACAATAAATTGGCCATCCCGTTTTGTTAATCCCGCAAAAATTTGTAAGTAATCAGCCTCATTTTGTTCATAAACATAAATTGCTGATTCGGCACCCGCAAAACCAATTTCTACATCTCCAGATAATACAGCAGCACTTACTTTATCAGCTCCGGGTGTAAGTATTAATTCAACATCTAATCCAACTTCTTCAAAATATCCTTTTTCAATAGCTATGTAAAGCGGACTATAAAATGAACTGTGAGTAACTTCAGCCAACTTAATTTGGACTAAATTGTTTTCATCCTTTTTATTAAATACTATTAACAAAGTAATAATAACACCAATTATAATTATACCAATTATACTAATAATTATTTTCTTTTTCAAAAAAATTCCTCCTTCTAAAATAATATATGAACTTTTATATTCTTTGTACCTACAATTGTCCTTTAAGTAGTAAACAAATGTGATGATAATTATCTTATTGTATAAGTTGCCCTATTAAAAGAAAATCTTTTAATAGGGCAAGCAGTTAAAAGGAGTTAAGAGCAGTTAAGAGCTGTTCAATTCTGTTCGGAGCTGTTTGTTAAATTTTAAAATGTAATAATCAAAGATTTTAAAAATAAAATAATCAGAAATAATAGTATAAATGATGGATAAAAGACAAGCTTCAAAAATAAAAACACCAACATTTTAAAATTGTTAAGTTCTGTTTAGAGCTGTTAAAATCACCAAATAAACTTTAATCATCTTAAAATATATTGAAAAATATTAAAAATATGTTATGATATATGCGGTGATTTATATATGAACAACTTTACATTTTTAACCCATGAGCAACTTTCTGGAAATAATAAGTTAGATATAATATATAGATATGATTACAAATGTGCTATAACTGATTTTTCTATCTTATTAGGAGGTTATGTATCACTTGAACATTATGTTCATTCAGATACTAGAAAAGGTAGAACTGGCTCTTGGTGGACAAAATCATCTAATGGGCAAGGTAACGCACTCGCAGTTGCCATAAATGGTAATATAGGTTGGTGTCACGTTTATGATCGTTCTCGTGGAGTTCGCCCAGCTTTACCTTACTCTTCAATCCAATCAATCTCCTCGTACGTAATGGGAGGTGCTGATGGAATTAAGGAAATTGAATATGGCGAATATCCACAAACAATTGTTGATGAAAATTTTTCTCGTGAATTAGAGAGAGCATATGATAATGGAAGTTTAAGAGCTACGGGCAAAAAATACACCACAGATTCAGTTAGTATCTCAGATGGTAGTACAGCTTTTAAAGCTAGAGCCCATACTGAATATGAATATAATGGAAGTAAATATATTCGTTTTGTTGGTGATTTAAATTGTGCTGAAAAGTATTTGTCTGATGGTAGAAGAATTAAATTAGAAAATACATATTGGGTTCGTGTTGAACCAATAACTTGGTTAGTAGATGAAAAAGCAAATATAGCACTTGCAGAGAAAATATTATTTTCTGGAGTACAATTTGAAAATAGTAATGATGATTACAAAGGTGATTTTGATAGAACTGATATAAAAAAATTTATGGATGATTATTTTTCAAAAGAAATAATTCCAGATAGAGTTTATTCGCAAATAAGAAAACAAAACCCTTATGGTTTTAATTTTGATGGAGTATTAGAAGAAGATATAATAAGAGGAGCAGTAGAAAGTAATGTTTCAGTATTCTTACATGGTAGATCAAGTGAAGGCAAATCAGCAAGAGTAAAACAATTAGATCCAGATTGTGAAATAATATATATGAGAAATGCAACTCCTGATAGCCTAAATGGAAAGAGCGTTTATAACGCCGCAACGGGGGAAATGTTTGATGTACCACCAACATGGTATCAACGCGTATTACAAAAATGTGAAGCTGAACCAGATAAAATTCATATTATATTCTTTGATGAACTTACAAATGCACTTCCTTCTATACAAGGTATGGCATTTAACATAGTATTAGATGGTGAAGTAAATGGTAAATGGAAATTACCCCCTAATGCAAGAATAGTTGCTGCCGGAAACGATTTAAATGATTCATTAGCTGCAAATCAAATGGCAGAACCATTATT
>CALVKF010000056.1 GCA_944332555.1 uncultured Bacilli bacterium
CAAAGCTTCAATAATAAGTTCTAAGTTTCTAGTTTTATAATAAGAACTTACTCTTCTTAAACCACTACCAATAGCTTCAACTCTTTTTAATCTCATAAATATTGATTGCAAATGAGGGTTTCTAGAAGTAGATAAACCTGCTAGAGCATCAGCAATAGTAATATTACCATAAAGCGATCCATAACTAATAAATTCAATAGAATCATTTTTATAAATATTTATAATATTTGATGTAAGAGTTGAATAATCTCGGTGAATTAAAGAATTAAGCAAAATTTCTCTTATTATAAATTCTGGATATTCTTCAATGTCTTTTCTTATTGTACCATCAATTAATCCATAGGTGGCTGAATTAAGTTTTAAATAATCTAGGGTTTTATCATATATTTCTAAAAGAGAACCACTAAATTCTTTTCTATCTAAAAAATTACTTTTGGCTACCGATTCATATATAGCTATTTTTAAGGTATAAGGATTTTGATCAGATAATAATAGTGCTAAATTAGTGTACTTATCTTGCTTATCTAACATAGACAGGTTTTTCATAATATTTTTATTACTTACATCAATGCCCACTTCATCAAATGATTCCTTAATGTAATTAAATGTCAAATCTTGATTAATTGAAACAGATGTTTCAAAAGTTAAATTGCTATTTTTAATAATCATTTGTTTAACAGTTTCTTCAGATGCCGGAATAGAACAAGAGCCATTTCTGATGTATGTTCCTTTAAGTATTCCTTTGTCCTTTAATGAGTATACACTTATGCCTTTACTAACATTTATAACAATATAATCTAAACCATTTATAGAATTATTATCTATTGTAACAAATACCGAACAATCAGGCGAAATTTTTTGCGTAATACCAACAGAAATATGTTCTTCTATCTTTTTAGCATCGTTTAATCCCACTAAATCTCCAGCATCATTATATCCAATATAAATAGTACCTCCACAAGTATTTAGAAAGGCTACAATTTCTTTATAAATATTTTCAGTAAACATTTCCTTAAATTCTACATTTTCATTTTCTTGCATATTTCTTCACCTCTTTATATGTATATTATACTACATATTTTTAACTTTTGCACTATAAATCGTTCAATCGTTCAAAAAATCGTTCAATCGTTCAAAATACAAGAAAAATAATCTTTCAAAACCTTTTTTGATTTCAGAATGCTGTTTATACACCGCTTTGTTTAAAAGATAATTATATATATAATTTAAATAAATTATAATATAAAAACCTAGTTGTGAAAACTAGGTCTTGAATGACTTAGAGCTTCTAAAGTTTTCTAAGCACAACTCATTAATATTATATTACAAACATTTAAATTCATACATTAGGATAACCCATAATTCTTAAAATATTATTAATATTTATAGAATTCAACTTATTATTTAACTTATTTATTTCTTTTTCTACAGCTTTTACTAAACTGTTATACTGCCTTTTTTCTAAAAGTATTTGCATTGCTCTAATCATCATGTACAAATTCGTAAGATTATCCTTTGGTGTATAATTAGAATCAATCTCTTTAAATTTCAAAGTATATTTATCTCGATAGCAAAATAAACGATTATTATGAGCACAAATATTTCTGATATTGGTTAAGCACTTCAAAATTTGTTTTAACAATACATCTGATATTTTAAATCTCTTTGCAATTATTTGCCTATCACTTTGTTCTAACAACCCATAATAACTACTAATAACTCCAAATGTTAATATTTTAGTTAAAACAAACGGCGGAACAAAACCATAATTATCTATATAATGAGTAATTGCAAGATGAATACCATAGTTATGATTAATATCCTCATTTATTTTATCAATTAATCTTTTTCTAACCGCCAAGTTGGCTTTATTGTCTAAGTTATTAACATTTAAATAAGCATTTATGCCATATACATTAGAAATATGATTTGATATTAAAGATTTAATAAAAGATTCAACCTCTAAAGCATATTTTAACATTATCAATTTCAAGTTTTTATCAAATTCATATAAAGCATATATTTCTTCAAAAGTAACATTAGGAAAATAATCATTATTAGCATCTTTAAAATTATACTTATAACTATTAACTATAGAATAATAAGTATATTTTTCTAATTTTTTCAAAGCAAATTTTCTATTTTTAACAGTAACATTTTTGGCTTCTAGATAATTTAATAATTCTTCATCTGTTTTATATTGCTTCATATTTCCCCCTTAAATAAAAAATGACCTAGGGCTTCAAAAGTTTCCTAGGCACCACTCAATTAAACTTTATCATATATCCATGATATTGTCAATGGATTTTCAAATATTTTATTAAAAAAGTGTGACTTTCCTATTATTTAAAAGAAAAATGAGTTTCAACGAAACTCATTTTACTAATTTTCTCTTTTTCTTCTGATTGCTGCTTGTGCCACATCCTTGTTCGGAACGCAAAAGAATATTATTTACATATAAGTCAAGTTTTGATGACTTTTGACGTCCATTTATATTCATATCTATTGTATCATTTAAATAGGCTAATTTCCACTCAAATTTATCTTTATGAACAATAACGTTTTCGACAAAATTATCTATTATATCATCTGATACATTATTTTCATGATAATTTAAATTGTCTATTATACATTGTTTTAAATTTTCAATTTTATCTTTAAGAATGTTTTTAGGAATTCCTCTTTTTGATATTAATTCACTGTTTTCCTTATTGATTCGTGAAATGCTGATATCTAATTCCTCTTTCTTTTTTATATAAATATCTTTATTTATCATTTCATTTAAATATAATTCTAACAATTTTGAATGTTTATTTTTATAAAATTCCATTTTTTTGTTATTTTCAGTAATCTTTTCATCTAATTCATTGCTATAATCTTCTTCAATTATTGTTTCATCGATCAATTTATTAGCAATACTAATTATTTGCTCTTTATCATTCCATATTAAATTAAAAATTACATTTGCCATTAAATACAATTTCCATTCTTGAACCATAGGAGTATCGCAAGCTCCATCTATGCTCAATCCTTTTTTTAGCCTGCTTCTTAAAGAACCCATATTTTTTTGTTTATAACAATGATAGGCAAATGTCATAGAGCCGTCATCTTTTTTATGATATGTTCTTCTATTAAATGAAGAACCACATTCACATAATAGTTTTTTGCTCCAAACACTTTTTGGAATTCCGCTCCCAATTTTATCATCCTTTTTTTCTTTACAAGTTGAATGACTTTTAATTAACTCTTGAACTTTATTGAAATCTTCTTTAGAAACCAATGGCTGATGTTTACCTTCTTTAATTACTTGTTCAACCTCGCCATTATTTTTCTTTGGTTTTTGTTCTAGATAATCAGGAACATAACTCTTTCTATATACAATAGTTCCACAATAAAACGGATTTTTTAAAACTCTATTTATACAAGATACATTCCACCTACTTAAACCAGTAGCAGTTTTATGTCCCATAGATTCTAATTTATCTTTAATTTCAGTTAAGCCCATACCTTTTAAATATGATTCAAATATAAATTTTACAGTTTTAGATTGCTCATCATTAACTATCATTTCTTTACCTATTTTATCATAACCTAAAATATTACCTGTACCATATATCACACCATTTTCAAAGGAAATTTTTTGACCGGCTTTCACTCTTTGTGATGTTTTCTTACTTTCGTTTTGTGCAAGAGTTGCCATTATTGTTAATTTTAATTCACCGTCTTCATCATTAAAAGTCCAAATATTATCTTCTGTAAAATATACTTCCACTCCAATTTTCTTTAATTTTCTCGTTTCCTGTAACGTGTCAACAGTATTTCTAGCAAAACGTGATACTTCACGAGTAATAATTAGATCAAAACATCCATTATTAGCATCTTCCATCATCTTTAAAAAGTTTTTTCTCTTTTTTATTGAAGTTCCAGTAATTCCTTCATCAATATATCTTTTATACAATTTCCAATCTGGATGCGAAGATAAAATGCCATCATAATATTGAACTTGATTATCAAGTGCAGATAATTGAGCCTCATGTTCAGTAGATACTCTTGCATATATTGCAACTGTTCTAGACATAATTTCTTCACATCCCTTCTTAAAATAAATTTAACACAAATCTTTTTTTATATTAAATGTGCGACAAGTCTTTAATACTAGAGAATCGTATTCTTTTTTTGAAATTTTATTTTGATTATACATTATCTTGAATAATGCAATAACGATTCTTGCATTTAATTCTTCTTTAGTTTTATCATCTAATTCAAATTTTCCATCTTTCATGTTTACTTGCATATACACCTTTTAGAATCATTTTTCTCCATAAAAAAAATCGTATTTCTACGATTTCTTTATAAAAACACTATCAATTATTATTTTTCTTTTAATTTGCTAATGAGAAGAGCAATATCATATCCACTTAACTTTGAATCAAACGACAATACTAAAGTTTTATCATTAAAATATGTTTCGTTATCATATCTGATTATAATTTCGCTAAATACATCTAGCTTTTCATTAAATTTTAATTTTTCAAATTTAGATGCAAGATTTTTATCTTCTTTACTATAATTAATACCTAAAATATTTCCATTGTCTTCATAAGCATCTTTGCTATCTGTCATACCATTATAAAGCATAGCAAAGTATTGTAATAAAATGCTACAAGCATTTGTTGTAAGACCGATTGCCTCTGAATTGAGCATTGTCATATCATCATCTTCTATTAAGTCTGGATTA
>CALVKF010000057.1 GCA_944332555.1 uncultured Bacilli bacterium
TACGAACTTTTCTACGAACTTTTCTACGAACTTTTCTACGAACTTTTCTACGAACTTTTCTACGAACTTTTCTACGACATTTTCTACGACATTTTCTACGACATTTTCTACGACATTTTCTACGACATTTTCTACGAACTTAAAGTAATTTGCATATTTTGTGTATTTAGTATATAATAAAGATGGTGATTTATTATGCAAATTGAAAAAGTTAATGAACCAATTATTACAGTAAGAAGAAGTCAATATCCAACTGATAATTTACCCGAGTTTTTACTTGTAGGCAGAAGTAATGTTGGTAAAAGTAGTTTTATTAACACTTTAATTGAAAGAAAGAACTTTGCTAAAACTTCATCTAAACCGGGGAAGACCCAAACACTTAATTTTTATTTAGTTAATGATTCTTTTTATTTAGTTGATGTTCCAGGATATGGTTATGCTTCTGTTAGTAAAGATAAACAAAAGAAATTTGGACTTATGATTGAAGAGTATTTAAAAAATAGACCTAATCTTAAAAATGTTTTTTTGCTAATTGACTATCGGCATAAACCTACAGAAGATGATGTATTAATGTATGAATTTTTGAAATATTATAATTTAGATATTACTATTGTAGCTACTAAATATGATAAGATTAGTAAAAATAATCGAATGAAACAAGATAAATTAATTAAAGATAATTTAAAAATTAGTGAAGATGATGAATTTGTAACATTTTCAACAGTTACTAAAAAAGGACGTAGTGAAGTATTAGATATATTAGAAAGTAGGATAAAATGAAGAAAAAAGGGTTTACATTAATTGAGTTACTAGCAGTTATTGCAATACTCGCAATAGTTATAACTATTGCTCTTATTAGTGTTACTAGAATTAGAGAAAATGCTTTATTAGAGGTTGTTGATACTAAAAAAGATCAAATAGAACAAGCGGCGATTCTTTATGGTCAAGAAAATCCTAATGAACTTACTAGTGATATAAGTAATGGATGTACAAATACAACTTTTACTACTAGGAATGAAGAAAGAGAAGTAGAATATACAATTAATTTTTGTGTTGTTAAAACGGCGGGAGATTTAATTGATGGTGGTTACTTTGATAGTGGTTACTTAGATGAAGTAGAGGGCAAGCAAGATTTAATTAATGATGTAACTGGAGAATCAATGCGGGGTGAAGAAGTAATAATATATCGGAGAAATAACCGAATTTATTCCATACTTAAGGAAAAAGTATAGAATGGGGGATAAAATGAAGACAGTATGTTTAATAGGTAAACCTAATGTGGGAAAAAGCAGTATATTTAATAGATTAATAAAAGAAAAGAAAGCTATTATTATGGATACTCCAGGTATTACTCGTGATAGAATTTATGGGAAAGTAGAATATAATGGTAAATCTTTTCATTTAATTGATACCGGAGGAATATCTTTAGAAAATAATGATTTTGATAAAGAAATATTGATGCAAGCAGAGCTGGCTATAGATGAAGCAGACATTATTTTATTTGTCGTTGATGGTTTAAGTGAGCTTGATAGAACTGATCATTATATTAAAGATTTATTACATAAATCTGATAAAGATGTAATAGTAGTTGTAAATAAACTGGATAATAATAAAAGAATGGATAATATCTATAATTTTTATGAACTAGGATTTAGTAAAGTTATGGGGGTTAGTGCGGAACATAATTTAGGGTTTAAAGAATTACTTGATGAAATTACTAAAGACTCGGAAGAAGAAGTAGAAGAAGAAAATAAAACTCTTAAATTTTGTATTGTAGGAAGACCTAATGTTGGTAAGAGTAGTTTAGTTAATGCTCTAATAAATGATGAAAAGGCAATAGTTAGTGATATCGCCGGAACAACAAGGGATGCTATAGATACCACTTTTAAATATAATCATGAAGAATATACCGTTATTGATACGGCAGGAATGCGTAAAAAAGGGCGTATTTATGAAATGGTAGAAAAATATAGTTTAGTAAGAAGTCTAAAAGCCATTGATAGAAGTGATGTGTGTGTTGTTGTTATTAATGCTGAAGAAGGAATAATTGAACATGATAAACATATTATTTCTTATTGTTTGGATGCCGGCAAGGGATTAGTTATATGTGTTAATAAATGGGATACTGTAAAAAATCCCGATCAAGAAATTAAAACTTGGAAGGAATTAATTAAACATGAACTACAGTTTATTCCATATGCTAAAGTGGTATTTTTAAGTGCGCTAACTAAAAGAAGAATAAATACACTTATGCCGGAGATAATTAGTGCTTATGAAAATAATAAAAAAGAAGTTAAAACTTCAGTATTAAATAATATTATTATGGATGCAGTATCAATTCATCAACCACCTTCATATAAAGGAAAAAGACTTAAAATTTATTTTGTGCATCAAGTAGATAATATGCCTCCAAAATTTGAACTACAGGTAAATGATAAAAAATTAGTCCATTTTAGTTATGAAAGATATTTAGAAAATAAATTAAGAGAAAATATTGATTTTACTGGAACACCAATAATATTACAATTTAAAAATAAGGGAGAGTAACTCTTATTTTTAATTTCATATAATATATTGGGTGATTTAATGAAATTTGGTGATGATTTTTTTAAGAAAGTAGAGAAGAAGACTAATGTAAATAAAGAAACAATATTAGGACTAGCACAGAAGCTTCAAAATGGTAATATGAAAGATGAAGCAACAATTAGAGAAGTTATTGATACTTTGAGTGTTATGACAGGGAAGAAAGTTGATAAAAATTTGAGTGATAAAATAGTTAGTAAAATAATTAATGATAAAGTACCTGATAATGTAGATAAAATGTTTTGATGATAAATTTTATATTAAAAAGACCGTGTAAAATAATGTAAACGCATGTAAACTTTACATTATTTTTTTTATGCTCATTTTTTGGCTTATATTAGCCAAAAAATAAGCATTCATAAAAATTTGTTAAAAAAACTTTGCTTAAAAAAAAGAATTTTGGGTATTTTTGTTGAAAATATATTATAGAGGGAGATAATTATGAAGTTATATTTAATTTATTTGAAATTATTAATTTATTATTAATTTTTATTATTTAATTTTATTGGTTTAAAAAAGGAGGGATAGTTTTGGAAAATGAAGATAAACCAATTGATTTAAAATATCCATTATTAAATGATTATGTTTTTAAATATGTATTTTCTCATAAAGAATTACAACAAGAATTTTTAAAATTATTTGGAGAGTTTTTAAATCAAAGTCTTATTAAGCAAATTATTGATACTAATGCTCAAAATTTAATAATTGCTCCCAATTATTGTTTAAAAAATTATTATGGAGATATTTTATCAATATTAAGTGGGGATATTATATTGTCATTAGAAATATATAATCAATTTGGTTATGATGAATATAAAAAGAGCTTGTGTTATATAGCTAGGATATATGGAAATCAGCTTAAGAAAAATGAACCATATTCTAATGCTAAAAAAGTAGTGGGGATAACTTTGTTTAGAAATAAAGTAGATTTTGAAATGGATAATATATTAGAGGAATATAAATTAACAGAACAAATAACAAGGATTAAAACAAACGAAGAAATGACATTATTTTTAGTAGATATTGACAAACTGGTTGAGTTTACGTATAATAAATGCGAAAGGTTAAGAAATTTTGCCATACTATTAAAAATGAAGAGGTTTTATGAGATGAAGGAATATATAAAAGATAAGGAGGATGATATGTTAGCACAAACAGTAGCTTATGTCGAAGAATTTTTGAGTGATCCGGATAATCAGGACCTTTTAGGGCATCATGCATCTGATGTTAAATATGCAAAACTTGAGGGCCGCGAGGAAGGACGAGCTGAAGGGCGGACTGAAGCTAATAAATATACAGCTATAAATTTATTAAAAGCAGGAATAGACAAAAT
>CALVKF010000058.1 GCA_944332555.1 uncultured Bacilli bacterium
ATGCTTGCACTTCGCGCAAACACGCTAGATTTTGTTCTATCTTTTGGTCTCAACCACACTTATTTTTTATCTCGATTTCAAAATGCACCCCGCTCGCCTGGACCGCAAGGGCCCTAGACGAGCATTTGTCCTACCTTCAGTTCACACGAATCGGGTCAGTGGACAAGCCACTTCCCGATGCATATGTTATCGAAGATGTTAGATAAAAGACTGGCCGCACGCCGAACGAACCGAGCACGGCATGGTGATTGACATATCCTGAGGAAACAACTCGAAAGGCACGATTCGAACGGTCCGAATTGCGGGAAATAGTCCATTCGTTAATATTAATATTCACCCAATTGCTACTTTTTGACAGTTTGTAATTACTTAACTCTGTCGTCCAATAATCTGGGCTTGCTGCAAATCCATAATCTGACACATACATCAATCCTATTTTTGCACTATATGTTGTACTACTTGAACTACTTCCTATTTCTGTATCATAATATTGTTTTGCTGTATTTATACTGCTATATGCCATTCCTCCTACTTTCCAGTTTGTCGTCGCTATCTTATTTTGCCATGTACTACTGAATCCGCTTAGATATGTTCCATTTAATGTTTCTGTATTTAATGTACTTCTACTCCATGTATTACTTGTACTTGAGCTTGATCCACTCCAATAGTACTTTCCTATACTTGTGTTTTTGATTAGTTTTACTTGATTGCCAAATACTCCTATTATTCTATATAGGTTATCACTAGGGCAGTTTGCGGCATCACTTCCAAAGCATACATAGTTATTTACTTCATCACTTGCTCCGGCATATCTATATGAGTTATCTCCTGCCCCGTTGGCTAAACTACTATTATGATAATATAATTTGGTGGCATCTGTTCCATATGAATTATAAAAACTTGTTATACAACTTGCTAAATTATTTCCATTATTACATACATCTGCTAAATATACTACATTTTCTGTTTCGGCATTTATTGAATATACATTTGAATCTACTCCTCCTGTATCTCTTACATATACTTTTATGCTATAACTTTGTCCTGCAGAAAGTCCACTAAATGTATAACTGTTTGAACTACTACTTGTATATGAACCATTATTTATTGAATAATAATATGTTTGTATTGCATTTGTTCCTGCACTTGCACTTACACTTACTGTTATTGAATCATTACTTACATTTGTTGCTGTTACACTATTAACGACCGGATTTACATAATTATCTGTTGTTACTTCTATTGTTTCTTCATTGGATTCATAACCTTCTGTATCTACTGCATATACTTGAAATGTATATGCTGTATTTGGTGTTAATTCACTAAAGGTATAATTAGGACTTGTACTTGTCTCATAACTTCTTCCTCCATCCATACTAAAGTAATATGTAGCTACTGGATTTTCTCCAGCATCTACTGTTACTGTTAATGTTACACTATTTGTTGTTTTAGTGGCTTGTACATTTGTAATAGTAACTACATTATATAAATCAAAGTACACATAACAGGCATCAGACTTATTAGATAATAGATTTACTATACCTTCTTCTCTATTCCATCTTAGTTCTCCACCATTTTCACATCTACTTAAAGCCTCATTAAAAGCATAATTTCCACTTGGCCATGTATTTGATGTACTTTCTTGATATGTTCCATCTTCTTGTTCTAACATTAATGTTAGAAAAGAATTGTTAATGAGTTTATTAGGTTTTGATTCTGCAAGTGTTGGAGAATCACTCTTACCTAGGTTATAAACTAGAATAATACCTCCGATTAAAATTATACTTATAATACTACATAAAACTACTTTTTTCTTAGTTATTTTCAAGAATATCAATCCCTTTCAGCATCAATTGTATCAGATGTACTTTAAATTTTTTGTTGGATTCTGTATACTACATTAATTATTTTACAACAGATGTGTTCAATAGTCAACACATCTGTTGTAAAAAATGGTATAAAGTTATTGGTGAAAAATATGTATTATACAGATAGGATTGAGTGGATTAGAAATTGTAGGAATATTACTCAAAAAGAGATTGCGGATTATCTTGGAATTAAACAACAACAATATGCGAGATACGAAAAAGGAATTAATATTATGCCCATAACATATTTAGCTAAAATATGTGAATATTTAGATATTTCATCAGATTATATAATAGGTCTTACCGATGAAGAATTATCTTGTCCCAAAAATAAACTAGGAGTGCGTTAACTCCTAGTTTTATAATGCTTTAATTTCTCTTTTAGTTTTATTTATTTTATTTTCTATATTAACTCTTTCAACTACAAATAACATTACGATAATATTAACAGTAAATGATCCACCATAACTTAAAAGTGGAAGTGGTACACCAGTTAAGGGAATAAGTGCTAAAATACCTAGTAAATTAATTAAAATATGTAGGGCTAAAAACCAAAATGTACCATACGCTAGTACTGAACAGCGCAAATTCTCTGATTCCTTAGCAATCTTCAAAATGCGGTACAACATAAATACATATCCTAGTATTATTAAAATACCTGTAACTAAACCTAATTCTTCAACTATAATTGGAAATATAAAATCTGTATGTGATTCTGGTAAATATAAATATTTTTGCGTTGAATTACCAAGTCCTACTCCAAATAAACCCCCATTATTTATGGCAATAAAGCCATTACATACTTGATATCCACTAGATTCTGTATATCTACTACAAGGATCTTGAAAATTTAATCTACCTAATTGCATACTGTTTAAAAAATCTGATCCACTATATAAAAATACAACTGCTCCAATAACAAGACCTATAGCTATTACTTTAATAAACCTAATCATTTGATTTTTAACTAAAGGAATACTTATAAAAGTTAAAAACACAATACCAGCAATAATTGCTGCACTACCTAAATCTGGTTGCTTCATTATTAAACCCGCCACTAAAGCTCCCATAGCTAGAGGAATTAAATATAAATAAATATATTTAGTTTTTTTATAATGTAATTTATTATAAAATACTGCCGAAAATATAATTAAAATAGATTTAGCAAACTCACTTGGTTGTAAACTAAAGAAACCTAAATCAAACCAACTTTGAGCATTATTAGTAACTTTTCCTTTAATTAAAACTAAAACTAAAGCTAAAATTATTAAAATAAGCATTGGCCAAGCTAGGGGCCCATAAGTTCTTGTAGGTAATCTAATTATAAGAACAAAACCTACAAATAGAGCTACTATTACAAATATAGCTTGTCTGACAAAGAAATGATATGGAGCATAGCCGTATCTAACTACACTAGATACACTTGATGCACTATAAATCATAGTAAGACCTAAAACTATAAATAAAAGTATTACTAAAAGTAGTGGTATATCCATTTTAGATAATAGTTTTCGCATATTTACTCTCCTACCTATAATTTTAGCACAAATATTCTAAATTTTATAAAAAAATATAAAATTTAGGTATTTTTAATGTCAAAAAAGAGTAATTAGTAATAAATTATAGTAGATACAAAAAGGAGGTATATATATGTATTACTATGGAAACAATGGCTACTATGGCGGCGGTTATGGCTATCAAAACCCTTGCTGTGGTGGATATGCCGGATATACAAGTGGATATGGAATTGGTGGAGCAATATGGATTGTATTATTTATCTTACTAGTTATAATTTTAGGTGCCGGTTGGAGTTTTAATAACAGAGGTAACTAATAAAAATTAAATAAAATAAAAG
>CALVKF010000059.1 GCA_944332555.1 uncultured Bacilli bacterium
TCTGTAAGAGCTACTTCTAAATCAGACATATTATCTCTCAAAGATTCTTTTCTTAAACCTTTAAAATTTTTATACTCTTTAGCAGTCATACCAGACCACTCTTTATATATTTCATTGGTTAGTTGAGCATATTCATAGCCTTCAGTAACACCAGCATCCTTCCATGCATCAGTGAGCTTTTTACGATTAAATATTCCCTTTATTCTTGCTTCAATCCATTCATCACTATACCCTTTTTTACGATAATATTCAATTCCTCTAGCTATAGCTCTTTCTGGATCAAATACTTCATCAAATACTCACTACCTAGAGATGCTAGCCATAATTTAAACGGTTCTGCTTTAGGAGATGGCACAGACTCAATAAGCCTTAATATACCTTTGGTATCTAAAGTATCTGTTTCTCTAAATTTGCCATCTTGAGCTTTCATTTTCAACCGTCGACATTTTGTCGACAGTTCACTTTTTTCTTCTTCGGTCATTCTAATCTTTAATTTAAACCAATAATCTCTAGGATTAGAACTACCTGTTAGTGCACTAATTACATCAACTACACTAAAGTAGTAATCTTCTTTATTATTATCCCAAACACTTCTTATTTGGAAACCTTCAAATAAATTTGTTATTGTTTCTAACTTATTATTGTTCATTTTACCTCCTTTTCTTTTATTTTCTTAATAAATTATAACAATTATCATAGCGGGATGTGTTGTTACTATGATTTAACTTTGTTGCCAAAGTTCTTCTCCTTTCTTTATATATTTCGCCCTAAACATAAATATAAATTAAAAAAACTAAAATCAAGGGAGGGCCTTAATATCTAACTCAATTATAGCATCAGGTTTATCATAAGTAAAGAAAAAATGTTACTCAATGTAACATTTTTAAATCCTCACTCAAAAGAAAAAAGGCACCGTAGCCCCTTTAATCCCCATGTCCAATATTACTAGCGAACTAGTAAACACCAAACATGGAACTCAAACTAAACTCATTGTAAAATACCTTTTTTAGTCTTTTGTAAGTATACCTATATCTCCTGGAGTTATTAAAAAAGCATTAGAATCATCAGTATCAAGATGTACTTCATAATATCCGTCATCTGATACTTTAGCTAAAACATCGATTACTCCAGGTTTTTCACCATTAATATGAAGTTTTAATACTTCATCATCAACAACGCCAAGTTCTTTAGCCTTATCAGGATTCATATGAACATGACGATCTGCTATAATACAACAAGACTCAGTAATTTCTCCTTTAGGCGTAGAAATTGTTACAATTTCTGCGCCATCTAAATGTCCACTCTTTCTGACTGGGGGCCTAATACCTAGTTTTCTAGCATCAGTCATTGATAATTCTACTTGATTATAGCCTCTCAATGGTCCAATTATTCGAACATTTTCAAATACACCTTTTTCTGTTTTAACTGTAACAGTTTCATTCGCCGCAAATTGACCTACTTGATTTAAAGGATTTCTTACTGTTAAATCATGATCAAATAACTTAGCATGAGCTTCTTTAGTTAGATGAACATGTCTTGCACTAATATTAATACTTACTTCACTTTTCATTTTCTTCACCATTATTAGTATACAACACTTTTAGAAAAATAAAAAGAGTTTTACTTAAATAGCAACTCTTCTTATGTTTTCATTTGCTTGTTCTGGCTTATTAAGTTGTTCTAACATTAAGGCATCAGTTCTAATTAATCTTGATACATATTCTTTTTCAGTATCAGAAAAACTTGGATTATTTAAGATTTGATAACGAAAATCTCTGGCATCTTTTATTCTTGGTTCATTAATGATAGTAAAATGTGAATTGTTATTTATAGATTTATATTCATCTTCTCTTAAACTAACACAAAAATTACCATTTTGATAATTAAGTGCTACATAACCATTACTAGAAATAGTATTATAATTAACTAAAGATAATTGTTCATAAAGGCCATGGCTTTTTTGAATCCTATTAAATATTACTCTTTTCCATCTTTCAGTTATAATATTTTCATTATTTCTAATAACAAGACTCAAGTAATCTAGAACTTCATTATCTACAACTATACCAGTTGTTAAATCCGGATTATTAAATAATGTTTTAACCAAAGCATCATAAATATCTTTTGATACAATACTTGGGTTATTAAGCATTAGAAAAACAATGGTTGGAGCTAAAAAAGATGCCCCATTATCTTTTTCCACTACTCTAATTGCCATATTTAAAAAGACAGGATTATTAACAACTTTTTGCCAAACATTTTTAGATGTTTCTAAATCTTTTTGAACAAATAATAATTGATATAATTCATAATCTAATTTTTGCACTAAAAATTCCAGAACAAAAGTCAAAATATATTTTGACTATCCTTGTATCACCACAAGGCATTTCTGCTTCATTGAGTCCTTTGGACTCTCCACAGACCAACTTCGGATGGTCGCCACCCTACTATTTTTATTTTATTTATTTTAATTTATATTAAACTTCGCATATATATTTTTAATCCTTCAAACATTATATTAATACTAGCATTGATATCTCGATCATGTATATATCCACATTTAGGACATTCCCACTTTCTTATACTTAAATCTTTTAACTTTTTATTTTGATATTCACATACTGAACAAACTTGACTACTTGGATAATATCTATTTATTTTATATAATTTTTTATTTTGCCAAAGGCACTTATATTCCAAGACTCGTTTTATTTCAGCTAACGGGATATTTACTAAATGTTTGGCTATACTTCTTGTTTGATACATTGCTTTAATATCTAAATCTTCCATTACGATAATATCATTTTCTTTAACTATTTTATTTGTTATATCATGGATTAAATGTTTACGGATATTCTTTAATTTCATATATGCTCGTTTTATTTTTAATTTTATTTTCTCTCTATTCCTACTTCCTTTTTGGCTTCTAGCAAGGGCTTTTTGTAATCCTTTTATTCTTTTATTAATATTTGTGCATTCTAAATTGTTTTCTATCTTTTCATTATGACTAGTTATTATTAAATCTTTTATTCCTAAATCTAGTCCTACAATACTTCTAGGTTGAAATGGAGGTAGTATTAGTGGAACTTCTACTAATACACTTACATAATACTTAAGCCCTTCTCTTCTTATAACTGCACTTTTTATATCGCCGACAAAGACTTCTTTATTTCTATAACCTCTGATAGGTACTTTTTTTAACTTTGGTAATGTTATTGTTCTATTTTTTAAATCTATTTTTATACTTTCATAGTTTTTATCTTTATAAGTATTTTTAATATTATTGGTTTTATAACTATTACCTGTATCTTTATTTTTAAATTTAGGAAAACCATTATTTTGAGTAAAAAATCTATGATATGCATTTTCCAAATAAAATACAGGTGCTCTTAAACTGCAACTATCTACTTCTTTTAACCAGGGATAATCTTTATATAATTGTGGTATTTCTTTTATTTGTTCATAACAAGTTTTTGATATACCTGTTTTTTTATATTCATTTATTCGTTCTTCTAAAAAATGATTATATATAAATCTAGAACAACCAATAGTTTGATTGATTAACTTTTTTTGTTCATTGTTAGGATATAATCTAAATTGATAACCTTTTAAAATAGTAGCCATACCAAATTTCCTCCTTGTAAATCAAGTATACCAAACAGTAGTTTGGATGTCAATGGTTTTATTTAAAAAAGTATGACTTTCCTATTATAT
>CALVKF010000060.1 GCA_944332555.1 uncultured Bacilli bacterium
AAAGTTAAGTGATACTTTAATTGATGGAGAGCTTAGAGATAAAAATGCAAAAATGCAATTTTTTTAATATCTTCGACTTTTTTCGACAAATTTTTTAAAATGAGTCTGCTATTATATAGAGCTAAGGAGGTGAGAATAAATTGAAAGTTGAAGAAAAAGAATTTGTTAAAGGATCAGATGATCAAATGTTTAAAATTATTGTTGAAGACTATGATCATGGTAAAAAAATATTTGAAGCTTTACTTTCTCAAATATTAAAAGAGCCAGTGGAAATAGTAGATTTTGTGAATAATGAGCTTACTGCTAAGAAGGCTAAAGAAAGAAAAAAGACTGTAGATATAATAGTAAAAACTAAAAACTCTTATATTAATGTCGAAGTTAATTTAAATGATTATACTGATGCTAAACGATTTCGTAATTTCATCTTTTTCTCATCATTTTATAGCAATTTAACTAAAAGAGGAGATAAATATGATTCAGCTAGTGAATATATTCAAATTAATTTAAATTATGGGGATACTTATGATTTAAATACTAATTCTGGAATAAGAAAATTTTATATACAAACTGATGATTTAGAAAAGTTTATTCCAAATGTCGCCATAATTGAAGTTAATGTAGAAAACTTAAAGAAAGAATGCTATAATGGTGTTAGAAGTGAATATGATTACAGATATGTATTCATGTTTGATTTGGATAAAGAAGAGTTAGAAAAATATTATCCAAATGATGAGATAAAGGAGGAATTTTTCAAATTGATTATGTTAAAGAATGAAGATTTTTGGATTGATCCTGATGAAGACAAAGCTAAATTACTTAATACTGAAAGAAACATCAATTTTTCTAAAGGCTTAAAACAAGGTTCTGACGAAAAAACAATTAATGTCATTAAAAGTGCTATTTCTGAAGGTATTTCAACAGAAACTATTGCTAAGATAGTAAATTTAAGTATTGATGAAGTAAAAAACATAATTGAAGAAAACAATCTTGATAAAACCGGTGAATAAAATCACCGGCTTTATTTAACTTTGCTATTTACATAAACGAAACCTTATGTTATAATGTTTACAAGGAGGTAATTGTTATGAAAATAGCTAATAAAGAAATGTTTGATAAGTATAAGTATATTTTAATGCTTGATATGGATTTAGATGAACTAGATGAACTAGAAAAGCTTTATCCAGATGATGATGTAATAAAAAAATATAAGCAAGAAATAATAAGATTAAATAATGATGAAGATTTTATTAGAGAACTAAGAGAAGAAGAGGAAAGAGAAAATTCTGTGGAGAAATAAAAATATGAAAAGGAAAAAGAATGTAGAATTTTATTGGGGAGTAACACCTGAAAAAGATAGAGAAATGCTTCGTAAAGCACAGTTAGAAGAAAAGTACGATGATGGCTTTGCTGATGGAAAAAAGAAAGCAAATATTAAAATTGCTAAAAGATTATATAAAAAAGGATATCTTTAGAAACTATATTAGAAGTAACTGATTTAAATATGAAAGAATTATTTGAAGTATATAATGATATAATAAATGGTAATCAAAGTGATGAAGATGACAATGATGATGAAGATTTTAATTAAACTATGAGGAGAAAATATATGAATTCATATACATTTAATAAATTTATAGATACTTTATTTTTCTATTTAGATAAATTAGAAAATGAATATTCTGCAGAAGATGTAATAAAAGAATTTAAAAAAATATTAAAGAAAGCATATTTTACTGAAGGAGCAATCATTAGAGATATATCTGAAGAAGATGAAAAAATAATGATTGCTAGACAAGAAGGCAAAGAAGAAGGTAGAAAATGTAATTTCATCAAAAATGCTCTTGAAAATAACTTGCCAATAGAAACTATTGCTATAGCATTAGATTTAAGTGTTGATGAAGTAAAAAATATTATTAAAGAAAACAATCTTGATAAACTCAGTGAATAAAATCACTGGGTTTATTCAAATTTTATTATTTTTCTATTGATATGTAATATTACTTATGTTATATTATTTACACAAAGAAGATAAACGGTGCTTGTTTACACAACGCACTATTAGTTTAAATTATAATGTGAGGTACTTATGTTAAATGCTATTGAAGATTATAGGAACGAATTTAAAGTTAAATTGACTAACAAATTTGAAGAAGAAGTAGTAGCTTTTTTAAATGCTAAAGGTGGAAATGTTTTTATAGGTATCGCTGATAATGGCAATATTGTTGGTATAGATGGTGATGCAGATTTATTACAAAGAACAATTAAGGACAGAATAAAAGATAAAATTATGCCATCAACACTTGGTCTTTATGAAGTTATTGTTCATGAAAGTGGTAATAAAAAATATATTCAAGTAATTGTTGCTCGTGGAAATGAAAGACCTTATTATTTAAAGGATTTAGGAATGACACCAGAAGGTTGTTTTATTCGAATTGGTAGTTCTATTCAAAATATGCCAAATGAATTAATTGTTAATGAATTTAGCAAAAGAACTAGAAATAGTATTAAAAATATAGTTTCACCGGAACAAAATTTATCTTTTTCACAATTAAAAATATATTATGAAGAAAAAGGTAAAATTATAAATAAAAACTTTTTAAAACAATTAGGTTTATTTACAGAAGATGGCAAATATAATTTAAATGCTTATTTGTTATCTGATAATAATACTATTTCTGTAAGGTTTGGTAAATATAGTGGAACCTCAGTAGATAATTTGATTGAATGTGAAGATTTTGGTAATTGTTCTATTATTAAAGCCACTAACAATATACTAGATAAAATAAAAAATGAAAACAAAACATTTACTAAAATAGAATATCCTGAAAGAAAAGAAATTAAAATGTATGATTACGATGCCGTTAGAGAAGCTGTAATTAATGCTATGGCTCATAATGATTGGACTAACCTTTTTGCCCCTAAATTTGAAATATTTAGCGATAGATTAGTTATATCTTCTTATGGAGGAATACAAGATTCTGTTACTCAAGATGAATTTTTAGAAGGATTTTCTACACCAAAAAATCCCGAATTGATGAAAGTTTTTTATGATTTAGATTTAGTAGAACAAATGGGAACAGGTATTATTAAAATATTAAAAGTTTATGATAGAAGTTCATTTGAATTTTTTCCTAATTTTATAAGAGTAACATTTAAATTTAATAAAAATAATTTTATAAATAAAGAAGTAATAGAAGAAGAACCTCTTTATATATCAACAACTCATGGATATATAATCAAATTAATGGAAGAAAATCCACGAATTACTCAAAAAGAATTATCTAATATACTTGGAATTACTATTCGTGGTGTTCAAAAAAATATTAAATATCTTATTGATAATAAAATAATCAAAAGAGATGGTAGTGATAGAGGAGGAACATGGAAAGTAATTAAAGAAGTAGATAATACCGTTAAACTCCCATAAAAAATAAAATAATATTAATCTTTAATAAAGAAAATTGGTCGCTATCGGCGACCAATTTCTACGAACTTTTCTACGAACTTTTCTACGAACTTTTCTACGAACTTTTCTACGAACTTTTCTACGAACTTTTCT
>CALVKF010000061.1 GCA_944332555.1 uncultured Bacilli bacterium
AGATTATTTATTATTCTAGTGCTTTTATTAAAATATTTGTCCAATAATTCTTTAATCAAGTTCTAATAAAGATTTTATTAATTCTTCATTTTTATTCCAAGAAGTTGTTTCATTATTAAAGTTATTGTTAATATTATAAACATTTTCTAAAGCTTTTCTTTTTGTTTCGATATTGACTTTAGCATATACTTCAGTAGTGCTTATTTCTTTGTGCCCCAAGATATCTCTAATATAAACTAAAGGAATATCTGCTTCTATCATATGCATAGCTCTAGTATGTCTAAATACATGAGGATGAATATTTTTATTTATTTTAGAAATTTCAGCATATTTATTAACAATATGAGTAATCATTTTAGTTGAACATTTTGAATGCTTATTTCCCATAAATAAATATTCAAAATTATTTAATTTAAATAATTCAATATATTTAATTAATAAATCTCTAGTACTATTACAAATAGGTACAGTTCTATATTTTTTACCTTTACCATATAGCATTACACTAGGATTATTTCCTAGATTAAGATCATTTACCTTAATATTAGTCATTTCTTCAACTCGTGCAGCACTATCATACATTAAGTTAATTAGTGCATAATCTCTAATACCTTTTCTGTTTTTTGTAGAAATAACATTTAAATATGTTGTTAATTCTTCTTTAGTTAAATAATCGATTACAACTACTTTATTATCATCTCCTTTAAATGCTATCTCTAATATTTGAGATATATTATTCAAATATTCAATAGGTTCATGAGATACATATCTACAAAAAGATTTTATTGCTGCTAGTCTTTGATTTCTAGTTTTAATTGATATTTTATATTCCGTTTCCATATGTTTTAAAAAATCCATAACATTGTCTCTATTAATATCAGCAAATGATATTTTTTCTAGTTTTATATTTTTATAATCAATTAAATATTTTACAAACATTCTAAATGTTGCTTTATATGATTTAATAGTATGATTACTTAAATTCTTTTGAATTGTTAAGTAATCATTAAAAAAATAACTTAATGCCTCGGCAAAACTTTTATAATTCTTCATAATTTATCTCTCTTTCTATATTTATAATATCTTTTATTTTATCTCTGATATCATCAAAAACTTCATAAGTTAAATGTAGATACTTATATGTTGAATCTAAATCTTTATGACCTACATAAGCACTTAATATTGGTATAAAAGCATCTAAATCAATATTATTATCTATTGCTTGTTTAAGTGAATTTGTGCAAAAAGTATGACGAATATCATGAATTCTTGGACCGTTTTCAGTATGCATTATCTTAGCTTTAAATAGTATTTTTCTAAATATTGCATAAATACAGCCAACTGAATATGTCTTTTTATTACTATTTTCAAAATAATATTCAAACTTTTTATTATATTGTTCTTCAAATGATTTTAATTCATTAGATAGTTTATCATTAATAACTACTAATCTATCACAGTCATTTTTAGTATTTTCTAATATTATAGTATTATTTTCATAATCTATATTACATCTTTTAATTGTTAATACTTCTCCAATACGCATTCCAGTTTTAACAAGTATTAAAAATATTAATCTTATTTGTTCTTGCTTTTTAGGATGCTTTTTTAAATAACATTCTTTAATTGCTTTAAATAATCTTTGTATTTCATCTTTAGAATAAATATATGGTTTAAAATTTCTACGATTATCAAAATATTGTTCTGGAAAAACAAAGGCAGGAATATCTTTTATATTTAAATATATAGTAAATTGCCTAATTATACTTACATATGCTTCTTTTGTAGAACTTTTTATATTATTGTGATTATAAATATATTCCATTAAAAATTCTTTAGTCAATTCTTTTTTGGTTAAATTAGCATTTATTGTATATTTATCAAAATGTTTTAGTTTATGAATCATTGATTCATAATCAAAACCATTATTTTTCTTATATTCAATAAAACTCTTTAATTCATCTTTAAATATTCCCTTAAATTCATTCATAGTCTTCCTCAATAAAACAAAGTGCTAAACTCTTTTTGTTTATTTCTAAATAAGTTTTTGTTGAATTATCATTGTTATGACCAAGTATTGATGCTATAATTGTAACTGGAACTTGTTCATTTATTAATTCTGTTGCGAGCGAATGCCTAAATGAATGTGTTCCTATTTTATTGTATTTATCAAGTGGTATATTACACTTAATTAAAGCTTTTTTTATAACTTCATTAAAAGATAAACTAGCATCTAATTTTACTAATGGGTATTTTGCTCTTATAAATACATTATCATCATTACCTCGTATTTTTATTGGTCTTTCCAATTTTATATAATCAATTATAGCTTCGCCGACATCATTAGGTAATGGTAATGTATTTATTTTTTTAGTTTTACTTTGAATGAAAGTAATTGTATTACTTTCCCAATTGATATTTTCCCATTTTAAATTAATAACATCAATTTTTCTTATACCTAATCTCATAATCATTAGAAGCATAGCATAATTTCTATAACCAGCTGGTGTATTATTAACTTCTTCTTTTATGGCATTAATAATAGCTTCGCTATCTTCTTTAGTAAAACAGCTAGGCAATTTCTTTTGTTTATATCTTTTAGTAATAGGTATCAATAAATTAAAGTTATTCACTAATCCAATATCATTTAAATATAAAAATATTGATTTTAAATTCCAATAAATACTTATTTTTTTACTTAATAGATCATTTTTAATATTATCTAAATATTTTAATAATATTTCTTTATTTAATTCTTTTAAATCATTAATATTATTATCTATTAAGTAATTAAAAAATAATATAGTAAATATTTTCTTTTTCTTAATAGTAGATTCTGAATTATTCTTAATATTTTGCCAAAAGTCTAAATAATTATTTAATATATTCATATAATAATCATTTAATGGTATATCTTTATAAGTTATAACTGTATATTTTGATATATTATTTATATCTATTAATAATAACATGGCTTTTATAACTTCTTTTTGTTTTTTAGATAAGTTATTAGTATTATTAATTAATAAACAATTATAATTATCTTTGAGATATAAATGTATTTGATTATTATCAAAATAAGATATATCTTTAGCTAAACAATAACTTTTAAATTCTTTCCAATACCTTTTCATAGTATTTACCATATTTAAAGATAATTCTAAATTCATTGCTTCCTCCTCCCTCAAATAAATTAATTCAGTTAAATTTTGTTTCATAAAACACTTCCTTTCAATTTGAAAAGCTGAATCAAACTTTTCAAGTTTTTATTCTAATATATTATCGGACAAAATAGCAACAAAAAAAGTACAAAA
>CALVKF010000062.1 GCA_944332555.1 uncultured Bacilli bacterium
TTATCTGTTTAAAAGTTTTATCTGTTCATTTGAAAAAATCTAGCATAATTGCTGGATTTTATTTTGTTTTTGAACAGATAACATGTATAATATATTCCACTGGGATTGGTCCCGGTAGGAAAGGATGTGGATTTTATGAGTTTACCATTAGATTTTAAAACTCAAATTAATTTTATTAGAAAGGAGGGTCTGGAATTAGGATTTGCTAAAACAACAATGGATGGATATCAACATATTTGGAACAAATATATTCTTTGGAAAGATACTGATAATTTTATTTATGATGAATCTGATTATTCTAAATTCTTATTAGAACAATATAATTTTGATGTTTCTACTTATTCTAATAAGTCTAAATCCAGGTATAAAGAATTAATGCGTTCTAAAAGAATTTTAGATGACTGGGATTCTTATAAATCTTTTATGGTTAAAAGAGCTTTACCTATGCCTAAATATAATAATTATCCTGATGATTGGAATAGCACACTTAATGATTATCTTGATTATTGTAAAAATGTTAGATGTAATGCTGATAGTTCTATTAAAGTTAAAAAAGATTATTTAATTAGAATGTTTGCTTATTTTTATCAAAATAAAATAAACAATTTATGCAATTTAACTAGCAAGCATATTAATATGTTTATTAGTTATACTATTGATTCAGGAAATAGATCTAAAGGTAGATATTTTTATATTTTAAAAGATTTTTTAGAATACTTATTTATTGAACATATATTAATAACTAACTTATCTATATATGTTCCAAGTATAAGAAAAACTGGAAATAAGAAAGTACCTACTTATTTAAAAACTGATAAAGTTGAAGAATTATTAGAATGCATTTCCAAAAAGAAAAAAGTTGGAATTAGAGATTATGCAATAATACTACTTGCTGCAAGATTAGGTTTAAGAATTAGTGATATATTAAATATTAAATTAAAAGATATTGATTGGAAAAACTATAAACTTACAGTTATTCAACCTAAAACTAAAAATATAAATATATTACCTTTATCTATGGAAGTTGGTTGGTCATTAATTGAATATATAACTAAAGCTAGACCTAAATGTAGTAATGAGTATTTATTTGTTAAATTTAAATATCCATTTGATAAAATGACACAATTTAATAATTTTAATAAGTATTTTGATAAGATTGATGCTAATGCGAATAAAAAAGGAATTCATACATTAAGACATTCACTTTCTACCAATATGCTTAATGATGATATTCCTCTGAGCACTATTGCATCAATCCTCGGAGATTCTATAGAAACTACTTCTAATACTTATTTGAAAGTAGATTATCAGAATCTTTCAAAATGTTATATGGAGGTCGATGAATAATGTATAATTATAATAAACTATCCGAAGAATTTTTGCAATACAAAAATTACTTAGGATATAAATATAAAAGCGATTCCATTATCATTAAGGAAATAGTTAAATATCTAAATGATAATAATATAGATATTATTACTAAAGAAGTTGTGGAAAATTATGTTAGATTAAATGAAAATCTAACAAGGAATACAATATCTAGAAATATATCAACATTTAAAGCATTTTGTAAATATTTAAAATTACAAGGTATTGAAGCATATCAAATACCTAATAATATTTATCCAAGAGAAAAAAGAAAATATAAAGCTTATATATATTCTCATGATGAAATCAAGAGAATATATAGTAATTTAGATAAAGTATTTAATTATCATTATACTTATTATCATAAAACTATATATCCAATAATTATTAAAATACTTTATCAAACAGGCATGCGTATTGGTGAAGTACTTAATTTAACAATTAATGATTATGATTCTTATAATAGATTATTTCATCTTAAACAAACTAAAAATAATCAAGAAAGAATAATAGTATTATCAGAAAAATTAAATAATTTAATTAATGATTATGTTATCAAGTTTGATTATAAATTCAAACTTGATAATAAATTATTTGATGTTTCAATATCAAGTGTAGAAAAATATTTTGATAAAGTTTTAACTTTATCAAATATAATAAAAACTGATAATGGTCCAAGAATACATGATTTAAGACATACTTTTATAGTTCATTTAACTCAAAAATTTATGAATGAAGGTACAGATTTAAATGTAATGTTACCAATAATTCAAACACATACAGGACATCAAAGTTTAAATTCATTAAGTTATTATTTTCAAATAACTAATGATTTACTTAATATAGTAAATAAAATATCAGAAGAAGAATTAGGGTATTTAATACCTAATATGGAGGATGCTGAGAATGAATAAAAATTTTTCTTATTATTTATCAAAGTTTTTAAAAGAATATTTAGTAATAGAAAGGAATGTTTCAAAAGAAACAATAAGATCATATACTAAAACATTTCAAATGTTAATAAAGTATTTAGTAAATACTAAAAATATTAAATTAAAAGATATCACATTTGAAAATATTACTAGAGATATAATATTAGATTATCTTAATTCTTTAGAAGAAAAAGGAAATAGTATAAGAACAAGAAATCAAAGGCTTGCATGTATAAAATCATTTTATAAATATTGTTTATATTATGAAACTCAAAATATAGATAATATAAATAAAGTCTTAACAATTAATTATAAAAAGTGTGTTAAACCTATTCAAGATTGTTTAACGGAAGATGAAATAGCATCAATATTATCAAAAGTAGACAAAACAACTAAAAAAGGAAGAAGAGATTTATTGATATTATCACTATTATATGATACTGCAGCCAGGGCAAGTGAAATTATCAATCTAAAGATTGAAAATATCAATTTAGAAGCAAAGAGTATTAAATTAACAGGAAAAGGAAATAAAATAAGAATAGTACCAATAATTGAACCAACGAAAGATATGTTAATTCACTATTTAAAAGAAAATAATAGTAAAATGTATTTATTTGAAATAAAAAGTTATGAATTAATAAGATATTTATTTAAAAAAATAAATATCATAGATGGCAAAAAAATTACTCCACATACATTTAGAAGATCAAGAGCAATACATTTATTAGATAAAGGAGTAAATATAGTATATATACAAGAGTTATTGGGACATTCTAGTGTTGAAGTAACACAAGATTATGTTAGAGCAATAACAAAATCAAAATTTGAAGCAATAGAAAAAGTAACACCACAGTTAGTAGAAGAATTACCAGATTGGAATGATGACCAAGATTTACTGAACCAGTTACTCAACATGTAAGTTTTATCTGTTCAAAATCAAAATAAAATCTAGCAATTAAGCCAGATTTTTTCAAATGAACAGATAAAACTTTTAAACAGATAAGCGAATT
>CALVKF010000063.1 GCA_944332555.1 uncultured Bacilli bacterium
TCAAAAACAAAATAAAATCCAGCAATTATGCTAGATTTTTTCAAATGAACAGATAAAACTTTTAAACAGATAATCTATAAGGATCTGAACTACTTCCTATACCGGAAACATAGGAAACATTTGAGTTTAGGTAAAAACAAGGTCGAACTTCTTTATACCTATTAACTAATGCATATTCCACACTACTTAACCCCACTGCAAACGAATAATTTTCAAAATTTACGTGAGGAGTGATTGTCCATTCAGATGAACTAAAATGTAACCAATTTGTTGTAACATTTCTATAACTACTTAAATTAGTTGTCCAACTTTCATGAGTTGCCCCATAACCATAATCCGATACATACATTAATCCGATTCTTGCTGAATATGTTGTACTTTCTGATTCAACTCCTACTTCGTAATCATATGCAGTTTTAGGTGTACTTCTTCCATTATAATGATCCATCCCACCTACTTTCCAATCATAAAAAGCTATTTTTTGTGCCCAATTATCTAAACTTACTAAATAAACTGAGTTTAATGTCGTATTTAAACTTGATGAACTCCATGTATTTATTCCATTAATATCTAGCTGATATCCTCCATAACTTGTTGATTTAATTAATTTTACTTCATCATCAAATACTCCAATAATGCGGTACAAATTATCTTCAGGACAAATTTCTTCGTCACTGCCAAAACACACATAATTATTTGGGTTTGCTCCTGAATATCTATATGAGTTATCTCCTGCCCCATTTGCTAAACTACTTGTATGATAATATATTCCATTTGCTCCTTGTGATGTATATAGCGACTTTATATAATTTGCTAAATAAATAACTTCTGTAGTTGACACACTTAAACTATATTGTTCCGAATATAATCCATTATTATCTTCTACAAATATTATAATATTATATCCAGTATTATCTTTTAAGTCATAAAAAGCATATGTATTACTTACACTTGTCCCTGCAATATTTTCACTTTCAATTATATAATAATATCTTTTTATTCCCACATCGCTTGTTGCATCTACTGTTAATGTAAAACCATAACTTGTTATATCACTAACACTAACACTATTTATCACTGGCCCCGACTCATCTGTAGTACTAACTATTACTTCATATATATTAGATCTAGCATTTGTGCTATCTATAGCATAAATGCTTATCTTATATTCTGTTAATTTATTTAAGTCATTTATTGTTATTGGATTAGATGTTGTTTCTTGATATTCTTCACTATCATTTAATGAATAATAATATGTTGTAATACTACCATTTTCGCTTGTAGCACTTATATCTAATGTAACTGATGATCCTGTTACATTAGTTATACTTACATTATCTATCCATACTCCATCATATTTATCAAAGTACACATAGCATCTATCTGAAGAATTACTTAATAAATTTATTGTTTTATTTATAGAATTATATTCTAATTCTCCACCATTTTCGCAACCACTTAAATTATTATTAAATATATATCCTGATTCTGGCCATGTTATATCTTTTGTTTCTTCATAGATACCTGTACCAGCATCTGTTTCATACATCATAGTTATCATATTACTATTTATTACTTCTGTATCTTTATTTACGTTTGATATTATATTATTTTCTTTATTATCCAAATTGTTAAAGATAATAATTGTTATTATACTTAATGTTAATAACACACTACTTAATAGCAACATCTTCTTCATATGCATATTTTACCTTTCATATAAAATTATAGGCAAAATGTACCTATTTGTCAATAGTCAAATTGTAACTGTTGTAATATATTTACAAGGAGAAAGTATGAATAGATTAAAAGAATTAAGAGAAGATAAAGACTTATATCAAAAAGATATAGCTGATTATTTAAAAGTTGATCAATCTAATTATAGTAAATATGAATTAGAAAAAATTAATATTCCTCTAGAATATTTAAAAAAACTATCAGAATTTTATAATACAAGTGTTGATTATATATTATATCTTACAGATGAAAGAAAACCTTATCCTAAATCCATAATGAAAAAATAGCAAAACATTTGCTATTTTTTTCATTTAATCGTAAATCATTATCTTATTTTCTAATCCCATCTATGAAAGCGGGATTTTAAGATTTATCGCCGGATTTAAGAGTGAATTGTGTTTTAAGAAAGGTTAAATATCCAATAAGAGTCAAGTATTAAACATAATAATATCTTCCAAAACCCGCTTTCAATAACCATTTTACCAGTTTTTTTTCATTTTGCAAGCGATTCGACAAAACTAGGGAAAAGTCGACAAAAATCGACATTTACCTAGTTCTTCCATGATCATCTTTTTCCATTAAGTATTCCATAACCATTAATTTAACTATTGGACTTTTTAATACTTCAATTATATTATCGCTATACATATATCCATCAACACCTTTTATTAAATCACTAAATACTCCTAATAATATATCTCGTTTTTTTCTTTCATTTAAAACTATAAAAGGTGCTGCTGAATCAGGACTTATATGTACCATTAGCCCATCAAATGTAAACCAAATTACAATTGGCTTATTATCTTCATAATAACCCACAAAATAATTTCTTGGGCCATTACGATATTTTTCAATTTCTTCATTTTGTTTTCTTAAAGCTTCAATATATGCTAGTTTACTTCTAACTTTTAATTTTAGATCTTTCATTTTCTTATCACGATAATAATAATTTAAAAAAGAAACTATTATATTAATGCCCACTAAAAGATTAAATGTCTTGGAATATGTCATTTTACTTTCAATAATTTTAACATCATCAGAACTAAATTCTACGTTTTCAAATTCTTGATTAAATTCTGCAAAATTTTTTCTTTCTAAATAATTATTAAATTCATTAGTACCTATTATAGTACCAAAATAAACTAATAATTTTATTAAATTGTCATCCATATTAATCACCTGTTCATGCATAGTATAATAACACATTATTTCTATAAAATGCAAAAGTATTAGAAAAAATTCTAATACTTTGGTTTAATTATTTCTAATCCTCCCATATAAGGTTGTAATACTTTAGGAACACTCACAGAGCCATCACTTTGGTAATTATTTTCAATTAAAGCAATTAAAGCTCTAGTTGATGCAAGAACTGTATTATTTAATGTGTGAACATAATAATTACCATTTTCACCTTTAGTTCTAATACTCAGTCTTCTTGCTTGAGCATCACCTAAATTAGAACATGAACCAACTTCAAAATATTCCGGAGTTTGCCACTTAACTTTTTATATAAAATGCATAAAAGTCCTATTTTTAGGTCTTTTTTTATTGCATTATATA
>CALVKF010000064.1 GCA_944332555.1 uncultured Bacilli bacterium
AAATTCAACTGGAATTATGTGAATAACTAAATTCTGGTTGCATACATTAAAACTGGAATTTACTTTTTCACTTCACATCGTATTAAAATTACATCAAATTAATTGACTCATTTTAAAATTTATTGTATACTAAATATATGTCGAAGAAAAGGGGAACTTTTATTGAAATCAAAAAAATTATAATTAAATAACATTTAGTAGTTAAATCGACAAAAAAAGCATTAAATAAGTGGTATAATATTTAAAATATGAAAAAAAGTGCAGATTTTTTCAATTTTCGCAAAAAATCAGTTGACAAATTTTCATTTAAGATTTAGAATTTTAAATTGGTGGTATATTTATTTTTTTAAATAGAAATAGCTAAAAAATTGTGTATGGGGTGATATCGTGGCTTATAAAGTAAAAAAATTTGGTGACTATCGTGAAAGAAGAAGTTTTTCGAGAACGAAAAACGTTTTGGAATTGAAAGATTTATTAGAAATTCAAAAGAAAAGTTATCAAGAGTTTTTAAATGAAGGCATCAAAGAAATCTTTGATGATTTATTTCCTGTTGAAAGCTTTACAGGTAATATTTCTTTAGAATTTGGGGATTATTATTTTGATGAACCAAGATATTCTATTAAAGAAGCTAAAGAAAGAATGGTAAACTATGCTGCACCACTTAAAGTTGAAGCTCGTCTTTATGTGCATGAAACTGGAGAAGTAAAAGAACAAACAATATTCTTAGGAGATATGCCTTTAATGACTGATGCTGGAACATTTATTATAAATGGGGCAGAAAGAGTAATTGTATCGCAACTTGTACGTAGTCCTAGTGTTTATTTTAAAAAAGAAATTGACAAAAACGGAAGACATATTATAAGTGGAGAATTAATTCCTAATAAAGGTACTTGGTTAGAATACGAAACAGATGCTCGTAATGTTTTGTATGTAAGAATTGATCGAACTAGAAAAGTAACTGTTACAACATTACTTAGAGCTTTAGGTTTATCTAGTGATGAAGATATTATAGAATTATTTGGTGATAATGAATATATTATTAATACTTTAGAAAAAGACAGTACTAATAATACTGATGAAGCCTTAATTGAGATTTATGAAAAATTAAGACCTGGTGAACCAGCAACTCTTGATTCATCAAAAAATCAACTTATTACTAGATTCTTTGATAGATTCCGTTATGATTTAGCCAAAGTTGGTCGTTATAAATTTAATAAAAAATTAAATGTATTAGATAGATTAGCAGGATTAACTTTAGCAGAACCTATTATTAATAATCAAGAAGTTGTGGCTCCAGCTGGTAGCGTTATAACTAAAGAATTATTAGAAACACTAAAACCTTTATTTGCGGAAGGTCTAAATATAAAAGAAGCTAAAATAAATGAAGAATTAGATGATTATAAAAATATTCAAACAGTTAAAGTAGTAGATCCTCTTGATGAAAAGAAAACTATTACTATAATTGGTACTGATACATCTGTTGATGTAAGAAGACTTACAATACCTGATGTTTATGCATCACTAAACTATTATATTGGTTTACATAGTGGTATTGGTTCAGATGATGAAATTGATAATTTAGGAAATAGACGTGTTCGTCAAGTAGGAGAATTAATCCAAAATCAATTTAGAATTGGTATGGCCAGAATGGAAAGAGTTATTCGTGAAAGAATGACTACTCAAGAATTAGAAACAGTTACTCCGAAAACTTTAATTAACATTCGTCCAGTAACTGCAGCTTTAAAAGAATTCTTTGGTTCTTCTCAATTGTCTAAATTCATGGATCAAATTAACCCAATTGCAGAACTTACAGATAAAAGACGTTTATCAAGTCTGGGACCTGGAGGACTATCACGTGATCGTGCAGGAATGGACGTTCGTGACGTTAATTCATCTCACTATGGACGTATCTGTCCAATTGAATCTCCAGAAGGACAAAACATTGGTCTTATCACATCTCTTGCGGGTTATGCAAAAGTTAATGAATATGGTTTTATTATGACTCCATATAAAAAAGTTATTGATGGTAAAGTTACAGATGAAGTAGTTTATATGACTGCTGATGAAGAAAAAGATTATTATATTTCGCAAGCAACAATCAATATTAATGATAATAATGAAATTATTGATGATGAAGTTATCGCTCGTTTAAATGGTGATACTGTATATGTTGATAAAATGCATGTTAATTATATCGACGTTGCCCCTTCTCAAGTTGTGGCAATTACTACAAGTTGTATACCATTTTTGGAATATGACGATGCTAATAGAACACTTATGGGTGCTAACATGCAACGTCAAGCAGTGCCACTACTAGAAACTGAAGCACCAATTGTTGGTACTGGTGTTGAATATATTGCTGCCAGAGATTCTGGTTCAACAATTGTTTGTAAAGCAGATGGAGTAGTAGAATATGCTGATGCTCTAAAAATTGTTGTTAAAGTTGCTAAAGGAACTGATACCTATAATCTTGCAAATTTTGAAAGAAGTAATGCTTCAAGTTGTATCAATCACCATCCATTAGTTAAAGCTGGTGATAAAGTTCATGCTGGTCAAGTTATAGCAGATGGACCATCAACTGATGGTGGAGAACTAGCTTTAGGTAAAAATATGACTGTTGCTTTCATGACATTTAATGGTTATAACTATGAAGATGCAGTAATATTAAATGAAAGATTAGTTAAAGATGATGTTTATACATCTTTACATATTTCCCATTATGATATTGAATGTCGTGATACAAAATTAGGACCAGAAGAAATTACTAGAGATATTCCAAATGTTGGAGAAGATGCTCGTAAAAATCTAGATTCTGAAGGTATAGTACGTATTGGTACTGAAGTAAAAGAAGGGGACATTCTAGTTGGTAAAGTTACACCAAAAGGTGTTCAAGAATTAACTAGTGAAGAAAAATTATTACATGCCATATTTGGTGAAAAAACTCGTGAAGTTCGTGATACATCACTACGTGTTGAACATGGTGCTGGTGGTATTGTTCACGATGTTAAAGTATATACTAAAGAAAATTCTGATGAACTAGGTGCTGGTGTATCTAAAGTTATTAGAGTATATATAATACAAAAAAGAAAAATCCAAGTTGGAGACAAAATGTCAGGTCGTCATGGAAATAAAGGGGTTATCTCACTAATTTTACCAGAAGAAGATATGCCTTACTTACCAGATGGTCGTCCAGTTGACATTATGCTTAATCCTCTAGGTGTTCCATCTCGTATGAATATCGGTCAAATTCTTGAATTACATTTAGGAATGGCTGGTAAAAAATTAGGTGTTCATTATGCAACTCCTGTATTTGATGGAGCTAAATGGGAAGATATTTTAGAAGAAATGAAAGCTGCAGGTATGGCTGAAGATGGAAAAGTAGAACTTCGTGATGGTCGTACCGGAGAACCATTCGATCATAGAATAAACGTTGGGGTAATGTATATGGTTAAATTACATCACATGGTTGATGATAAATTACATGCTCGGGCAACTGGACCATATTCCCTTGTTACTCAACAACCTCTTGGTGGTAAAGCTCAATTCGGAGGTCAAAGATTTGGAGAAATGGAGGTTTGGGCACTATATGCTTATGGAGCTAGCCATGTATTACAAGAAATTTTAACAGTAAAAGCCGATGATATAACAGGACGTGTTAAAGTTTATGAATCTCTAGTTAAAGGTAAAGTTGTTGATCAAGCTGGTGTTCCTGAATCTTTCAGAGTATTAGTTAAAGAATTCCAAGCATTAGCTCTAGATGTTCAAATAATTGATCAAGATGATAACGTTATAGAATTTAAAGAAATAGAAGAAGATGAAGATGATTCGGGAACTTTTAGAATCGATGAAATCGAAGTAACACCAAATGATATTAAAGAAGAAAGTGTCCCATCAGAACCAATTGATGAATTTGCAGAAGACGAAGAAAATGATTTGGATGATTTAGTATTTCCGGGTGATATGCCTGCGAATGATGAAGGGGATATAGGTGAATAAAAATGATTGATGTAAGTAAATTTAAAGGAATAAAGGTTAGTATTGCTTCTCCAGAAAAAATTCGTTCATGGTCTTATGGAGAAGTTAAGAAACCTGAAACAATTAATTATCGTACGCTTAAACCCGAACGTGATGGCTTATTCTGCGAAAAAATCTTTGGACCAACTAAAGATTATGAATGTAGCTGTGGCAAATACAAAAGACTTAGATATAAAAATATTGTTTGTGACCGTTGTGGAGTAGAAGTTACTCTATCTAAAGTTAGACGTGAAAGAATGGGGCACATTGAACTTGCTGCTCCTTGCTCTCACATTTGGTTCTTTAAAGGTGTACCATCAAAAATGGGGCTTGTCCTAGATATGTCACCAAGAGACCTAGAAGAAGTATTATACTTTGTTTCTTATGTTGTAATTGACCCGGGTACTGCACCTTTAGAAGTAAAACAAACATTGTCTGATAAAGAATATCGGGCATACTATGAAAAATATGGTAATACCTTCACTGTAGGTATGGGTGCTGAAGCTATTAAAGAACTACTTAAACGAGTAGATTTAGATAAAGAAATTGAAGATTTAAGAGCAGAACTTGAAAATACTACAGGTCAAAAGAGAATTCGTTTAGTAAAACGTCTTGATTGCTTAGTAGCATTCCAAGAATCAGGTAATAAACCTGAATGGATGGTTTTAGATGTACTACCTGTAATACCTCCAGAACTTCGTCCAATGATTCAACTTGATGGAGGAAGATTTGCAACTAGTGACTTAAATGATTTATATAGAAGAATTATTAATAGAAATAATCGTTTAAAGAAATTATTAGAACTTGGAGCACCAACAATCATTGTTCAAAATGAAAAACGTATGCTTCAAGAAGCTGTTGACTCTCTATTTGATAATGGTCGTCGTGGCAGAAGTATTACTGCTGCAAGTAATCGTCCACTTAAGAGTTTATCTAGCATGCTTAAAGGTAAACAAGGAAGATTCCGTCAAAACTT